>CAUJEY010000199.1 GCA_963169325.1 Bacteroidota bacterium
CTCCAACCCCCCAAACCAGAAACCTA
Source organism: Bacteroidota bacterium (assembly GCA_963169325.1). Lineage (GTDB taxonomy): Bacteria > Bacteroidota > Bacteroidia > Chitinophagales > Saprospiraceae > M3007. Next base: position 27 of record CAUJEY010000199.1, read on the forward strand.
TTAATCATAAAATTGTAGAAAATGAAACAACTCAACACCCTCTTTCGCTTTTTCCCCATTTTCTTAGTCCTGGGCTTTGCAGCCCCGGCCGGCGCTCAATCCGAGCAATATTTACATTTCGACCGCGTCGATGATTATGTACAAACGCCCAATGCCTCGGCGCTCATCGCCAACGCCGGCGCTTTTTCCATGACCGGCTGGTTCTGGACCGACGAGTATGCCTACGGGCAAGGCATGATGGGGGTGCGCGGCACCAACGCGGGTTTTTATATGATTCAACTGGACAACGGAAAAATCGAATGCCGTTACCAAAACTCGGGCGGTACCCTGTTCGAATACGTGGCGCCCACCTATACCATCGTGCCGGAAACCTGGCAACATTTTGCCTGGGTGTACGACGGCACGAAAGTGAGCTTGTACCTCAACGGCGTGCTGAAAGGCAGCAAGGCCGCCACGGGCAAAATCACGGCTACCAACGTCTCTTTTTCCATCGGTAAAAGTCTGCTCGGCGGTTTTAACTTCGTGTATGGCGGCCGCGTCGACGAAGTCAGCCTGTGGAAAAAAGGCCTCACATCTGCCGAAATACAGGATATGATGGCCAACGAACTCACCGGCACGGAAACCGACCTGGTGTTGTATTACAAATGCAACCAGGGCTTGCCCGGCGGCGATAATACGTCTATCTCCAAACTGAAATGTGAATTCGGCAACGGAACCCTCGACGGCGATCTGCTGAATTTTGCGATGAACGGCCCAACGTCCAATTTCAACGGCACGCTCAATGCCGGATTTCAGGCCATTACCTTCCCGCAAATTCCGAACAAACTGACCACCGCTGCCCCATTCGATCTCGACGCGTCCGCCAGTTCGGGGCTTCCCGTGGTGTACGAAGTAGTGTCGGGCCCGGCCGCCATCAATGGTAAAACCGTGACCCTGAGCGGTCAGGCCGGCCAGGTAACCATCCGCGCCTCCCAACCCGGCAACGCCACCTACCAGCCCGCCGGCGCCATCGAGAGTACTTTCAACGTGCTCGATCCGAATACCCATGTTCCCGACATTGACGCCCGCAGCCCGCTCGCCGGCGATGTGTTTGTGCCCGCGTTGTCGCCGATCCAGCTAGCGGCCATTTCATCCATTACTTTCCCTGAACTGTTCACCGTACAAAACCTGCGTTTTGAAATTAACGGCGTAACCATTGCGCCTAAAAATTGGGGCAATACTCATTACACGGCCTGGTGGACGCCCGCGGCTTACGGCGCACATACCCTTAAAATTATTGCCGACAACAACTACGGCGCGACGGCGGTAAAAGAGGTGAATTTCAACGTCGTGCAACAGGCCAACGATATGGATGTGACGGCTGTGACCAACGTTTGGCTGAATACCGACGTGCCGTCGAAAGTGGTTGACGCGGAATTGCCTTCCTACCTCGGCGCGTTCGACCGCATCATCGCAACCCTGGAGGTAAAATGTCCTACCGGTGGCTGCGGCCCCTGGGACCGCGTAGCCAGCGTGGATGCCAAGGGCCACGACGGGCGCTGGGTAGAGATCATCCGGTACATTACCCCCTACGGCGTACCTTGCTCCCACGCCATCGACCTGACGGACTACATGTCGATTCTACAGGGCAAAATTGCGTTCCGGGTGAATTGCGCTACCCTGGACAACGGCTTCGAGTACAGCCTGAAATTTAATTACCAATCGGGCGCTCCGGCGCACAAGTACAGTTCGGTCAGTGTATTGTGGCAAAAAACCTATCCCTTCGGCGATCCGGCGAATCTTCAGCCTGTCGAGCCGTTGCAGGTAAATTACCCGGCTAATGCCGTGGCCTCGAAACTCAAATTAGTGTCTACCGGCCATGGCTGGGGTGACAACAATACGGGCAATGCCGCCGAATTTCACGACGACACCCACCATATCTGGGTGAACGGCAACCAAACCTTTACGCAGCACAACTGGCTGACTTGCAACCCTAACCCCGACGGCTGCCAACCCCAAAACGGCACCTATTACTACGCCCGCGCCGGTTGGTGCCCGGGGGCCATCGCGCCCTGGTTCGACTACGATATGAGCGCGTTTATCGCCCAGGGAAACCTGGAAATGAAATATATTTTTGATGAAGACTACAAAGACCTCTGCCACGCCAACAACCCCAATTGCGTCAGCGGCGTCACTTGCACGGACTGCAACGACGGCTTCAACCCGCACCTGATTGTGGCTTCCAACCTGATCATTTACTCCGACGGGCCGGTCGACGGCGCCACGGTGACCGGAACGAAGAGCCAGATTTACGATCCTGCGCTGGATTTTGCGGTATACCCCAATCCGACGACAGGTATTTGCCAGGTAATCCTGAAAGCCGAAGCCCGGCAACTGGATATCCGCGTATTCGACGCATACGGACGTTTGGCAGCGCAGCTGCTACAGGAAAACGCGCTGGTACAATCTTACCCGCTTGATCTGACCGGTCAGCCCAAGGGCGTTTATTTTGTGGTGGTGGATACGGGAAAGGGGCGTTCGGTGAAAAAGGTGGTAGTGGAGTAATTTCAGGGTAGATCCAGGCAAAAACGGGCGCTATCGAGGTGTCAAAAGTTTTTGCTGGAAAACTGCGGCTAATTTCACCACGGAGACACGGAGGCACGGAGAATAAAACTCCGTGCCTCCGTGTCTCCGTGGTGAATTTAACTAATCTACGGCGGGAAAAATTAGCATTCCCTTTTGACCACTATACAAGATCAATCCGGTTAACCAGCCTGCTCCGGAACTCCCCGCCGCAATCGTATAATCCCCGATTTGTGCATGACCCGCAGCACGGGGTACACCGGGTCAAATTCCCATTTTCTTACGGCAAAATTGGGGGAATTCGGGTGCTTGTGGTGGTTGTTTTGGAACAACTCGCCCAGCAGCAACAAATCGAAAGGAAGCGTATTCCGGGAGTGATCGTTGTTGTCGTAGTTCTGATATCCGTATTTGTGTCCGCACCAGTTTACGATGGCGCCATGCAACGGCCCCATAAGGAAATGCAGGGGCAACAACAGATACATCCACCATTGGGTGGCAAAAAATACATAAAAAACAATGTAACCGGCGCCCCACAACACGCGGGACAACCAGGAATTGCCGAATTTATCCAACCAGTTCCAGGTCGGGTAGTTGCCCAAAAATTTACTGGAAATGGTTGATGTTCCTTTGACCAGTCCGTTGAATATTTTCGCAGTGTGCCACATCATGGAGAATACATCCTTGAAAAAATTGGGCGAGTGCGGGTCTTGTTTGGTATCTGAAAAGGCATGGTGCATCCGGTGCATGATTGCATAGGCCTTCGGTACCAGGTAAGACGAACCTTGTGAAACGTAGGTAACAAAGTGAAAAAACCGCTCCCACGCTTTGTTCATCGTGAACATTTTATGGGAAGCATAGCGGTGATGAAAGAAGGTTTGGAAAAAAATACCGACGAACCAGTGCCCGACGAAAAAAGAAAATATAGCCATGTAGAAAAAAAATTTATATCCGGCAAGGTATAACCTACTTGCCGACGGGCAACTCTTTACGAAAGCAACCAGCCTTACAAACAAAAGTATCGGCTAAAGGGTTTTTAACCTTAAGGTATAGCCAGATGCTTACAGCATAGGGTATTTCAAGGGCGGGGGTAATTATGCCGATATTTTTGGTTTCTTATTTACCGAAATCTACCCTAACCAGGGTGTCATGCTCTAAGCATCTGGACAAGCGGTTACCACCATTTTGCGTTGAAACGGAACACATTTGTCCGTTTTTGATGGAAAATCCAGTTAGAATTTTAAGCAGATGCTTACAGCATGACACCCGGGTTGGGTAGATTGCGGTTTTAAAGCATCCAGAAATGGCGGCACTTACCCCCGCCTGCCTACCGCCTACTGCCTACCGCGCCAACCGCCTACTGCCAACTGCCTACTGCCAACCGCCTACTGCACCTCCGGCCGCATCTGCGGAAACAATAACACTTCCTGAATGCTCCGTTGCCCCGTAAACAACATGGCCAGCCGGTCGATACCAAAGCCGATACCGGCCGTGGGCGGCATGCCGTATTCGAGGGCGCGCAGGAAATCCTCGTCCATAACCATCGCTTCCTCGTCGCCGCGAGCGGCCAGTTCGAGTTGATCTTTGAAGCGGTCGCGCTGATCGATGGGGTCGTTCAACTCGGAGTAGGCGTTGCCCACTTCTTTGCCGTTGACAAAGAGTTCGAACCGTTCGACCAAACCGGGTTTGCTGCGGTGTTTTTTGGTGAGTGGCGACATTTCCACCGGGTAATCGATCAAAAACGTCGGTTGAATCAGGTGTTTTTCCACTTTTTCACCGAAAATTTCGTCAATCAGTTTGGCTTTACCCATGGTGGCATCTATTTCGATGCCCTGAATTTTGCAATAGGTACGCAGTTGGTCTTCCGTGGCGGATTCCACGTTGAGGCCGGTGTACTCGTCGATGGCGTCGTACATGGTGAGCCGGCGGTATGGCCCTGCAAATTCGATCTCGTGTTCACCGGAAGCGATTATGGTACCGCCGTCGTGGCTCAGGGCGCGGGCGACACGTTCGAACATCCGTTCGGTGACCTCCATCAGCCAGAAATAGTCTTTATAGGCCACGTAGAATTCCAGCATGGAAAACTCCGGGTTGTGGGTGCGGTCCATGCCTTCGTTGCGGAACATTTTGCCCAGTTCGTACACGCCGTCGAAACCGCCGACGATCAGCCGTTTCAGGTACAATTCATTAGCGATACGCAGGAAAAGCGGCATGTCCAGTGCATTGTGGTGGGTTTTGAAGGGCCGCGCCGCCGCGCCGCCATGGATGGGCTGCAAAATCGGGGTTTCCACTTCGAGCAGCCCCAGTTCGTCGAGATAAGCCCGGATGGTTTTTATCATTTTGCTGCGTTTGAGGAAAATTTCGCGCACTTCCGGGTTCACCGTCAGGTCCACATACCGCATGCGGTAGCGCTGTTCGGGGTCGGTGAACGCGTCGAAAATATTGCCCTCGGTATCGCGTTTGACGATGGGCAGCGGGCGCAGGCTTTTGGCCAGGAATTTAAATTCCTGCACATGTACAGACACCTCCCCGGTTTTGGTTTTGAAGGCAAAACCTTTTATGCCGACATAGTCGCCCAGGTCGAGCAGTTTTTTAACCACCGTGTCCCACATCGTGGTATCGTCGCCGGGGCAGAGTTCCTCGCGGCGCAGGTACAGCTGAATACGGCCGCTGCTGTCCTGCAAATTCATAAACATCGCTTTACCGGCCTCCCGGGCAGCCATGATACGACCGGCCAGCGCGACTTCCTGGTAGTTCAGGCGGTTTTTGGCGCCGTCTTCCAGCACTTCTTCCTGGTAATTGGCCACGATATCGGCGGCAAAGGCCGTTACGTCAAACATTTCGGCGGGATAAGTATCCACGCCAAGTTCCCGGAGTTTCTGCAGCGACTCGCGGCGCAGCAATTCTTGTTCTGTCATGTGTTTTAGTGTTTTGGTGTTTTGGTGTTTTGGTGTTTTGGTGCAGCGGGCCACGGAGGCACCAAAACACTAAAACACTAAAACACTAAAACACTCCTTTTACTTTAATCCAATCGTGCCACCACGGTCAAATTTCCCTTGACCTGCTGATTGAGCGCAACTTCAATTTTTGAGTGAATGGGCAAATAGAGATCAACCCGGGAGCCGAATTTGATAAAACCCATGTCGACGCCCTGCTCCACCCGGTCGCCTTCTTTGATGTACCATTTTATCCGCTTGGCCAACGCGCCGGCAACCTGGCGTATCAGGATTTGGGCAAAGCCCGTATCGTACACTGCGGTAGTGCGTTCGTTTTCAGTGCTGCTTTTGGGGTGCCAGGCCACCAGGTATTTGCCTTGGTGGTAGCGAAAATATGTCACCGTTCCACTCACCGGGTTGCGGTTGACGTGTACGTTCAGCGGCGACATAAAAATGGATATTTGCAGGCGTTTTTCCTTAAAATACTCCGGTTCGAACACCTCTTCAATGACGCATACGCGCCCGTCGGCCGGGGCGTATACCAATTGATTGTCGCGCACAGGAATGGGGCGGGGCGGATTGCGGAAAAATTGGAGCACCAGCACGAATAAAATGGCTGAAAGCACCACAACCGGCCAAAATAATAAAGGCGCCATGATCCAAAGCGCAACGTTGAGCAGCAAAAGCGAAAGGCCGATCAGGCCGATCAGGGTTTGTCCCTCTTTATGAATTCGAAAAAGCATAGCGATAGCGTTGGGCGGCAAAGGTCGCCATTTCAGCGTATTTCTTTTATGCCTGCTGATGTTTTTACCCCTTATCTTTGCGCCCATTTTAAATTGGTCATTGCGTCATTGGTCATTGGTCATTGGTCATTGTGTCATTGGTCATTGTGTCAATAAGTACTCACTACATTAACTTAAGCAACATTATGAAAGTAGCCGTTGTCGGCGCCACCGGTTTGGTGGGAACAAAAATGCTCCAGGTGCTCGCCGAGCGCCAGTTTCCGGTCACCCGTTTATTCCCTGTCGCCTCCGAACGTTCGGTAGGCAAAACAATCAAATTTCAGGGTAAACGGTATAAAATCATCAGTATGACCGATGCTATTGGAAAAAAACCGGACGTGGCGATTTTCAGCGCCGGCGGCAGCGTATCGAAAGAATGGGCGCCCCGCTTTGCCGAAGCTGGCATCACGGTGATCGATAATTCCAGCGCCTGGCGTATGGATCCCGATAAAAAACTGGTAGTCCCCGAAGTTAACGCTTCAGTACTGACCAAAAAAGATAAAATCATCGCCAACCCGAATTGTTCGACCATTCAAATGGTGGTGGCGCTAAAACCCCTGCACGACCGGTACCGGATCAAACGTATCGTGGTCAGCACCTATCAATCGGTCACGGGCACCGGCGTGAAAGCGGTCAACCAGCTGATGAACGAGCGCAAAGGCAAAAGCGGTGAAAGAGCATACCCGTACCAGATCGACCTCAATCTGTTGCCGCATATTGATGTTTTCCTCGAAAACGGCTACACCAAAGAGGAAATGAAAATGGTGAACGAAACCCAAAAAATCATGGGCGACGATACCATTCGGATCACATCCACTACGGTACGGGTACCCGTATTGGGCGGCCATTCCGAGGCGGTCAATGTCGAATTCGAGCAGGATTTTGACCTGAACGAAGTCCGGGATATACTATCAAAAGCCCCCGGAATAGTGGTGACAGACGACCCGGCGCACTTAAAATATCCGATGCCGATAGACGCGCAGGACAAAGACGAAGTATTCGTCGGACGACTGCGGCGCGACGAAAGCCAACCCAACTCCCTCAATATGTGGATTGTATCGGACAACCTCCGAAAAGGCGCCGCTACGAACGCTATTCAGATAGCGGAATACCTGCTGGCGCAAGGAATTTTGAAACAAAGGCGCATAAATGTAAAAAATGCCGCCAGTGCAGTATAATTTTGCCACTTCTACCGGTTGACGGTAGACGGTAGACGGTGGACGGTAGACGGTTTTCATATGGCGCCTATGGCGCCACATGCAAGCCGTCTACCGTCAACCGTCAATCGTCTACCATCTACCGTCAACCGTAAACCGTCTACCGTAAACAGTTAGTTTGAAATGAAGAACAAGATAGTAGTTTGGGGAACCAACGCTGAAAACGAGAAAGTACTGATTGCACTGGAATTGCAAGCCGACACGAACAAGGTACTGCTCTACACCTTCCCGGAATCTATTGCCGCCGAGGAATTCGTCAACAAAATGATGGCAGAATGGCGCTCCGGAAACAAAGTAGACTTCCCGGAAGGACATACCGTCCTGGAACGCGAACTAAGCGTAACGGAAGGTTTGCTGCCCGATGATCTGAGAGTAGAACGCGGCGACCTGATTCAGCGCGCCCAAACGGAATGGCATTTCGCCGTGCTTTCCGCAAAATTGCACCAGGCTTACGAACAGGAACTGGCCGAATTTAAGGAAAAAGTGGAAGCCCTCCAGGCCTATGACCACCACCTTTGGGACAACCTGCGCGGCTTTTGGGATAAGGTCCAGGAACAAGCCCGCGAACGCAACCTCTTCCGCGAACACGCCGATCAATTGCGCGACAACATCAACGTCATGTTCGACGAGATGAAAAAGATGCGCGCCCGCGTACAGGATGAGTTCACCGCCGTCTCACAAAAAGTATACGAAGATTATAACAAAACCCTGGTAGACATAGAAGCGCGTATCGCTTCCGGCGGCGCCAAAATGAACAGCGTCTTCGAAGACCTGAAACAATTGCAACGCCGCTACCGGGATGCTAAAATGAGCAACGAGCACCGCAACCAACTTTGGGAACGGCTCGACAAGGCTTTTAAAGCAGCCAAAGAACGCAAATTCGGCCCAAGCGCCAACGAAGGCTCCCTCGTGGAACGCCACGAACGCCGGCTGGAAGGTTTGCGCGTAGCCATGCACCGCATGCAGGACAGCGTCAAACGCGACCAGGAGGAACTGGATTTTCAACAGAAAAAAGTGGCCGCCACCGAAGGGCAACTGGAAGCGCAAATCCGCAGTGCCAAGATCAAAATGATCGAGGAACGGGTGTCGTCAAAACGGGAAAAACTGGCCGAAATGGAACGTACCCGTGCCGATGTGGAGCGCCAGGTCAATATTGCTAAAGACAAAGAAAACAAACGCGTCGAAAAAGAAGCCGAGCGTCAAAAACTTGCCGCAGCTAAAGAAGCCGCCAAGTCGGAAATTGCCGCTTCCATAAAGTCAAAATCAGAGGAGGCACCGGTAGCGGCGCAACCCGAATCAGCAAAAACCGAAGACGAACCCGCAGCCCAACCTGAAGCAGAGCAGCCTGCCGAAAAAACCAAAGACGAGCCAAGCCTGCTCGACGCTGCCGGCATTCTCCTCGGCGAAGCCTTCGAAGACGTCGTTGATACGGTAAAGGCTGTTGGTAAAGTTATTGGCGAAAAAGCAGATGAAATGCTGGAAGACGCCGTGGAAAAAGTGGAAGAAGTAGCGGAAGTGTTGGCGAAAGAGAAGAAAAAGGCGCCGAAAAAACCGGCGGAAACACCGGTTGTTGTGGAAGAGCCCGTGGCTGCCGAAGAACCTGTCGTTGAAGAACCGGTTGCTGCCGAAGAACCTGTCGTTGCGGAAACACCCGTTGCTGTGGAAGAACCCGTTGTTGCGGAAACACCCGTTGCTGTGGAAGAACCCGTCGTGGAGGCACCGGCTGAAACGTCAGATGAATCGGCCGCTATGTCTGAACCGCCGGCTCCCGCTGTCGATGATGATAAAAAAGACGCTTAAAAGATTATAACATTCCCTAACGGGAAAAGCCCTGATGAGGTTACAGAAATTCAATTTTTGTAACATTATCAGGGCTTTTTTATTGGATTTCCGTTTTATCCCTACTCATTCGCCCGCCACACCCGAAGCGTATTCTGAAAACAAATCTTCCGGATATCGGCTTTGGAATATCCACGGCGCAAGAGTTCGGCGATTAAATTCGGGTACATGCTCACGTCCGCCAAATCCGGCGGCAGGGCCAGCCCTACCCCATCAAAGTCGCCGCCAAGCCCGATGTGGTTTACGCCGACTATATTTTTTAAATGATCGATATGGTCGGCTACATCGCGCACCGTAATGCCCGATTTGACGAGTTCGGCCCGGATAAAACGTTTGCCTTCCGGGGTGTTTTCGTCCAATCCTTTGTCCTTTAGCGCCTTCTCCGCCTGTTGAAATACCTCGCGGCTGCGCGCGCTGAGAAAGTAATGGCTAAAGGGTACCTGGATTACCCCGTTGTTGCGCGCGATAGCGCGAATCAGGGTATCCGGCAGGTTGCGCTCATAACCCGGCGTAAAATGCCGGCAGGCACTATGGGTGGCAATCACCGGCCTGGTCGTCACTTCCAGCACATCCCATATCGCCTCGTCGGTCAGGTGGCTCACGTCCACCATAATCCCTACGCGGTTCATCCGGCGCACCACATCGCGGCCGTAGGCGCTCAGGCCGCCATGGGTATGCAGGGTATCGTAGGAAGAGTCGCTGATTTGGTTGTCGCGGCTATGGGTCAGGGTTACGTAGCGGATGCCGCGCCGGTGGAAATACGCTACGTCGTCTAAGGTCTCGATCGGCGCGCCGTTTTCCATGCCCATCGGCAATGAAATGATTTTTTTCTTGTAGTTCCGTTCAAAATCGCGGACCCGAAAGGCCAGCGCGAATTTGTCCGGGTAAGCGCCGGCCATCGCATACACCATGTTGATGAGCGAATCGGCGACCTCTTTGGCTCGACCTTTTTCCTTTTGGAAGTGCGCCGGAATATAAATCGACATAAACGGTCCGTACAAACTGCCTTTTATCGCCCGTTCGTAATCGAAATCGCCGACAGGATGTTTCAATACCAGCGCGGTATAGCCGGGGGTGTACCATTCCTTGTGTTCCACCAAACTGTAGGGAAAATCGACATGCGTATCGATGACCGGCGTTTTTTTCAACAACCGTTTGGCCTGCTCCAGATATGGATCGTCTGCCGTTTGGGCCGGGGCCGATAAAAATCCGAGAAGCGCCGTCAGGAAAAACAAATATTTCATATACGTTGATATTTAGAAAGATGCCACAAGGTAAACCGGAATAAAAATAAAAATTCACCACGGAGACACGGAGACACGGAGTAGTTCCTTACAGGACAAATCTCCGTGTCTCCGTGCCTCCGTGGTGAATCAGAACAAACACCACGAATATCTCCGGTTTACTTCGCCGTTGCTTTGACTTTTGTTGCAGCGGCGGCCGGTTTGGCTTCCACAGCCTGGCCGGTGATCACTTTTTCCTTGGTAAAATCTACTACCAAAGCCGAAGCGATGAAAACGGAAGAGTACGTTCCGAATATCATACCGACCAACATACCAAAGGAGAAGCCCTTGAGTGCGCCGCCGCCAAAGAGGAAGAGCAGCAATACCACGGCGATGATCGTACCGGAGGTAATCAAGGTACGGCTCAGGGTGGTGTTGATGGCCAAATTGAATACTTCTTCTTTTGGCCGGCCGGCATACGTGTTGATAAACTCCCGTATCCGGTCGTATACGATCACCGTGTCGTTTACCGAGAAACCGATAACCGTCAGGATACAGGCAATGATAGCCTGGTCGATCTCCAGCGAAAACGGCACGAGACCGTGCAACAGCGAGAAGAAGGTCAGGGTAATGATCACGTCGTGGAACAAGGCGACCACAGCGCCCAGGGAGAACTGCCATTTGCGGAAACGAATCAGCAAGTACAGAAAGATGGCGAGCAAGCCCCAAAGCGTTGCCTGGAGAGAAGAACTCCGGATATCATCCGCAACCGTCGGGCCGACCTGGCTGGACGAGGTAATATGAGTACCTACCCCATCCGTATTTCTAAAATCTTCCAGTTTGGAATCGATGCCGGCTTTTTGTAAACCTTCATGCAGTTTCGCCGTCACCTGGTCAATGACGTCCGGGCTCTGATCGTTGATCAGGTAGGAGGTCGTAATATTATAGGTATTTTCCGTGCTAACGGCCTTCACAATCGGATTACCACCCAACGCTTCCGTGAGCGAAGGTCTGATCTGCTCCAGTTCGACAGGCCGGTCAAATTGTACGTTAAAGGAATAGCCTCCTTTGAAGTCTACGCCCAACTCGAATCCGCGCATAGCGAACGAGGCAATGCCCAATGCGATGATGACCCCGGAAATGAGATAAGCGATTTTGCGTTTGCCGATCCAGTCGACATTGACGCCGACCAACCAGTGCTCCGACCAGGGGTGGCTGTAGGTCATGTTGGTACCGCGTTCTATCCACCAGTCGGTCAACAAACGGCCGACCAGAATGGCGGTAAACATGGAACTGAAGATACCCACCGTCAGTACGATACCAAAACCTTTAATCGGACCGAGACCGAAGTACACCAGTACCAGTGCGGTTAAAAGGGTCGTCAGGTTGGCGTCGATGATAGCCGGCAAACCTTTGGAAAAACCGGTAACGACGGCTTTGGCGCCGGTTATACCGTGCCGGATTTCTTCGCGAATCCGTTCATAAATAATAACATTGGCGTCCACCGCGGCAGCCAGCGTCAACACGATACCGGCGATGCCCGGCAAGGTCAACACCGTTCCCAGCGAAGCCAGGGTGCCGATGATGAAAAAGATATTGGCCAACAGCGCGATTACGCTGACAATACCACCTTTGGCGTAGTAGGCGATCATGAAGGCGCACAACAGCGCAACCGACAAGATCAGGGCAATCAACGATTTATTGATGTTATCGGCGCCGAGCGAGGGGCCGACCTGGCTTTCCTGCACGATACGTGTGCCGGCAGGCAGTTTACCTACTTCCAGGATACTGGCCAAGTCCTTTGCTTCATCCAGGCTGAATCCGCCGGTGATGGAAGAGTTACCCCCTTCAATGGGATTGATTACCCGGGGAGCGCTTACCACCTCGTCGTCCAGTACGATGGCGATTTCGCGGTTGCCGCCTTCATACGCCTGACGGGTCATTTCCGCCCAGATACGGGCGCCTTCGTTGTTCATGCCCAAACTAACGGTGATTTCACCCGAAGTGGGATCGGGCTGCTCGCTGGCTTGTACGACTACGGCGCCGTCGAGGCGCGGCTTGTCCTGGTTGCGGAATTTTTTAATGGCGTACAACTCGTATTTACCTGCTGCACTTCCGGTGATACCTTCCGCTTCCCCCACCGGCTTGCGGCTCCAGAGCCAGACCAGGTCTACCGGGAACAGCGGGCGCACTTCCGGGCGGTTGAGATGGTTGGAGATGCTCTCCATTTTATTTTTATCGGCATAACCGATCACGACGCTACGGTTGTCGCCCGCCATGCTCAACGTGGTCAGCAGCGGGCCGGCCGTTTGTTGGGGGGTAACCGTGCGAAGCGAATCTTTCATAATTTTCGCCTGCGTCGTATCCGGCTGACCGTTGGCGCCGATTGGAAACTCATAAAAGGTATCCCGGACAGTCTGTGCCTGCAAAGCCGAGGAATCGCCGGAAACAATAGCTCTCAATTTGTTGTCGGCTGCGATAAGGGCTTGGTTAATACCTTCGTCGCCGAAGCGGTAGGTTTCCCAAAATTCCAGTTTGGCGCTTTTTTGCAGCATGGTGCGCGCGCGCTGCGGGTTGTCGATACCCGGCAGTTCCACCATGATCAGATCGCGGGTGGCATCGAGGCTGACGTTGGGTTGCACCACGCCGAGTTTATCGATACGCTGTTTGAGGCGTTTGAACGTTTCGTCCACCGTGCCGTCGGCCATTTCACGGATGGTTTGTACCACCGCGGCATCCGGTGAATCGAAATTGATTTTACCTTTCAGCGTTTCATTGCGGGCAAATACCGAGGCCATCGTTTTGCCGCCGCTGACTTCCTTCCAGGCATTGGCAAACAAGGTGATATAATCCGTTTGTTGCGTTTTTTGCGCCTCGGAAGCTTTATCCAAAGCCTGCTGGAACAACGGATCGGTGGTGTTGCCGGCCAGACTTTTCAAAAAGTCGCGCAGGTCAACCTGGAGCAACACGCTCATCCCCCCTTTCAGGTCGAGGCCCATAGCCAACTGACTCTTTTTC
>CAUJEY010000200.1 GCA_963169325.1 Bacteroidota bacterium
GCGCCGGAACAATTACTCTCCGAAAAAGAGGAACAAGTATTGCGGTTGTTAGCCGAAGGTAATAGCTATGAGGAGACGGCCACCTTGCTGGGCCTGTCCAAAGACGGGGTGAAATACCATGTCAAAAACATCTACCGTAAACTCAATGTGGATAACCGGCTGGAAGCGGTGAAATTGTGGAACAAGAAGCTGATTTGAATATCTATTTTGGCAACGTGAAGGTTACTGTCGCCCCCTGCCCCACCCCTTCGCTGCCGGCCTCCACCGTCCCGCCCATCTTTTCCACCAACCGTTTCACGATCGCCAGTCCGATGCCCGTACCCGGAAACTGATCGCGCGGGTGTACCGTTTTAAACAGCTTAAATAGGGCTGCGTGATGTTCAGGAGCAAAGCCCACGCCGTTGTCGCTGACCTCGAATTGCCAGCCGCCCGGTTTTTCGCGGGCAAATACCCGGATTTGAGGTTGCGCCGCCTGGGCGGAGAATTTCAGTGCATTTGAGATCAGGTTTTCAAAAATCTGGCGTAACATGAGTTGATCCGCTCGTACAACCGGCAGATCCTTCCATTGAAATTCGACGCTTGCCTGGCTGGATGTGCGACCGAATTGGGCACAGATGTCCTCCAGCAAGATCTGTGTGTCCACATTGGAATAATATGGGATATTCTGTTCCAGTGTAAACCAACGCAACATACCGTCCAGCATTTCCTGAAGTTGATCCAGAGAGCGACTGACATATTGCATATCGGCCTGTACTTCCACCAAGCGGTTGTGGGTCACATCGGCGCGCAGGTATTCCAGCCATTGACGGGCATTCTGGAGCGGCGCCCTCAGATCATGACCGACCGAATAATTGAATGCCTTCAACTCCTCCGATTTTTCCCTCATGCGCCGCAGGACGATCCTCCAAATGCCCAGTGCCAGGCCGGCCAGGATCAGTAATACGGCCAAAAAACTCCACCAGGTCGCTTCTTTTTGTTTTTGCAAAAGCTGTTTTTCTGTGCGCAACAAAACGTTTTCCTGCTCCCGGGTTTTTACCCGGTAACGGGTTTCCAATTCATTTAATTGATTGGCCCGTTCCACGTCCAGGCGTTTTTCCCAAAGAAATTGGCGTTGTCTGAAATGATACAAAGCGCTGTCCGGCCGGCCTGTTTGTTCAAATAAACCGGCAATATCCGCATGAATGGACTCCTGTATCCGGGACAGGTTCAACTCCATAGACATTTGCAGGGCCCTATGCAGGAACCGTTCTGCCATCGCCCATGATTTCATGTCTTTGTATGTCAGGCCGTATAGGTGCAGGGTGTGCAAATGACTTGATGGGGCGGCCAGGGAGTCCGCATATTTTTGGCTGAATTGCAGTGCAGCAATCGCCTGATCAAACTTGCCTGTTTTCCGATAGAATTCCCCAATATCATTATAGGTTTGGGAGAGATTTTGCCGGCTGCCTTCGGCTTCATACAACGGGATGGCCTTCCGGGCGTAAATCAGGGCAGAATCAGGCAAGTCCAGGGCAAATAAAATTTGTCCCTGCGCCCGGTAATTGTCCGCGATGGCAAGGGTGTCATTAAACGACATAAAAAGGGCAAGTGAGCGACGGGCCGATTGCAGCGCTTCGGCAGGTTGGGCGGCCGACAGTTGTACTCCGGCGAAATTTACCAGTATCTTGGCTTCGCTCAGGCGCCAGTCCTGGCCGCGTTGTGTGGCGGCAATACCAACCGCCGAGTCGTAGTACATCAAGGCGGTGGCTATATCGGCGCCCGAGCGGGAATATGCCACCCCCAGCAGGTTATAGGCCCGCATCTGCATCCGCGCCAGGCCTGTTTGCCGGGCAATACGCAGTAACTCCTCCGCACAACTAATCAATTGGTCGTTATTGCCATTGACATACAGTTTCCCCAACTGGAACAACCATTCGCACCGGATAGAATCGCGCTGCGGATGGTTGTTCAGCATAAGACGCAAACTATCGATGGCGCCCGACTGTGCCCGGAGGCTGCCGGCTGCTATCCAGAACAACAGGCCGAAGCGCAATTGCCGGGGTAAAACATTAAATGGATACATATTTTTTCATGGCTAACATATCCTGGGCAGTTGCTCCCCTACCAACATATTCACCACCCGTTTCCCGCCAATTGCACTGTGCAGGATCACCTGGCGCGGATGGGCGGCCACTACTTCGCCGAGCATCGTAGCGTTGCGCCCTTTGTCGTCGGCGCGCAGCAATTCTAAAAATTCGCCGGCCACTTCGGATTCCACAAAGGCCATAAAAACGCCCTCGTTAGCCACATACAGGGGGTCCAGTCCGAGCAATTCGCAGGCCCCGGCCACTTCATCGTCGACGGGTACGTTCTTTTGCCAGATTTCCATGCCCAGGGAAGTATCGCGGGCGACTTCATTGAGCACCGAAGCCACGCCGCCGCGTGTGGGGTCGGTAAGCAGGTGAATCTGCTCGCCGAACCGGTCGAGCAGGCGCGCCACGGTGTGGTTGAGGTTGGTGGTGTCGCTGTGTATGGCCGTTTCGAACTCGAGCCCTTCCCGCACGCTCATGATGGCGATGCCGTGCGTGGCAATTTCGCCGCTGACGATGATTTTGTCGCCGGCTTTTATCCGTTTACGGGAAATATTCGCCCTGGGGTGCAGCGGGGCCACACCGGAGGTATTGATAAAAATTTTGTCGCCTTTACCACGTTCCACCACTTTGGTATCGCCGGTCACAATTTGTACCCCGGCCCGTTCGGCCGCCGATTTGACCGCTACCAGAATGTCCCAGAACTCGCGCATGGTCAGGCCCTCTTCCAGGATAAAAGCCAGCGAGAGGTGTTGCGGCATTCCTCCACACATGGCCAGGTCGTTCACGGTGCCGTTCACGGCAAGTTCGCCAATATTGCCGCCCGGAAAAAACACAGGCGATACGACGTAACTGTCGGTCGAAAAGGCGACCCGGCCGTTCAGGGAAAATACCGCCCCGTCGTGGTGCTCGTCGAGCAGATCGTTCCGAAGCAAATCGAACACGCCGGCCTGGAGCAATTTATTGGTCAATAACCCGCCACTGCCATGCCCCAGGGTGATGAGGTCGAAGTCGAGTTGCGGCATGGGACATTGGATGTTCATGATTTACGAATTTTGGCGTAAATACAGTGTAATCTAAATTTATTTGTGTTTTGCCCTGCCCGTTCAACCCCTCCCCCATCCCCTCCCCCGAAGGGGAGGGGGGCTTGCCCCCACATTAATTATTGATTCCGAATACGAAAACACAATAGAAACACGAAATCAAGCCCCCCTCCCCTTCGGGGGAGGGGATGGGGGAGGGGTTGAACGGGCAGGGCAAAAGCTCAATAAATTTAGAATACACTGAAGTAGATAATTGCCTGTAAAGATAGGGTTACATCCTATAAAACAAAAAAAGCCCCTTCCTCCTTCGGAAGGGGCCACCTCAAAGACTGATTTTACTAAAAAAATCTTTGAGGTAAAGCATTATGCGAATTTTTCTTTTTTCAGTTTGGGTGGGAAGGTTCGAGGGTTTGGAGGTTTGGAGGTTTGGAGGTTTGGGGGGTTGGGGGGTTGGAGGTTTGGAGGTTTGGGGGGTTGGGGGGTTGGAGGTTTGGAGGTTTGGAGGTTTGGAGGTTTGGGGGTTTGAAGATTCGAGAGTTCGAGGGTTTGAAGGTTCGAGGGGCGCTGGCTTCTAACCAGAAACCTTCAAACCCTCAAACTTTCGAACCTTCAAACTTTCAAACTTTTTTTTCAAGAAGAAAGAGCAGCCCGCCCTCTGCGGGCCGCTCAATCCTCCGTCCATGAGATTATTGTGCTTGAACCATCTTGCGGGTGGCTTTGCCGAATGGGGTCTCCAGGGTATAGTACATCACACCCGGTGCATCCAATAAAGCGTGTTCGATCAGGATGGCGTTGTAGCCCTGGTTAAATTCGGCCGTTTCGCTGAAGAGCGCGCGGCCCATTTCGTCGTACACTGTCAGTGTCGCATCTGCCGTTTCGGGCAAGTGGAATCCTACCTGTGTTTTATGTACCCATGGGTTGGGTGTATTCTGATACAATTCGAAACCAACCGGGGCGATCGTGAACACGCCGTCGCTGTTGAACCGGAATGCTACTTCGAGTCTCGTGATTTCGTCATTGGTCAATTCGTCATTGGTCATTGTGTAGGCTTCGGCTTTCGTGATCCGGCTGGAAACGGCCAGCATTTTGTTCAGTTGGCCGGCAGCGCGGGCACGGAAGGTGATCCGGAAAGTGGCCGTTTCAATGTTGTCCGGGACTTCGAAGGAGGTCGTCAGTGCATGATCTTCGTTGAAGACGGCAAAGTGATCGTCGCGCATGCCTTCGCCGGGTTGAATATCCAGCACGTCCAGGTCGGGGAAGTTCATGGTGAACTGGTAAGCCAACACTTTTTCGTCAGCGGTGAAATCGACGGTGAATACATCGCCTGGTTTGATATCGGA
This sequence comes from Bacteroidota bacterium, assembly GCA_963169325.1. GTDB lineage: Bacteria > Bacteroidota > Bacteroidia > Chitinophagales > Saprospiraceae > M3007. The sequence goes on from CAUJEY010000200.1 coordinate 4,453, forward strand.
GTGTTTGGCAGACGAGGTGACATCGAACAGCAGCGTACCCAGGGTGCGTTCTTCGACTTCCATCAGGCCATTCGGCACGTTATTGGTGTTCACGTCGCCTATTTTGAC
>CAUJEY010000201.1 GCA_963169325.1 Bacteroidota bacterium
TCGTCAATAACTTTCCATTTTGGGGAGCAGATTTTTGGCTCGGGCAAGGCACCAAAACAGGCGTATAGTGTACTATATAACTGTTTTGGGAACGAAGCCAAGGGTAAAAAGATGCCGCCAAAATGGAACGTTATTGACGACACGATGCTTAGGTGGTTGTGCAGCGGGGTGTCCATGCCGACCGTGACTCCTGCATTTGCCGGACAAAATTGCCGCAAACACCGGGCACGGTCGAACACTTAACCCCGCTTCACTTCCATAGGCCCCCGCCTATATTCTTGATGGTTTCATCGTCTTTAAAAAAACGCCCTGTTTTCACCGGGTAGAAAAAGGACGTTTCAGCGCATTTGATTGGTCATTGGCTTGTGGTACAAACCCGGTTTGCTGGTTCCTTGAAGCGTATTTGGTCTTCCGAAAGGGGTATTGGGTCATTGGGGTCATTGGTCATTGGTCATTGGTCATTGGGGTCATTGGTCATTTGGTCATTGAGTCAGTGGTCATTTGAGGGTGTTGAGCCAAGGTTTAAGGGGCTATGGCAACAGGGTTTCAAGTGACTGCCCCGGGGTAGCAGGGCTTAAAAGAAAAGAACAGATCAGTGTGGAATCCTTCCACTATTTTAACTTTGGTTGACTGCGTTTTTCCATCAATTCCCATCGTGTGGGTGCGAAAACAATAGGTTTTTTCGAGGGCGCCGGATTGGGGCGGCAAAAAATCAATCACGATCGTTTGTCCTGCCGTTTGCCGGCTCCACAAGGCGTGGGTAAAGGATTTAGCCAAACTATTTTGTGGCTCCTGTACCCAACCGATGTGTTTCCAGTGTGTCTGGCCGTTCAATCCCGGGTAACCAATTTCCAGTGTCATACTTTCCATCGTTTCCCAGCGTACATCATCGGCTTTCAACAGACAGTGTACTTCTATAGACAAGGTTACCATGGCTATACACTGTTTTGATTAAAATTTCAGGTTTCAAAAAGGTTGGTTTTCGAGCGTGTTTCGTTTCAGAAAGGAATTTTGGGGCCTGGTTAATCGGGGTTTGAAATTCGCCGCATTTGGTTTGGCTCGCGGTGATGGGACAAATATGGGGGGCGTCGCAGGGCCTGCACAAACACGGATATCGCCTTTACTTCCATACCCGGTAGTGGAATAATTTTGGCGATATGGGCAGTTATGCAGACTTTTGGGCCAATAATCCATACAATCTCCCCTGGATCCGGCACGAAACATGCCCTTACTTCCATCTTTTCGACTGATTTAATTTTTTTTACCCGCCGATTTATGCAGGATAGTACCCTGATTCGCACGCTGCAATTGCTCAACCAGGAAGAATTCGACACCCTGGAGCTATTTGTCGCCTCCCCGATTTTCAACGAGGTACACCGTTTTAAAGATACGGTGCGGCTGTTCGAGTACCTGCAAGGGTTTTATCCCAAATTTCAGGACCCCGGCCTCGATAAAGAAAAAGCCGGCGCGGCACTTTACCCCAAACGCGGCAACCCCGCTACGGAAGTGGAAAAATCAATGGCGCAACTGATGCACATCGTCCGGCAGTTTATCAATTTCCGCTACACGGCAGTGAAAGGCGGCCGCGCCGTGCGCAGTGGCCGGAAAAACGCCTTCCTGCACGACCCCGTGGCCCTGCTCAATTTCGCCCGGCAACAACTCGCCCTCATGCGGTTTTACAGCGAACGATTGAATCAAAAAGCAGATGACCCTGATGCAACCCGCCCAAAGCCGGACGGTAGCAGCAAAAAGAAACGGAGCAAACGCGCCGAAAATTTTTTCCAAAATTTGTACCACGAACTCGAAGAGGTGTTCGATTCTCAACAAGAGTTCAACCATTTTGCCGAATACGAATACAGCGACTTTTTTTATTTCCGCTTTTTGTCCGAACAGGAAAAATCCCTCTACGAAAGCCTGCACGAGTGGTCGGCCCAGGGCGGGTTTCTCAGTCTGCTGGAAACCTCCGAAAAACTCGACCGCTTTTTCCTGCTGGGCAAATTTGACCAGATGTGCAAGTTGCTGCACCTGCAGCAATTGGCCAAGCCCTTCGGCGAAGACACCGACGAGTACCGCCGCCTGCTGACCAACCAGTCGATGACCGTAAAAATGGCCAAGCTACTGGCCAAAAACAACTACCATAAAGACGATCCCAGCATCTTGTTGTATTTCACGTTGCTCCAGTTGCTGACCAAAAAGAAGCCGGAAAAAACGGACGCCATCGCCGATACTTTTTTCGACCTGCTGCAACAACATAAAACAGTAATCCCAGCCAAACGATATACCGATTTTCAGGTGATCGTGCGCAGCTACTGGGTGCGGCGCTATCGCCAGACCCGCGATCTGCGTTTTCTGGAAAACCAGTTCCGTTCGCAGCAGGCAGACCTCGAATATTACGAACGCAAAAAAGAGGGTATCCAAAGCTCACATTTCCAGAACACCCTGTCCAACGCCATTCACCTGAAACAACTCGACTGGGCAGAAACGTTCCTGGAGCAATTTTCCGGCCAAATCACCGCTACGCCCATCCCGGAAATCGTGACCGGGGTGGGTTATGCCCTGCTGCGGTTTGCGCAGAAACGGTACGCGGAGGCAGGCAAAATCCTTCCGCACTATTTCACTTACGGCGTCACCGAAGATATTAACCTGTACCTGGTGGCGGCTACGCTCGATATTCGGATTCGCTATGAGCGCAATACCCTGCTGGATGAAGAAAGCGTCAATATGAAACGCGCCACGCATAAAAGGATTAAGGAAAACAAAGTCATCCGGCCCGAAAGGAAAACGGCCGTGCTCGATTTTTACGAACATGCGGTCAACCTGTTCCGCCAAAAAGAAAAGATTCAACTACGCAACTTTAATCGGGAACTTGTGCTGCGGGAGGTGGAAAAAATTCAAACGACCTTAAAGGAAACCCCCGCCGCCGATGCGGAATGGCTACTGGAAAAATGCCGGGAAATACTCGACTCCGTTAAAACTGAAAATAAATAAACGGCTGTACGTCCGATGATTTCACCTGCATCACCAGGGCGGCCACGAGCACGATCAACAATGCTTTGGCAAGTAACGGCATGCGCGTAACCGATTTTTCCGCGGCATACTCCCAGGCGGGCGGCGTAAAATGCAGCGCATAACCCAGCGCCATCCAAAACAGCACGGCGCTATAGCCGCTCAGAAATTCGGGCAGAATTTGTGGGTTAAACGAATAGGCAATCTGCCCCAGCATAGCCCAGCCGGTGTTCATATCCTGCACGCGAAAAAATATCCAGCAAAAACAAACGAAATGGAATGTCCAAAGCCAGCCGAGCAGGCGTTGCCAACGACCGGGTTTGTGGGGATAAAATTCCGCCCACCAGCGTTCCAGGGCCAACGCCAGGCCGTGCAACCCACCCCAGAGGATAAACCGGGTGGCGGCGCCGTGCCACATACCGCCGAGCAGCATCGTGAGCATTAGGTTGACATAAGTGCGCCAGCGCCCTTTGCGGTTGCCGCCTAAGGAAATATACAGGTAGTCGCGCAGCCAGGTGGACAACGAGATATGCCAGCGCCGCCAGAATTCGGTGATGCTGCGCGACTGGTACGGCGAATTGAAGTTGATCGGAAACGTAAAACCCAGCAGCAGCCCGATACCGATGGCCATATCGGAGTATCCGCTGAAATCGCAATAGATCTGCAAGGCGTAGCCGTAAATACCGAACAGGTTTTCCAGCCCGGTATATTGCGTAGGGGAATCGAACACGCGGTCCACAAAATTCAGACTGATAAAATCGGAAATCACCGCTTTTTTGAACAAACCGATGCTGATCAGGTAAACGCCGCGCCCGAAGTTCTCCCGCGAAATAAATAAGGGCTGGTTAATCTGCGGCAAAAAATCGGCGGCCCGCACAATTGGCCCGGCGACCATTTGCGGGAAAAAGGTCACGAAAAAGGCGTAGTCCCAGATATTATCCAGCGCTTTCAACTGTCCCCGGTACACGTCGATGGTGTAACTCAGCGATTGAAACGTAAAAAACGAAATACCCACCGGCAGAAAAATGTCAAAATGCAGGGGCTGCGCGCCGCTGATGCCGGCCCAGAGTTCCAGGAAGTAATTGGTGTACTTGAAGTAAGCCAGCATGCCCAGATTGGCTACCAGGCTGAATACCAACCACGCGGTTTTTGCCCGTTGCGAGGTCGCGTTTTGAATCCACCGGGCCAGGTTATAATCCACAATCACGCTGCCTACCAGCAGTAGAAAGAAGATGCCACTGCTTTTATAATAAAAATAAACGGAAAACAGGGTACACCAAAGAATCCGCGCCCGGTCGTAGGGGCGCAGCAGGCGGTACGCCAACATGAAGCCCAGAAACATAAACAGAAACAGCCCGCTACTGAAGAGCAACGGCGATTCCGGGTGGTAGACGAACTGATCGAGAATCTTAGCGGGATCGAAGGAGAACATTTTGGTTGGCCGATTGGCGGGCAAAAGTACGCGCTGCTGCTAAAACAGGAAGTATTTGCTTGGTTTTAAAATGTCAACGTTTCCGTTCACGCCGACTACCAGTCGGCGTTACTATATCTCCGGCAAATAAATCCGCTTCCATTTGGATAAAACCCGGATTACGACTACCAGCGCGATACATACTCCGAGGGTGGTGTTTTCGGCAACGCCTGATTGGGACAGCGCTACCTGCGTGATGCCGCCCACCAAACTGGCCGTGGCGTACAATTCTCCTTTTTTTAATAAATCGGGTACCGTATTGCTCAATATGTCGGCCAACAACCCTCCGAAGGTGGCGCTTACGACGCCCATAATGATGGCGTAACCGCTGTTCAGACCCATGTCTAAACTTCTCTGAATACCCAGCACCGTGAACAAACCAAGACCGACCGCGTCCGTCAGGAAGATCGTCACCGGGAGCCGGGCCAGTTTGTCACTTAATAAAAACACGCTGACGACCGCCAGTACGACCAAGCCCAGCGCGAGATAATCGTTCATCCAACCCAGCGGACGAATGCCGATGAGCAGGTCGCGCACCGTGCCGCCGCCATACGCCGTCACAAAAGCCAGCACCGCGCCCCCGAAGATGTCCATGCGGTGCGTACGCGCCTTGAGCGCGCCGGTGATGGCGAAAACGAAAATGCCGGAGTAGGCGATGAGTTGAAGCCAGGTCATGTTACAGCAGACGTGTTACCTGATTTTGAAATACCGTTGGATGAGATGTCGCGCAACGTACAAAAAGATCGCTATAAACCCCACCCCCAGTAGCCCCCACACCCAAACCGGCGTTGCGCCGAAATCCACCCTTTCATCGTCGCCCACCAGAATAAATGTTGCCCAGTAGTACGGGTGCATCAGTTCATCCGATTTGGTGTTATCCAGAAAATCGATTTGCGCGGCCTGCAAAGCGCTTGCCTTGCCCATGCCGACGTGTAGTTTTTTAAAAAAATCCACCACCATATCTTTTCCGGCCAGGTCGTTGACCGACCAAAGACTCATCATCACGTTCGGGCAGCCGGCAAACCGGAATGCCCGGGCCAGGCTCATGATCCCTTCCCCCCGAATGACTTTTCCCGCCCCGGTGTTGCACGCGGACAACACGGCAAGATTGGCGCGCAGGCGCAGGTTATATAGTTCGTAGGCATGGAGCAGGCCGTCGTTTTCGCCGGTGCTGTCAGCCTGGCCGCCTGAAAAAAGCAAGGTGGAATAGAGCGGATCAACATCGTTGGTGAAGGCATGCATGGCGAGGTGCAGCACCCCGGCATTCGGCGCATTTTTTTTGAAAAAACCTTCTGTTGCCTCCAAATCCTTGCGCGTTTTGCCGCCGGCGATACTACACGTCAAATCAATTTCTTCCCGATTGTACTGGAGGGCGGGCGTCTCACCGCCGCGAAGGCCGCCAAAAGCGCGGGCAAAGCGCAGGCTGTCGGGTAGTGTGCGGGAGGCAATTGTGCCGCCGGGGTAGGAGGGAGCCATACCAAGATAGCCACCGGAGCGGGGCGCGGGTTGGTTGTCGGGCAGCAGCGTGCCTGAATATTCGAGCCGGATGGCATAGTCCCGAACCAGGTAGGGCAAATGGCGATAATCAGCCGGCGCGCCGGGCGCCACCGGGTTTTTAAGTAAGGCCGCAAATGGGATGTAACCGATCACATCGTCCGGTATGATAATCAGTTTGTCCGCCGGGGTCTGACTGAGCGGTTCGGCGAGCAAGGTGCGGAACAGATCATGGGATGATTTCGTAAAATTCTGAAGATCAGCCGCTTTTTGTTCGTTTGTACGGCGATTTTCCGGATTAAAGTCGTGGACGGTTGTACGAAAAATAGCCAGTTTTCCGTGAAAAGTGGAATCCAGATTTTGTTTGAATATCTGGTATTGCGATGAATCGATCAGGAAGGTGAACAAGATCGAATCGCCCATAAAGTATTCAATGAGTGCGGTCTGGACCGGCAATTTTTCCCGGACTTCCGCAATGGTCGCAATTTTTCGATTGTATTTCAGCCGGTGGTATTCCGGGTACCGTTTTTTAAACACCGATAAAAGGGAATCCTGCGTGTTTTTCAGGGCTACGATTTGCTGACTCCAGTTAGAAATACGGACTGTATTAGGCTCGGATTTTGCCTGTTCTTCGAAGACTAATTTTTCATAAAAATTCAGGTTTCGTTTGATTCGGTTTTCCTGAAAAAGGTCGTCAGGCCGCAGGGCAGCCGTCTGTTTGGCTTCCGTTTCCCGGAGTGATTCCAGGAGTTCGATGGATTTGCTTTTTTCGGCTAAGCGCCAGGCCGTGTTGAGAAAATCCTGCGCTCCTGTTTGTTTCCATAGATTGAAAGCACAATCGATGCCCTGCTGATAAATGGGTCTTGCGCTGCCTGCCAATTGATTTTTTGATCCAATGCCCCGGTAAGTGTCGCGAAGGTGGTCTACCAGCGAATCAGCTAATAAATAAACCGACAGGGCGTTTTGCAGGTCTTTCGGATTTCCCGATTGGGCATATTGGCGTTCAAATATCCGGCCTTTCAGCGCAAGAGTCCGGAGGTGATAGGGTTGCCGGGTAAAGCGGTTCACCGCCGGGTTTTGGGAAAAATCAGCCGCTTTGAATTGTTTGGCTTCGCGGTAGAGCAGTTCGTTGATGGTTTCACGGGCTTCAGGGATTTTTCCGATAACGAGATAGGTTTTGGCAAGGTCCTGCATCAATTGAATGGTGCTCAAACTGCGCTTCCCGCCCCTTTCTTTTTCTGTAACAGCGCCGGCCGCTTTTTTGAGCGAAATTGAATTTTCAAAATCTCCCAGAATAAAAAAATAATCGCTCTTTGTCTGGAGCAGATCCGCCTCATAGCCTTTTGACTGAAAATTCGGCTGCTTTTCCTCAAAAATTTGATCGCATATTTCGAGATGGTGTCGGCAAGCGGCAAGGTTTCTCAACTTCAGATAACAACGAGCAAGTAAAAGTTCATTGTCGAAAAGTGCGACGGATGTTTCGTTCCAATACTCCTTTGCCAATAGCGCGTATTTCAGCGCGTTTTGAATGTCGTCTGTTTGAAAATGTAGTTTGCTTAATTCATTATAGCTGGCAAATCTTAAAAAGGGGGTAATGCTTTCCAGATTGATCAACTTATTGAAATAAAACATGGCGGCGCCATAGTCGCCTTTGAGCCAATAGCCCGTAACAAGATTTTTAATATGGGGCCAGTTTTTGATATCTCCGGCGGGGAGACTACTTCTGGCCATAAATTCTGCTTGTTTAAAAAAATCCAGTGCCAGGTCGGGGTCTTCGAACAAATCTCTGGCCATATACCCCGCGCCAAAGTAGCTTTTAGCCAATTCTATGGAAACTTCTTCACCCATGACTCGCTTCCTGATCAGAAAGGCTTCGTTCGATATGCGGCTGCCCGCTTCAATTTCTCCCAGGTATAGCAGCGCCTGCGCATAGGTGCCGTATCCGTATGACCAATAATCAAGAAGGGATTTATTGAATTTTTGTTCCAATAAACGTTCTGCAACGCGTTGAAGCGATTGTCCGTTCATCATCATGGAATCCCATTGCTCTGTCCCGTAGAATTTCCATATTCGCTGATACAGGCTATCCGCCAATAAAGAGTCTTTTGAAAAGGAAGGATCTACGGGGCGGATAATCTTGGGGAAATCAGCTGGATAATTGTTGGCCGATTCGTAGTTTTCACCAAAAGAAAGCGGTCTTTGGAACCAGGAGGCACATATTGCGATTAAAACGAGCAGGGCAGTTGTTCTCAGGAATGTTTTCATAGGCGGGTTTCTGTCATAATTTGTACGTGTTTAGGAGTACGCAACCCAAACGTACACGCTTTTTATTTAATAAGCCCCTCCAATGAAAAGCGCCTTACCCATTGCCGCCGCCGCCTGGGTGTAGAATTTTGACTCTGATAATTCCCGGGTAGTCCATTGTGCCATAAGAATTGTCGGCAGGAAGGAGAGGAGCATGAGCATTTTTTTCATGTTCAGGAATTTAAACTTAGGTTTGAAAAGTTGTTTTGATAATTCATGTAATGAAAAGAGGGGCGATTTGAAATCGTATTCTTGTCGTTCATACCCTTCTTCTTCCTTTTCTTACCCTTCCCTCCAAGAATTTTTCCAGCATTTTTTCCTTCCGGCGTATTTTTGGCGCACCTCCATGGCACTTAACCAAACTTTATACACCGATCAGGCGATACTCGAAGGTATTCGCCTCCGCGATAGCGACACGTTATCCGCGGTTTACCGGCAATTTAGACCGCGTATTACCGCGCTTATCGGCAGTTTAAACGGATCGGAGCAAGAGGCAAAGGATATTTTTCAGGAAGCTATTGTCGTCGTATTCATCAACGTACAGAAACCCGGTTTTCAACTGACCAGCAGTTTTTACACTTACCTGCATGCTGTTAGCCACAACCTTTGGTTGAAGAAATTCCGGGAAAAAAAGCGGCACAACGGGGTAAGCCTGGATGCTCCGGAGGTATTAAAATTGGGCATTGATCCGTCCGGCGACCTGGAACATGCGGAGCGGGGGCTGTTTATCATGGAAAAATTCAGGGCCCTGGGGGATGGGTGTCGCGAATTGTTGCAAATGGCCGTTATCGAAGAAAAATCACCCGCCGAGATTGTAGAGAGACTCGGTTTTGGGAGTCTGGCTTATTATTACAAACGAAAATCCATGTGCAAGGATAAACTGACCGAACTCACCAGACGTGATGTTCGGTTCGGATCGATTTAAATTGGAAACCTGATGGCGGATATCCGTGAACAAATTGAACTTTTTGCCCTCGGCAGACTCTCCGGCAACGACCTGGAAGCCTTCGAGGCGCGGCTTGCCGCCGATCCGGATTTCGCCGCAGAAGTAGCCCGGGAGGTCGAGTTGATACAGGCGATTCGCCTGGCACCTGGGGTGGATGCCCTTCGAAGTCAATTGGAAATTATTGAAAAGGAAGCCGGCGAAGGAGCCGAAACCGCCAATAAAAAACCTGGGCGGGCGATATCGTTCCGTTTGTTATTTGCGGCCGCAGCGGCCGTAATGCTATGCGTGGCGGCTATCTGGTTTTTCAACCGGACGCCATCCATGACCGCGCAGGAATTATTTGCCGCGCATTTTCAGCCGCCTGCAACCATGTCGGCACAGGTAACAGGGCGCGGCGCCGAAGACACGACCCAAACGCCGGATGCTCCCTTCTTTTCCCTGCTGGAGGCCGCCGAACAGGATTATAACAAGGGCAATCCAGCCGGCGCACTGGAGAAAATCGCCCGCCTGCAAGCCCTGCCCGAAAGCAGCGGTTTCTCTGACCGGCTGGCGTTTTATGCCGGGCTTGCCTGCCTGCAAACCGGGAAACCGGAGCAGGCCATTCGTGAATTTGAAAAAATCAGGGAAGATTATCCCAGCGAAAAACCCTGGTACCTGGCGCTCGCGCGGCTCAACGCCGGACAAACGGCCGAAGCAAAAGCCGGTTTTCAACAAATATCCGGCTCAAAATCACCTTTTGCCAGGGAGGCAGCCGTCATTTTCGAACAATTGAAATAAATAGGGTAGGGCAGGCTACTGCTCAAACCCCAGCATCACCCCTTCAATAATCTCGCAGCACTCCTCCAATTGCGTATTGGTCATTACTAGCGGCGGCGCGAAACGAATGATGTTTCCGTGGGTCGGTTTGGCCAACAGGCCGTTTTCGGCCAATTCTAAGCAGATGTTCCAGGCGGTTTGGCTGTCTTCCGTATCATTGATCACTACGGCGTTGAGCAGGCCTTTGCCCCGGACGAGGGCGATCAGATCGGGCCGTTTGACTTGTAGCGCCAGCATCCGCGCGCGAAAGATTTTGCCCAATTGTTCGGCGTTTTCCGCCAAATGTTCGTCTTCTACCACGCGCAGGGCTTCCATGGCCACGGCGCAGGCCAGTGGGTTGCCGCCGAAGGTGGAGCCGTGTTCGCCGGGCTTGATGGTGAGCAATACTTCGTCGCTGCCGAGCACGACGCTCACGGGCAGTACGCCGCCGCTGATGGCTTTGCCGAGTATTAATAAATCGGGTTTAATCCCAAAATGGTCGCAGCAAAGCAGTTTGCCCGTCCGGGCGATACCGGTTTGTACTTCGTCGGCAATAAACAGTACGTTGTGTTGTTTGCACAAGTCGAATGCCTTCGGCAAATAGTCGTCGGCAGGCACGAAAACGCCTGCTTCTCCCTGAATCGGCTCCACCAGGAAACCGGCAACTGTCGGGTCTTGCAGGGCTTTTTCCAGGGCAGGAATATCATCGTAGGGGATCGTCACCAGCCCCGGTACATAAGGGCCGAAGCCTCGGCGGCTGCCCGGGTCGGTGGAGGCGGAAATAGCGCTGATGGTGCGGCCGTGGAAGTTTCCTTCCACGAAAATGATTTTCGCCTGCCCGTCCGGGACGCCTTTTACCTGGTATGACCAGCGCCGGCAAAGTTTGATGGCTGTTTCCACCGCTTCCACGCCGGTGTTCATGGGCAATATCCGGTCGTAACCAAAGTATTGCGACAAAAACTCGGCGTATTGCCCCAATAAATTATTGTAAAAAGCCCGCGAGGTCAGCGTCAGTTTTTGCGCCTGATCCACCAAGGCCTGTATAATGCGCGGGTGGCAATGCCCCTGATTGACGGCGCTGTACGCCGAGAGAAAATCATAGTATCGTTTGCCCTCTACATCCCACACAAAAACGCCCTGTCCGCGCTCCAATACCACCGGCAACGGGTGGTAGTTGTGCGCGTTGTAGCGGTCTTCAAGTTCCATTAATTCGGTGGAGGAAAGGGCGGTGGCGGTGGTCAGGACTTCCATTGTCATTGAGTGATTGAGTGATTGTGAGCATCAATCTTTTAGGATAAACGCAATGCAAAGGTAGTCAATCCGGGGCAATCAGCGGAGCGTTGCGCAGGAACCAAAACAAAAAATCCGCGTAAATCCGTGTACACAAGTCCGTGTTATCCGTGTTCCAATCCTCCTACGAGGGCCGCTTGTGCAGGATTGGAACACGGATAACACGAACTTGTGTACACGGATTTACGCGGATTTTTGCTTTCCACCAATTCTTAATCCCGCTCATTTTTCCGATAGCGTCCCCACGAAAACCCGAACTTTAAGGTAGCCTGGCCGAAAGCGCCGGAGAGTTGGCGGTCATTCAGGCTGGGCAGATCGCTGTCGGTCACGAATCGGTAACCGCCTTCAAGACCCAGGTGGAACCAGCGGAAAATATTGATTTCCACCCCGGCGGAAGGTTGGATAATAAACACGCGGTCTTCAATGCCTTCGTCGAGCAATTTTACTTTACCACGTCCGGCATCGAGATTGATCATCGGGTGTACGGCGCGATAGCTTTGGATGGCGTAGCCCAGATTTGCGGTTCTCCAGTTCATATCGAAACGT
>CAUJEY010000202.1 GCA_963169325.1 Bacteroidota bacterium
CGCATGGCACCCACTCTTTCCCATTGATTTTAAAACCAAGTGTATGCTTCCCCTCGGTGGTAACCTCAGGCCAGGGACAGGGGTCTTTCTTAGTGGGTCCTGGTGGGTCGTCCTTCATACAAGCGGATAGGCACAGCAACACCGGCAGGAGTGGCAGGAATACCAACAGGCATCTTGACCGGACTGCTAAGCGGTAAACATTCAAATTTTTCATTTTTATTACGGTTTAAAATTTTTCAGACTTTGGACACTCTTCGGCGTCTCATATAATTGATAGTATTAGGCGAATTCGATCCAACATCGTCAAAAACGATCATGTAATATAGCGTCTTTAATTGCAAAGTGGCAATGGGGCGTTCATATTTCTTTAAATTTAATGCGATTGCAAAAAATTAAATATCAACACTTTACACAAGTTTTTTTGTTATTCTAACGTAAAAAAAAAGGCTACCTGTATTCAGCACCCGAGCAGCAAACATGTTTGGAAATATTATTATGTGGCATTTTGATCGAAGGAAAGGAGATGGTCTGCCGAATAACAGATATAAACCTGGTCCATAGCGCGTGGGTAAGCGGCACATTGCACCTTGGAAAAGAATGGAAAGCAGAGCAGCGGGCATACGACGAACCAGCCGCTTAAAAGTTTTCAGACGTTGGACAAACAAGCATAAGCCCGAATCCAATTTATTTGATTTAATGATTGCAGATTATCCCGACTTCATCGGGACAGGCTATGATTGTTGATTTTTGACGTGCGTAGAGTGTACCGCGACATCAAAAATCAACAATCATAGCCTGTCCCGATGAAGTCGGGATAATCTGCAATCTTAAATCCTGGCGGTTATTTTATCCTGATCCCGTTCCTCAACTTTATCCGGCCGTCTGCATACCGTACGAAATAAAATTGCGCTTCGTACCCTGCCGGATATCGCCCCGGTGTTATTGCACGGCCCAAAAAATCATAATATCCTATTACCGTTGGGCTTTCAACAGCCGGCGCTTCTCCTGCGCTGCTCAGCGGGCACACGTTATCCAAATCCTGGATAACAAACGGTTCCGATCCCAGCATGCCTATACCCCGGTTGACCCAAACCTGATACGTGCCGGTTTCTTGTACAATGATGCCGGCAGTATTTTCGCCGGTCGACCATTCGTACCGGTCGTACCCCGGCGGGGCGGATAGGGTAATGATGCCGTTGTTTTGTGTACAGGAAATAGCCGGTCGCTGAATAGTATCCACCGGCAAATCGAATAAAAAGGACCGGTAGCTCATAAAAGAATCCGCAAGAAAAAGTTCGGCGATCAGGTTCCCGGCATCGTCCGTTCGAATGAACGTCGGGTCGGGGCGGTAATGGAGCCCGTAATGGATCAAATGTTGCCGGTCGGCGGTGGTTTGATGGCTGCCCATAGCCGGGCTGAAAAAGCCGGGCACATACTGGTGTTCCCACACTTTTACAGCCGTCCAATTCAGGGTATCCAAAACGTACTCCACGGCGCGGGAAATACGCGGTGGAGCGGCCATGTTCGCGTTATCGTAAATGGCGATATTTCCGTTCGGCAAACGCCGGGCATCGTGCTGACCGCTAAAACCGTCGTCGTTCGGAAAGGTAAACGAACTGGTTTTGCCACCTAATTGCCACAACACTTTGCCGCTTTGCCGGTCTATTTTGTAAACGGCATTCAGGTGTCGGAAATAAAGCAACAGGTTGCCGTCGGAGTCTTCCTCGATGGCATTGCCGTGGCAATAGTCGAAGGCATTGGCAGAATAGCCATAGAAGGCATAGCCGGCCGTCGGGTGAATATGATCGTTGCTGCTCCATTGAAACAGCAGGTTGTGGTCTTCGTCAAATTCCTGCACCACAAACCCGATTGCATGGGTATTGGGGCTGCCCGGCACTGTGCCGAACAGGTATGCACTCAGGTCCATAATACTATCGCTGGCGCCGGCCAATAAAAAAGTTTTGTTTTTCGTGATCTGAAAATCATGTGCATCAGGCAAAATACCATCGACGGTGGTAAAGGAGTCAACCAACTTACAATCAGGGTCCATCAGCGTGTATTGTACATTTTGCGGGCCCATAGATTTCACGAACGTGTACAACTGATGTGCAGGATGGTATTTAAAATCACTTAAATTTCGGACTTGCATTGGCATATACCAAAACAGGTACCCATCGGCATCAAGAATCACAGCATTTTTGGGCAACGCTCCCGGCCCTGCATTTGCACCAATCCGGAACGGTGTAGACAGGTAGTATCCGGTATACGTGCTGTCGTATTGAACAAATTCGTATTCCGGTACCCCGGCGGGCACGGGGCGGTTAAAATTTTGGCAGAACAGGGTACTTGCCGTACCGAGCAATATGCAGAAGAGCAGAAAATTTACTTTTACCATCATAACGTTTGAAAAGTGTTGGTTATCGACCATACCGGTGAGGCAATATTTACCATTCCAGCCGCGATTTTAAAAAAATAAAAGAAAAAAGAAGCCTTACGACAAAACTTTACCTTTGGCCGGGTGCACGCCGGGCCGGTCAAACGCAGTTTTTGTAAAATCCGGCGTACCTTCCAATTCAAAAAGACGGAATCTGATCATGTCAATGAAACAAAATTTAGTCTGCTGCCTCCTGCTCCTCTGTACGCTCTGCGCCTGCCAATCCACTAAAAATCAGGGAAATACGTCATCAAAAACGGGGTTTACGGCCAGTCCACAACCCGTCGAAGGGCGCTTGATTAAAACCTTGCCTATTGGTGCACCGGCCCCGGATTTCAACCTGCCGGGTACCGACGGTAAGTATCACACCCTGAATGATTTTAAATCTGCCAAAGTATTGGCCATCATTTTCACCTGCAACCATTGCCCCACGGCACAGGCTTATGAAGGGCGCATCAAGACGTTGGTAACGGACTATAAGAACAAAGGCGTTGCCGTGGTCGCCATTTCTCCGAACAGCCCGATTGGACTGTTGTATGAAGAATTGGGGTACTCCGATCTAAACGACGACTATGCCGACATGGTGCTCCGCGCGAAGCACCAGCAATTCAACTTCCCTTACCTGTACGACGGCGACACCCATACCGCCTCCATGCAATACGGCCCGATGGCTACGCCACACGCCTTTGTATTCGACCAGGAACGAAAACTGCGTTACACCGGGCGTATCGACAAGAGTGAAAAACCCGGCGCCGCCAATGCAGATGATTTGCGCAACGCCATAGACGCCGCATTAACCGGAAAATCCGTGGCTGAACCGGTCACCGAAACCTTCGGTTGCTCCACCAAATGGGCCTGGAAATCGGAACTCAAGGAAAAAACAAATAAAGAATGGGCAGCAAAGGAAGTAAAAGTGTCTCAAATCGATGTAAAGGGCGTGGAGACCCTGATGCGGAATACGGATTCCAAAAAACTGCGCCTCGTGAATGTTTGGGCTACCTGGTGCGGCCCATGCATCCTGGAATATCCCGAATTTATTGTGCTGCAACGTATGTACGGCGCCCGTGATTTTGAATTTGTTTCTCTATCGGCCGATAAACCCGACAAACAGGAAAAAGTGCTGGAGTTTTTGAAGGGAAAACAATCCGCCGTTACCAATTACCTGTTCCGGGAAGACGACAAATACGCCCTGATCAAGGCCGTCGGCAAAGACTGGAACGGCGCCTTGCCCTACACCGTATTGATCGAGCCCGGCGGAAAAATCGTGTGGCAACACCAGGGCGAAGTTGATTTTTTAGCCCTGAAACGCCGTATTGTGGAACATCCGATGATAGGGCGGTATTATTAAACCAGGTGAACATGAATTATCCTGCATTACTTGAACAAGTAGCGGAATATGTGAGAAACTACATGCAACAGCATGATAATCCCGCATTTCTATATCATAACCTCCCCCACACGGAATCTGTTGTGGCTGCCGCTTACCAGATAAGCAGCCATTACCCGTTGAGCGAAAGGGATCAATTCATTGTAATTTCTGCGGCATGGTTTCACGATCTGGGCTATTTCGAAGATATTTTCAACCATGAAGCAGCCGGGGCAAAACATGCCGGTGATTTCCTGCAAAAAGCCGGTGTTGAGGAGGAAACTATTTCTGCTATCAAAAAATGTATTTTAACCACCAAAATGCCACAAAGTGCAACAATCCTGCCGGAACAGATCGTTTGCGATGCCGACCTGTTTAATCTGGGAACGGAGGACTTTACGGAAAGGGGCAAGCAGTTGCGGAAAGAATACAATATCCTGCACAATACCCCTGTAAGCAAAGAGGAATGGCGAAAAAAAACCATTCATCTGCTGGAAAACCATCGTTATTTTACAACATACTGTAGCGCATTATTAGAAGAAACAAAAGCGAAGAACTTGGAAAAATTAAGAAATAAAACAGCGGAACAACAATCTGAATCTGCCACGATAGCGCACTCGCCTGAATACACGGACAATAACCGGCGAAACGAAGACAAAGGAAACAAGAAAAAAGACGAAAGACCCGAACGAACCATAGAAACCATGTTCCGGGTGACCTCCACCAACAGCCAGCGCCTGAGTGATCAGGCTGACACAAAAGCGAACATTCTGATAACGGTCAATTCTATCATCGTATCCGTTTTGCTTACGGTGTTTGTTAAAAAAGATTATGACTATACCAATCTCTCCCTACCGCTGGGCATGTTGTTGATCGTCAATTTAGCGACTATCGTTTTTTCTATTCTGGCTACCCGGCCGAATATTCCGAACGGAACCTTTACCCGGGACGACCTGACGAACCGAAGCGCCAACCTGTTGTTTTTCGGCAATTTTTACCGGATGAAATTTAATGACTATTCCGACGGTATGTTTCAGATTATGAACGACAAAAAATATCTGCATACCACACTTTTAAGGGATATTTATCACCAGGGTGTTGTATTGGGTCGAAAATACAGATTATTAAAAATAGCCTATAATGTATTTATGTTCGGCCTGATTATTTCTGTGCTTGCCTTTTTTATTGTATCCAAATATTATTCCGACAACCCCTGAGGATATGCGTCCGTTTCACAAAGTTTCCCTGTGTGGCCTGATTGCCGGCCTGCTATCCTGCAATAGCGGCGACAATACTGCCCCGCCCAAAACAGACTATACCCTACCCTATCGCCTGGATCAACCGGACGCCATACTGGAACTCCCGGCCGAACTCCGCGAAATTTCCGGGCTGAGCCTGTCCGCCGACGGCCGGCAATTGCTGGCGGTGAATGACGAGCAGGGCAAAATCTTTTTTCTCAACCCGGAAACAGGCGCGATAGAACGAAGCCTCGATTTCGGCGGAAAAGGCGATTATGAAGGTATCGAGGCGGTCGGCAACGACATATACGTGGTAAAGAGTAACGGAACCCTCTACCGCATCCCTGAAATGGGCGCTGCCGAAACCCTGAAAACGGCACTGGATGCGGAATACGATGTGGAAGGCCTGGGCTATGATCCCGTGCAACACCGGCTGCTCCTGGCTTGCAAGGGCCGGGCCGGGAAAGGCGATCAGTTTTCGCATAAAAAAGCCGTATATGCCTTTGATTTGGTCACCCGGCTTTTAGCCGAAACGCCAGCTTTCCTGATCGACCGCGCAGAAATTGCCCAATGGAAAGGCGCCCCTGCCGGCTTTGCCAACAAACTGAGCGAATTCTTTGACTCGAGCAAGGCCGCTTCTGCCTTCAACCCCTCGGGTATCGCTTATTGTCCACAGGATAACCACCTGTACCTCATCGCATCGGCGGGCAAAACGCTCGCTGTGCTGCACCCGGATGGCCGGCTGTTATACGCCTGCCGTTTAAATCCAGACTTGTTCCGTCAGCCCGAGGGCATTTGTTTCGGCCGCGATGGCACGCTTTACATTGCCTCGGAAGGCGGAAAATCCGGGGGGCGATTGCTGTTGTTTAAGCGGATGTAGAATTTTTTTAAAAACATTTGCCCATTTAAAAACAATTCGTATTTTTACAGCCGGAAATAAAACACTTTTTGTGTTTAATTTGTCTTACTAAGTACATTGTAAATTAAATTCGTTAAGCAATTTAAATTACAATACCCTGAACCTGATCATCACTTCAGTAATATGAAACTCATTGAACAAATCGCCTTGTGGAACCGCGAAGGGAACGCCGATAAAGTATATGAGGTAGACCTGTGCGAAGTAGGCCCGGAGCGCTACGTGGTCAATTTCCGCTACGGCAGACGGGGCGCGCTGCTGCGCGATGGTACCAAAACCGGTATGCCGGTTCCCCTTGCAGAAGCCAAAAAAATATTCGGCCAATTGGTGGCAGAGAAAAAAAAGGGCGGTTACCAGGAAATGGACCGCTACCAATCCGGCGACACGGCGGCGCCTTCGCCGGCCCCTTTTGCCGGAGTAGCGAACATTCGGACCGGGGGCGATAAAGACGCCTGGTTATTGCAGCGTTTGCGCGAAGCCGCCCAGCCCAATGCCGGAACAACTGACAATAAATGGCCCTTGAGCCGTATTATCTGGCGCGCCGGCGAGCGGCGCCTTGCCGGCGCGACGCCCCTCCTGATACCTTTATTAATGAAAGGCGATGCTTTGCAACAATACGCCGTGTGCTGGGCGCTCGGGCGCTGTGGCGACCCTTCGGCCATTCCCTTGCTCGAAGGCGTGTACCATGCCGCGGCGTCGAAGGAAATGGTACGCCGGATTGCTTTGGTCGGTTGGCTGGCATTGGAAAACCGTTCCACAGAGCGAAAAACCTTGCTCGATGCTATTACCGGGATGCTTCCACCCGAATTGAAACAGGCCTTGGAAGAAGATATAGATTTAACGGCCTTCCTGCTTGCCGAATTGGGCAAAAACCTGCCCTACAACCTGATGGAACCGTTGTACCTCCTGGCCGGCGACCGGCCCGATGTACATGCGGCCATGCTGAAGGTGCTGCGCGATATTCCGCTGGCCCCAAAAAGTAACCGTAAAAATAAAAACAACGTCCCCAGCCCCGAATCCCAACTCCCCGCCGCCGAGTCGGGCACATTCAAAACCCTGCGGCATTTATTCAAAATTGCTGAATTTCGCGAAGACGGGCCGATATTTGGTGTGCTGGCTTACCGCCTGGAACAAGAGAAAGCGTTTTTTAACTTTTCCCGGTACGGGCGTGAATACGGCATTTATGCAGCGGCAAGAGAGCGCTATTATCAAAACCCCGCTACGGAACTAAAAAAACCGGACAGCACCCTGGCTTTTTCCAACCGGACCAAAACCTATTTCAACAGGCGGGTGTGGCGCACCCTGAAGACCCTGGGCAATGATAGCAGCGAAAATTACGTACGTATGGCTTCCGCTGTCCTGTTGTGTTATTCCGATGCCAGGGACAAAACCGAACCCGTGGTCAAACGCCATATCATTTACGAGTACGACCGGATAACCAACAGATACGTGGGCACGACCACTAAGGAAATCCATTACGATTCAT
Source organism: Bacteroidota bacterium (assembly GCA_963169325.1). Classification (GTDB taxonomy): domain Bacteria; phylum Bacteroidota; class Bacteroidia; order Chitinophagales; family Saprospiraceae; genus M3007. Next base: position 7,441 of record CAUJEY010000202.1, read on the forward strand.
TTTGTAAAAACTGGACTTTCAATCAGATCCTGTACCAAAACAGCCCGCGATATCAACCCGGAAACGGCCAGTTGATCTGGCATTGCCGGGAAGCATATCAGCCCGGTCAACCTGCTCCCCATATACGCGAAGAAGCTTTTCCGGAATTATGGGACCGGCAGCCGGATATCCTGGTCCGGCTGTTGTGTCGCAGCGCCTGCGAGCGCGTACATGATTTTGCCGTAAAAAAGCCCTGGAGCACCGGGCCGACCTGGCGAGCTGGGTCGATTTGGGCAGCCTTTCCACCTGGTTGAGCCAGCCTTACCCATCCACCACCCGGCTCAGCCTGCAGGTTGCCCGGCAGTTATACGACCCCAACCAGCCTAACCTGGCTCTTTTACGCCTGCTCGCTCAACATGCCTTACGCGATGCCCGCGAACTGGCCCGAAAATGGGTCATGGACCAGCCTGATTTTTTTATCCGGCAGATAAACTTTATCGCTGAACTTATCCTCACCGAACACCCGGACGTCCAGGATTGGACGCGCCAGTTGCTCAGTCAGGCTACCCTAAGTGAAGCGGAAACGAGGCGCATCGTACTTCAATGTATCGCCCAACTGCTATCCCTGGAAGCCACCGCTTCCAATGCCGATGCCAGGGCCGGGGCAGCCGCACAAACCCTCGCCGGTTTCCTGATGCCGGCCCTGCGCACGCTGAACCTCGACGTCGCACAGGACCTGCTGGCCAGTCCTGTTCCAAATGTGCAAACCCTCGGCGCCATTATACTCCTGAACCATGCCACACCGCCAGATCAATTGCCGCAAGGGGTCTTAGCCGCCCTGATTCAATCGCCGACGCCGCAGGTTCGCCAGGCGGGCGTCCGGCTGTTCGGCCGGTTGCCGGAGGCCAAACTGCTGGAAAATTACGCCGTCATCGCCGCTTTCTGCGTTTCACCTTATTCGGAAGTGCGTCAGGCCGCACAACCCATCGTACAGGGGCTGGTTGAAAAACACCCGGATTTCGGCCAAAACCTGCTGACCGAACTCCTACCCTATCTCTCGCGCCGGGAAGCCTATGAAGGATTGCACGAAGATTTATTTCAACTTTTCACCGGCCCGCTGGATGGCTTCGGTTCGCGCATCGACCGCGAAACGACGCTGCAATTACTCCTGAGCGGACATGCTTTTGCCCAACAATACGGATTTGCCCTGTTGCAAAAAAACATTCCACCGGAACAACTATCCGTTCGGCAAATCATCTGGTTGGCCAACCATGAAATGCTCGGGATGCGCCGCTATGCCTGGCAGATTTTCAACGACCAGACGCCCCGTATGCAAGCCGAATCCGGAGAATCTATCCGGCTGCTCGACGCCCGCTGGGAGGATTCCAGAGCCTTTGCATTCGACTACTTCCGTACCCATTTCACCGATGCACACTGGACGCCTCAGGTGCTTGTGAGCGTTTGCGATAGCACCCGCGAGGATGTGCAAGCATTTGGACGCGAACTGATTACGAAATTTTTTCAGGAAGAAAACGGCGCGGACTACCTGCTGCAACTCAGTCAGCACCCCACACATCGTATGCAACATTTTGCCACCCATTATCTGGAGCAATACGCCGCGGATCAACCCGAACGAATGGCGCAACTCAGCGGCTATTTTATCACGGTACTTTCCCAGGTAAACAAAGGCAGCGTATCCAAAACAAGGGTTTTGCATTTTTTGCGGACAGAAGGACTAAAA
>CAUJEY010000203.1 GCA_963169325.1 Bacteroidota bacterium
GTGAAATAAAATTCGTCCAGTAGGATGACTTTCGCCCCCATGCGCATCAGGTTTGAGATTTAACAATATGTAAAAGTCGTTTTACTTTTCTTTGCTGCCGTATTTTGGTTTTTTACCTAATTATCAATTTTTTAAATACGAAAAAATTAGACATCATTTTTTGAACAATCCCTTTGAGCCACCCCCAAACCCCCAAACCTCCAAACCTCCAAACCCCCAAACCCCCAAACCTTTTATATCATGAACACTGCAACCGTAATAGACGCACACAACATTTCAAAAGTGTACAACCCGGATACTATCCCGGTTTATGCTGTAAACAATGTACACCTGCATCTGAATCGCGGCGAGTTCACGGCTATCGTCGGGCCATCAGGATCGGGTAAAACCACGTTGTTGAATATTATCGGCGGGTTGGATATGCCCACATCGGGATATGTGGAGATCAACGGCGTCAATATTACCGGCATGTCGGCCAATCAATTGATCGATTTTCGCCTGCATAATATCGGCTTCGTCTTTCAGGCTTTTAACCTGATTCCGGTGTTGACTGCCCGTGAAAACGTGGAATTTATCATGTTGCTTCAAAAGCGACCAAAAGCGGAGCGCGAACATCGCGTCCGCGAACTGTTCGCCGCCGTCGGGCTGGACGACAAACTAAATGCCCGCCCGGCACAATTGTCGGGCGGGCAGCAGCAGCGCGTAGCCGTGGCCAGGGCACTGGCCTCCAAACCGCAGTTCATTCTTGCAGACGAACCGACTGCCAATCTCGACAGCCATTCCGCTACCACGTTGCTCGATATTATGGAGAAACTGAACCGGGAGGAAAATATGACTTTTCTTTTCTCTACACACGACCAGCGCGTCATTGACCGTGCCCGCCGGGTGATCACACTCGTGGATGGCCGCATCGTCAAGGATACGGCGCCGACTATGGTAGAGGTTCCGGAATAACTTTATTCGTAAAAAATTCCCGCACTTTAGCCTTCAACTGGTTTTCAGACATGGCCTCGGCGGGAAACACGCCAACGAGTTTCGGATGAAAGTGTTTAATGGACTCGATGACATTTTGTAAGCCATATTTGGCTTCTGCAAGACCAAACAATACCAACTCGTCCGTAGCCGGATCAATTTCACGGATTACTGCATCAAAATATGCTTTCTCTGCATGATGCCGGCGATCCGTAAACGACCGTTCATTAACGCCTCCCTGCGGCCCGTACGGCGTTTTGCTGCGGGAGCCTCCCTTCGGTACCCCCCACTCAATATGCGACCTGAGGTGTTTCAATTCTGGCTCGCCGCCCTTTTCTTCATCCATGATGACCAAAAAAGCCTCTTTGTAATCCAGCCAGATTCCGGTTTGTTTTTTATACTTTTTCATAACAATCGTTTTATATGTTGCAAAAATGGTTGCAAAAGGAAAATTTGGCAGGAATCCCGGTCAGTCGGAAGGTTGATTTTGGTCAGGGTAAATTAACCTTGCCGCAAATAACTTTGTCGGGTCAAAGCGGATGTTTTTATGGGGTAATATGATTCCATAAACTTTATAACCCGACTTAACCATGAAGTAAACAACAACACAAGCCGAGAGTTGAAAGAAAGTTTAATTGCCAAATATATAGATTGTTTAAACATACCCAATATATTCTTTTAAGGCAACCGCATAACACCCAAATTAATTGTGTCGATACGACTTAAATATGGGCTTTTGGCACTGGTCTTTCAGGCAGCCGGGTTGGCGCTCTCCGGACAAACGCAGGAGGTTTCGCCCTGGACATGGAAAGGTTACGTGAAAGACCTCCAGCAATGGTCTTTCACCGGCGAGCCCAATTCACTGGTGAGCGGCGGCTTTTTTCACAACCGCCTTATCCTCCGATTTGCACCGGACACCGTGTGGACATTCGACGCTGAAGTCCGCAACCGCCTGTTCTACGGCGAATGGGTGCGCTTCCAGCCGGGCCTTGCCGCCGGCCTCGATGTAGATGCCGGCCTGGTCGATCTTTCCTTCGTGCCCGTAAACCGCCAAGCCCTGGTGGGCAGCGTTGTGGCCGACCGGCTTTGGGCGCAATGGCAGCGCCGGCAATGGACCCTCCGCCTGGGCCGGCAGCGTATACACTGGGGCAAAGCTTTGATCTGGAATCCCAACGACTGGTTCAACGCCTGGAATTTTCTGGACTTCGATTACGAAGAACGCCCGGGCTCCGATGCCCTGCGCCTGCAATACCAGGCCGGTCTTTTTTCTCAATTCGATCTCGCGGTGAGCCCGGCCCGGCAGGTCAAAAACGCGGTGGCCGCCCTGCGTTTCGGCGGGCACACCGGCAGTTTCGACTACCAGGCGCTGACCGGTGTCTACCGCAACCGCCTGGCGGCCGGCATTGGCTGGGCCGGCGATGTGGGCCAGGCCGGATTTAAAGGCGAAGTCTCCGTATTTCAACCCATTGATTCCACGGCAGGGCATACCAGCGTCAGCGCCACCACAGAGATCAATATGACCTTTGGCAATTCCTGGTTCGTCAATGCGGGGCTGCTCCTCAACTCCAACGGTCTTGGCGGCAACACCGACCTGCTGCGCCTCACGCAAACCAACCTGTCGGCCGACAACCTCATGCCGGGTAAGGTCTCGTTTCTGGCCTCCGCATCCACCTCGATTACCACGTTGCTGCAAACCTCCTGCACAGCCATTTACTCGCCCAACGGCCACCTGATCATTCTGGTGCCCACCGCCGCCTGGTCGGTAGCCGAAAACTGGGATATCGACCTGACCGGGCAACTGTTTTGGCTGGAAAACTTGAACGGTAACCTGGGTAATGCGGGGAATGTGGTGTTTTTGCGGGTAAGGTGGAGTTTTTGAAAATGTGGTCAATGTGGTCAATGAGATCAATGTGGTCAATGTGGTCAATGTGGTCAATCTACTTGCGATCCGTTCTAATTAACCACATTGACCACATTTAAAACACATTGACCACATTGACCACATTTAAAACACATTGACCACATTTAAAATATTCCGCCCAAAAAACACCGGAAAATACATCTGCTCCGCCCGCACGGGATTCAGGGTAAACTGACCGCTAAACCTCGGCTCCAGCGGGATACGAAATTCATAACGCCCCACCGGCAGCGTTTCAAAAAAAATCGCCGTGCGGTCGCGGAAATACTCGCGGTGCGTCTCGGGCCGGTGAAAAGGCTTTTTTTCGCCATAAGAACAGCCGGCCGGAATAGGCGCCTCCAACATAACATAGTCGGCAGCCTGGAGAACCTGCACGGCGACCACCATTTCGGCGGGCTCGCCCCGGCGGAGGCTATCGACGCGCCGTCCACCTTGTTCCAGCCTGGATTTTATCTCGAACAAGTCGTTTCGAGGCGCCGGTGCCGCATTTTGCCACTGCTGGTAAATACTCGCGTAAAGCGGCGTATCGCCCGATTTGCGCAACGAAACGCTGGAGATACTGCCAGGTAAAATCCTTTTTATGGGAAAGGTATCGCATACGATGCTGTTGATTTCCATGCGGTTGGCCCGAAGTGTGTCGGCGCCGGCCAACAGTTCCGGCAACAAACGCCGGAGCATTTGGGCCGTTTCGATGGTATTGCGCTGCCGGGCTGCCGGCCGATTTTCGAGCCAATAGCGCTGAATGCCACGTGTGATATCCGTCCAACCCGCTGCGCGGGCAATGTCGTAGGCCAACAGGGTATTATTGGCCCGGCGGTCGTACCAATGGTTGTTGTCATCGCCGCAATACAGGCCGCCGGTCGTGGTGGGATGCAGTGTCTTTTGCAGGCTGTCGATGGATAGTTTTTGACCACAAAGTTGTTGCAGGCGCCAGTGGCTGAGCCGTTCATACAAGCTGCGGCGCGGCAAAGTATCGAGCCGGGTGAAAAACGGCGTACAATCGAAATTGACATCCGCTTCCCGCAGGAAAAGCAGCGCCTCCCGTTGTTCCGTAAGCGGCAGTCCGGGCGTCTCGTGCCGAAGCCAGGTCAGGCCGTTTTGATAACCCGGGCTGTTATATCCGGCTGTTTTGGCTTCCCGCAGTGCGCGCAACACATAAATCGTCATCCAGGCATTCGGCGTGCCGCCTGCCCACCAGCCCCAACTGCCGTCGGCCAACTGGCCGTCTTGCAGGCGTTTGAGGCATCTGGCGATTTCTTTTTCCAAAAACGCCTTGGCGCCGGCTGCCGTTTTCGGGTTTTGCGTTGCGCTTTTTTGCCGCGCCGTTGCTATTTGTTGTTCGGCCAAAAGGGCGTACAAACGGCCGGCATTCTGTTCGTTGCAACCATAAGGATAATCGCGCAGGTAGCGAATATCTTCAGAAAGCAAATCGAGGGCATTATCCTGCACCTGCACGGTTACCGGCCCGAGTGCCGGATCGAAGGACAGGGTCAGCGCGCTGTCGCGTTCGAGCAAAAGGAATTGACCGGCAGTTTCGCGGGTACCGAGGGGCAAAATGGCGATGCCCCGTTTTTCACCGTCCGAGGCCGTTTGGCTACTCATTTCGTAAGACAAATACAAGGAATCCGCGCCGGCCGAGGGCGCCTGCACGGTGGCAAATTCCACCAAAGCTTCGCCAATGCGCGCCCGTTGTTCGTGCAACAATTGCCCGTCGAGCCGGAACGCCGTGCGTACCTCCACGGAATCGCCGCTGAGGTTGGTCGTCAGGCCTGCCGCATCGAAGCGGTCGCCGGCCACGGCAAAACGGGGCAGGGAAAGTTTGGCCAGCAAGGGCTTATATGCGCGGGTATTTTGGGTGAGCATGCCGGCGCGTTTACGCCGATCCATGCCGAGCACAAAGCTGTTCCAACTGGTAATATTTTCCGGAAACGTGACCCGAAACCAGGCTTCGCCGTTTTCATCGGTAATCAAATTGGGCTGCCAGTAGGCCTGGTCGCGGAATTGTGTGCGCAATGCCGGCTCCCCGCCTGACATCAATTCATCCCGATCTGCTTCACCGGCTAAACCCTCTGCCGTCCGTACGCCATCGACATAGTATTCGACGTTGTTCGAGCGGCTTCCCTTGATGTTAAGTCTATTCTCACCGGCGATGGACGCTCCCAGGGGCATCCCCGCCAATGCGTTGGTCTTTCGAGTAGGCAAACGCCTGATCTCGTCGGCCGTCAGGGTCTTTCCGGCCGACGTATGGTCTTGTTCGATCAGGGGAACGCGATATGCCACGACCACGACTTCGTGTAACAGAGCGCCGGACTCCAATTGTTGATCCACAGACACCAGTGTGTTATTACCAATGGTTACGCCGCTTATCCTTGATGTGTTATAACCCGTGTACCGGTATTCGATATCATAAATACCCGGCGGTAAAAAAGTTCGATAAACGCCTTCTACATCAGTTATAACACCTTTGACCGGTATACCGGCCTGCAAGAAAGTGACCGCAGCGCCGATCAGCGGCTCCCCTTGGTTATCGGTCAGGACGCCGTGTATGCCGCTCGTACCCGCAATATTGCCGGGCCATTGAGAAAACTGACTGGGATTTTTCCCTGTCGATTGTTGCGAAACATCCGTTGCCTTTGAAAAAAAGCGCTCAAAGGTTTCCGTTGCCCCGGCCGGCCGGAAGGGTGCGGCCGAGGCGTCTATAAATAAAAGGCTGTCGCGAAACAAACGAATATCGCGGGACCAAACATAACCGCCGGCGCTAAACACGTACAAGCGGTAATTGCCGGGCAGCAGTTCGTCGATACGACCGCCCCCGGGGCGATAAGGCCCATACAGGGTATCGCCCGCCAGCGCTATGGCCAACAAAGTGTCCGTCCGCAGCAAACGCAGTTGCAGGGAGGCTTTGCCCGGGTGGTCGCGGCCGGCCCATTTGTATGGCAGCAACGCCGGCGGCTGTTTTGATTGGACAACAATATGGTGCGGCCCCCAGGCCAAATCGCCGGAATGCCGGGCGAGCGTGTTTGCGGGCAACCGGGTGGCGCCTTGGGGCCACGAACTGTTATACAAACGCTCCCGACCGGCTACAATGCTGTATTCAAAACCGGGTTCGAAGGAAAAAGAGGTGAAAAAGTTGCCGGAATTCAGGTAGTAAATAGTTTGGTTGGGGTAAAAAGGGCCTAACATCTGCGGGCTGCGCCCGACCTGGTTCATAACGACCTGAATATTCTCCGGGCCGTTCCAGAAATAATGACCGCCCTCCTTCGTATCGGACCGCCAAAGCAGCATGGTGCGTTGCAGGGTTTGTTGTTCGAACGTCGTCAGGGTATCGGGCCGCTGCTCAAAACGAGCTTTGAAGGGTGTTTGTGCCCGGGCGAAGCGGTCGGCGTCGAGCGCGATTTCGAGTTTTTGGCCGGCAGTCAGGTAAACGCTATCCAGGGTATATTCCCCGTCGCGGGTGCGGATTTTGATCTGGTTGTAGCCATACCAACCGTAAAAACTGAAAGGTGGCTGGTTGGTCGCGCCGGAATAATAGACTAAGCGGCTGTTGCACCAGATCAGGTAAACGGGTTGGGCCTGGTTGCCCCGGATGATATAGGGTGCGAATTGTGGCCGCTGCTGATAGAAGGAGTCCGATTCGAGCGGCATCCCCCACGGTAACCCTTCCGGCGTTTTCGTAGCCGTATCCCGCGCTTGTTTCCGGATGGACTGCATTTCCGTATAGAAACCATCGCCCCGGTAACGCAGGCGATAATACAATACACTGTCCAATTGAAGCCGGTCGTACCACGTTCGGTTTACCGGCGTGGACAAGGTATTTTTCCCGATTTTTTCCAGGCCAAATTTGTTAAAAGCAAAGGAGCGACGCATGCCGCGGTAGGAGACCTCGGGCGCCGAGTACGGCGTTTTGTCGCCAAATTGCCGGTTGTAAGCGCCGGCCGTCAGGTTGGCCCCGCGCACCGGACGTTTTTGGGCGTCTTCCACCTTTATTTTCACCTGCACCTGTTCTCCGGGCTGCACCAGGGCGGGCTGATCCAGTTGGATATTCAACAAGTTTTTATAAAATAACGCTTCTGCATCGTACTGCCGCGGCCGGCCGGCCCACACAAACTGCCAGGACAAGCGATAAGACCGTCCCGGGCGTACCGGCCTTTGCCAGTACCAAAGGCTGTCCGACATAGCGCCTTCGCCGATTTTTTGGGCGCCTTCATACACTTGAAACCGAATGTCTGCACGATGCGGATTGACGAGCGCAAAAAACACCGAATCGCCGGTTTGAAACGCTGTGTTTTTCACGGCGTCATCGGCATCGGGCACGGGAATGTCGAGCGTTTGCGTGCCGGCTGATACCGTGTATTGCCATACCCCCGGCAACAAACGCTCGCGAAACGGCAACAGAATACGCCGGGTATTCACAACGCGCCCGTTGGGCTGGGTTTCCAGGAGCAGTGCCGTGTCGGGAAATGGATAGGTGGGCGCGCGCTCCACCCGCAGAAAGCCGCCTTCCAACCAGGCGTTCAGTGGATTTTGCCGGCGTAAGGCTGTAAACGTCGTTTTTTTCTGTTGTAACTCGCCGCTGCCGGTCGTGCAATAGGCGTGTACGCTGACGCGCAAATCGGCCTCGGGCCAAATTGAATCCGGTATCGCAATGGCCGTTTCGGTGTCTGTCGAAAACGCCTGTTCATGCTGCCAAAGGGTATCCGGCACATATAATTCGGCCGCATGGAAATCTTTAATATTTTCGGTGAGCAACACCAGGCGCAGGTTCGCATCGGGTACCGGCAGATCATTGGCGTCGCGGGCGCTCCCGCGCAGGACGGCGGGTTCGCCACGTCGAAATTCCTTTTGAGCCGGCTCCAGCGTATAAGTTACCTCGTCGAGCAGATAGTCTTCCAGGGTAAAAGATTCGGAAATATAACGCGGTGACCGGTTGCCTTTCCGGCGCTTTTCCGAAAAAGTGACGCCATACTTCAAATCGAGGCGAAGCGTGTCGCCGAGCGGCATTTCAAATACGAATGCGCCGGGCGTAAGCGGTTTTACGTCGTGCTGCAACACCGTACGATACGTACCGCCCTGTTCTCGTATATCCAGTTCAAGCGGCTGCCGCCAGGGCCTGCCGTTCCGCCCGGCCACGTATGCTTTTACACGCAGGGTATCGCCGGGTTGGTATTTGGGTTGACTGAACGCGATATAACCCGGAAATTCGGTTTCCCCATAGCGGCGATAGCTGCGCTGCCAGTAGCCTTCCCGGATCAGAGTTTTTGTTTTATAAACCGCCACCCTACCCCATCGCACCGGCACGGCTACTATTTTTCCGGCGCCGAAACTGCCCCAATATTTCAGCCGTCGCCGCCAAAGCGGTTTCGAATACTGATTGTCCAGACGCCCGAACCAGGACTCGCCTGCGGCGTACACTTCCACAAATCCGTTCCGGGAGCGGCGGGGCAAGCGATAACATTGAAGCGCAGTATCGAAAGGCGCCTGTTTGCCCCGTAACAATACCCGCGCATCCCGGATTGGCATTCCGGTAGAATCGTTTACCGTCAGTGTAAAATCGCGGGAGTTGGGCAGCAGCCAAACCTGAATCGTCTGTACGGCGCGGACTTCCAGTTCAATTTGTTCCTCTACAGCCTCTGCCAGCAGGTAGTGGCCGGGCGGAAGTGGCCGCCGGGGTTCCGCTCCCTGAAAGGTATCGACCAAGGTATGCAGCCAGGATTCGCGAAATGCCGGGGCTTTTTCATCGCGCAACAAGGTGGCAGCCTCGGCGTGGGTGAGCCGGTAGATTTGCCCGTAAGGGCTGAAGGTACGCTGATCCGTTTGGGCGCACGCTATTTGGGCGCAGCCCAACAGAGCGAAGGATAACATAAATGGGGAAAATCGCAGCATAAGAATGTGTTAACGCCGTGGGGAAATTGGACATGAGGCATATGGCTGTATCATAAGTAAACACAAGAATATGAACACAAAATTATCTTAACACATAGGCACATAGGTCACATAGTATTGGTTCTATGTGGCCTATGTGCCTATGTGTTAAATAAAAATATGCCATGTTTTTTAAAAAGCGACTTACAAATGAGCAGACAAAACACCAAACAGTCAAGGCCGATTACCTGAACAGGTACGTTTAACGGGCAGCAGGGGGGCGTAGAGTGTGTAAAATCCTTTTTTTGTTTCACAAAAAACAACCACTTTTGGCCGCACAAATTTACCTGCGCCGCAGCTTCCTCCCCCCCGGAAACACGCAGGACAAACGTTTACCATCCATCAACGAAAACAGCGCATGGCTAACATTCAGCAAACCAATGAAGGCGTATCCGTCCAATTTACCAAAAACAAAAAATTCTTAGGCAGCAAGTCGAGCCCGGGTATCAATTTCACGGTAAACAATGCCCCGGATGTATTACTGGCCCTGAGCGCCAACAACCCCTTTCCCGACCGCGAAATTGCCATCGGTGTCGTTTCGGCCAAAGCCTCGGCAGGCGATAAAGACATTCAGTTCGGAAAAGGCGCCAAACAAGCCAGTTTCAGCGGGAGCGCCAGCGCATTTTCCGGCATCGGCGTTTATCCCGATCCCCGCAGGCTGTTGCGCTCGTTAGACCTGGGCGACGATATTTCACCAGGGCTGCACCTGCCCCAGGATTCGACTTCCAACTACCTGATGTTGCGCTGGGGATACAACTTGAAAGCGGCCGGTAAAGGCGGGATCATTTTTGGGGGCGCAGGCTCCGCCAACCTCGGCGTGGATGCCAAAAGCGAAGGCGTGATGGCCGTGATCCGGCGTTTGCCGAAAACGACCGGGGCCGCTTCCGCCGTGGCAGAAACCGTGGAAAGTTGGTTGTTGCCGCTGCAAATCGATTCACCTGAAGCGCTGCCGCCAGGCACCTGGATCATTGCCGATGTGGACAGCTCCATCTCGGTGGGGGCAGACGTACAGTTCGGCTTCGATTTTAACTGGGTCAAAGAAGCGCAGGCCGCCGGGCTGTCGGGCGATATCGGCCTGCGGCTCCAATTGGGCGCCAAAGCAGCGGCGAGTTTTCAGGCCGGCGGACGATTCGCCGTCGTGGTGAGCCGCGACTCCTCCCTTGAAACGGATAAAAAAATCAGGATCCGGCTGTTTAAACAACGCCGGAAAGGCTGGAATTTCGCCCTGGATGCCCAGGCAGCCGTGCAAGGGAATTTTGAAGATTTCCTGCCCGCGCAGTTCGACGATTTTGTAAAAGCCGTCTTCAGAACGCACGGATCACAAATCCTGAAAGACCTCGAAATCATCGACCAATGGACTAATCCGAACCAGGACCTGGGCGAAATGCTTGCCGGACTCAGTTCAAAGTATTTTAAAAAATTCGTTCAGGATACCACCGGGGTTGACCCGGAAAAAGCCTTCGACCTGGCCAAAGGCAAATTGCAGGATTTGTTAGTCAAATGGAATGATCTGGACCACCAACTGGCGTCGATGATCTGGAAACAACTGGAGCAAAAGACCGACATTGAAAAGATCATCGCAATCAACAATAAACTCAAAGACGCTAACGAAGAAAATGCGAAGGCGTTTATCCAGGAACAGATTGCCGATATCAAGTTCTTTCAAAAACCGGAGGGCCAATTCCTGCTCGCCTTGTTGCCCGACGAACACGTCCTGTCGATGCTGACCAATTCAGAGGCTTTTCAAAAAGTACAGGCCATCTCTAAAAAGGTATCGGCCGTGCTCGACGGCGGAACGGTGATGGAGACCCTGGTGAAATTGCAGGACAACATCAACAAGCGCCTGAATCTGGACAAACTGGAACAGGTAGTCACCGAAACGGACTTTAATGAACTCGACGAGTGGCTGAAGGTTAAACTCTCGAACTTTATCGACGATAAACTGAAACTCTCGCGGATTGCCGAAATTCGCCAAACCATACACACGATAGTTGGGAAAAGGGGCGAATTTTACGAAAAAGCCAAACAGGCGCTCAACCGGGAATACGCCTTCGGCTTTAACGCCGCCTTTCAGAAAAACACCACGAGCGAAGCCCTGATCGATATGAGCTTCGATGCCGGCAAAGGCAACGTAAACCCCTTGATCCGGCAGGCCTTGCTGGGGCAGTTCGACAAAATTTTGACGCAAAAACGGCCCGGCGTGACCCTGCACGCGGCTTCGCTGACACACGGCGTCCGGCTTCAGAGCCACATCACGCTCAATCTGCCCTTTTTCAAAGGCAGCAGCACCCACCTGAACACCTGCTTAACCAAAATGGACGCCATCGACGAAGAAGACGGTCGTATATTTTTGTATGATGTGAAGGCGGAGGATATTGTCGTTCGAAAAAACAAACAAGTCAGCGCATTGTCGATCGGCGGCACTTTCCGGACGGAAGCCAATACCGTGCAGGTACACAACCCCAATGCATTGTCTTATGCCTATTCTTTCCAGCAACTCCAGAAAAATACGAGCCGCGCCGAGCTGCAATACCAACTCAAACCTTATATAGATGCCTATTTGCCCATGACGTTCACCCCGACGTCGGAAGGGGCGACTGTCGCCGGGCTGGATGCCTGGATTACCGACCTGGAACAACAAGTCGAACTGCTTGAGCCGAACGGCGCCGGCAATCTGGGCCAAACGTTGATGTACCTGGAATTGACCCTGCCCGCCCGCATTGCCTCTGCGTGGACCCTGGCGCCGGACGACAAAAGACACCAGGCATACATGCAGATGTCGAAAAACATACAGCGTCGCCTGAAAGAACTGATTCCTTATTATTTTTTCCAGGACGCCGGCAACTACAAAAACCACATTCCCGCCGCCGCGCTGCTGGCCTGGTCCGCTGTTTTCCCGTCCAACGCCTTCTCCGTGCGATCGAACAAAATCGTGGAAGACAATTCCGACGTGTATTGGAACTGGCCCGACAAGGAAAAGCAAATTCTGATGTTGAACAATTCCGGCACGCGAAAAAACCTGAAAAGCAAATTGCAAAGCGTGTTTGAGCGCCTGAAGGGGACACCCGGACTCGAACAGGAGGCCGAATTTTACAATCCCGAAGGGGTTGACCGGTTTCTCACCGAGGTAATCGATAAACTGGCCGGTGGCAAAACCACGGCGCATTTCCGCAGCCTGTTTTTCGTGGAAGCCGAAATTGTAGACGGCGCCTGGAAAGCCGGCAGGGATATGGCCGAATTTATCCGGAAATCGAAAAACAAACCCACAGAAGCGGTAAAACGCCTGACCGAATTCGGCTCGGGCATCACGGAAGCTTTCAATAAAGATTTTCGCTCGATTTACGGCGGCGACGCCGTCCGCCCTCTGGGTACTTTGTTGTTTCTGGAAGCCGCGCTGGCTTTTCTGCCACCGGACGTCAACACCAAACCCGGCGCACTGCTCGACCTTGTGGTGTTGCGCAAAGATGCAGACCTTAACCTTAGCCAAAAGATTCGCCTCGACAGATTGCCCGCTGCGGATATTTTGACACATAAACAGTTTATAGAACTGGGAGGATAGTATGATCGGCGTAAATTTGCCGCATGATTAAAAAATCTGTTTTTCTAATTCTTATTTCACTTTTCGGCGCCTGTCTCCCTGGAATCGCTCAGAACCAGGAGACAGGCGCTTGGTATATCTATTTCGGTAATGCGCGTTTCCGTAACAGCCCGCTGAGTATACACGCCGAAGCACAGTACCGCAATCACAATATCATCGGCGACCTGGAGCAACTCCTGCTGCGCACCGGACTGCAATACAACCTGAAAGATAACCTCGCGACCTTTACCGCCGGATACGGGTTTGTGCGTTCGGAGCCGGAAGGATCGGATAACCGCTCGGCCACCACAGAAAACCGGATTTACCAGGAAGCCCTGTTGCGCCAGGGTATCGGCCGGGTGCGCCTGATCCACCGGTTCCGGTACGAACAACGGTTTATTGCCGACCAGGATTTCCGAACGCGGTACCGGTACGCCCTCTTCATCAATATCCCTGTTAATCAAAAAAACATGACTAAAAAAGCCTGGTATGTCGCTTTGTACAATGAAGTGTTTATCAATGGTCAAAAAATAAATAATGGTCCCGTTTTTGATCGCGACCGCGTCTATGCCGCTTTAGGTTACATGATCAGCGACAAACTCGGCTTGCAGGCAGGTTATATGAGCCAGATTTTGGAAACTAAATCCAAAGGACAATTGCAATTATCACTGCATCATAATTTTCGGCTTTGATTGAAGTCTAACCCCAAACCTTCAAATCCAGCCCGCTAACTTCAGGAATATCCGTATTTATGCGCAAAAATTAGAATCCTTATGCGCGTATTATCTTCGCTCTGCTGCCTGCTGCTGGCTGCAAACGTTTTATTTGCCCAGGCAGATAAAGACAAAAAAAAGTGGGATGTCTCCAATCCTGAAGGAATTCCTTATTCCGATGTGGAATTTACGGTCACCGAAGGCACCTGGATGAACCTCGACGTCAGCCCCGACGGCAAAACCATCGCTTTTGACTTGCTTGGCGATATTTACACGATACCGGTGAGTGGCGGCAACGCTACCTGTATCCGTTCGGGACTGCCCTGGGAAGTGCAGCCGCGCTTTTCGCCCGACGGAACCCAAATCCTTTTTACCAGCGACGCCGGCGGTGGCGACAACATCTGGCTGATGAACGCCGACGGCTCCAGGGCGCGCCAGGTAACCAAGGAAAGTTTCCGCCTGCTCAACAATGCCTGCTGGATGCCCGACGGCCAGTATTTTGTGGCCCGCAAACACTTCACCAATACCCGTTCGCTCGGCGCTGGCGAAATGTGGATGTACCATACCTCCGGCGGCGAAGGCCTGCAACTCACCAAACGCAAAAATGACCAGCAGGACGTCAACGAACCTTCCGTCAGTCCCGACGGGCGGTACGTGTATTTTAGCGAGGATATGTACGGCGGCGGCTTTTTTCAGTACAACAAAGACCCCTTGAAACAAATCTTCGTCGTACGCCGCTACGACCGGGAGGAAGGCAAAGTGGAAGATATTACCGGCGGCTCCGGCAGCGCTTTTCGCCCGCAAGTGAGCCCCGACGGCAACTGGCTGGCCTTTGTGCGCCGGGTGGATACCAAAACCGTGCTCTTTTTACATGAACTGGCGACAGGGCTGGAATACCCGCTGTACGACGGCCTCGACAAAGACCAGCAGGAAGCCTGGACGATTTTCGGGATTTATCCGGGATTTGCCTGGGCCCCGGACCAGCAAACCCGCGCAGGGAAAATGTCTTCCATCGTTATCTGGGCCGGAGGCAAACTCAAACGGGTCAATTTTCACTGGACGAACATCGCCCCGGATGACCGAAATACCCCTTCCGATAAGCCGGTCGTCAGTGTGGAAAACATCCCCTTTACCTGCGCCGTAAAAAGTAAAGTGGCGGAAACCCTGCGTTTTGAAAACAAGGTATTCGAGCCGGAATTCACCGTGAAAGCCGTCCGGCAGGCTGCCACAAGTCCGGATGGTAAAACACTGATTTTCAATGCCGCCGGCAAACTGTATCGCAAAGACCTCGCTTCCGGAAAGGTCGACCAGATGTTCAACAGTACGGCACTGGAATTTGAACCGGCTTTTTCAGCCGACGGCCGTTCCCTGGTGTACACCACTTGGGATGACGTGGAAAAGGGCGGCTTATACCTTCAAAATGTAGGCGCAGCCGGCCAAAATCCGCGGAAACTGACTTCCGCCAAAGGCATCTACCGGACGCCGCAATTTTCTCCCGACGGTAAACAAATCGTTTATCGCCTCCAGAACGGCGACGACGAACACGGCCCTGGCATGACGGATAAACCCGGCATTTATCTCCTGGACATTGACAAGGGAAACACCCGTTTTATCACTGCCGACGGCGAAAATCCGCGTTTTTCACCCGACGGCAAACGTATTTTCGTCAATACCGGCGGCTACCTGTTCGGCGGCCTCGACAAGGCCCTGGTTTCTTTTGACTTGAGCGGTCAGGATCGCAAAACACTGTGTAAAAGCAAATACGTCAACCAATGGGCGCCCTCGCCCGACGGCAAGTGGCTGGCCTTCTCCGAACTGCACAAGGCGTACGTGTGCGCCATGCCCGCGCCCGGCCAAACCATCGACCTGAGTGCCGAAACCAAAGCCATCCCGGTCAGCCAAATTTCCAAAGACGCCGGCTATAGCCTGCACTGGAGCGGCGACAGCAAAAAAGTACACTATACCCTCGGCGACGAATATTTTACCATCGATCTTACCCAACGATTCAGCTTCCTGCCCGGCGCGCCCGACAGCCTGCCGCCCCTGCCGGAAACGGGCCAAAAAATCGCACTCACGATAAAAAGCGATGTGCCGGAGGGAACTATTGTTTTTGAAAATGCCCGCCTGATCACGATGGAAGGTGACCAGGTGATTGAAAACGGCGTATTGGTGGTCCAAAACAACAAAATTGCCTTCGTCGGAACCCGGCAAGATTATAAGCGCAACTTTAAACCTCAAACTTCAAACTTCAAACTAATCGACTGCAAGGGCAAAACCATCCTGCCCGGCTTTGTAGACGTACACAGCCATTCGGGCAATTTCCGGTTCGGCCTCAATCCGCAAAAACAGTGGGAGTACTACGCCAACCTGGCCTTTGGCGTCACGGCCATGCACGACCCTTCCGTCAACTCCGAAATGGCATTTTCTAACGCCGAAATGCTGAAAGCGGGGCGTATGACGGGTCCGAGGCTGTATAGCACCGGCACCATCCTGTATGGCGCCGACGGCGACTTCAAAGCCCCCGTCAACAGCCTCGACGATGCGCGCAGCACCCTCCGGCGCACCAAAGCCTGGGGCGCTTTTTCGGTAAAAAGTTACAACCAGCCCCGCCGCGACCAACGCCAGCAGATTATTGCCGCCGCCCGCGAGCTGCAAATGGAAGTGGTCCCCGAAGGCGGTTCGTTTTTTTATCACAACCTTACGCAGGTGGTGGACGGCCACACCGGCGTGGAACACAACCTGCCCGTGGCGACCATTTACGACGATGTGCTGAAACTGTGGGGTAAAACCAAAGCCCACAATACGCCTACCCTGATCGTATGCTACGGGGCCGTAACCGGTGAATATTACTGGTATCAGCACCATGAAGTATGGAAAAACAAACGCCTGCTGAACTTCACGCCCCGGCATATCCTCGACGAACGCAGTCGCCATCGTGAAATGATTCCCGAAGAGGAATACGAAAACGGGCACATTCTCGTAAGCCGGCAATTGAAAAAAATGCAGGACGCCGGCATCAACATCAACCTCGGCTCGCACGGCCAGTTGCAGGGCCTGGGCGCACATTGGGAACTCTGGATGCTGGCACAGGGCGGCATGTCGAACCTGCAAGCGCTGAAATGCGCCACTATCAACGGCGCCAAATATATCGGCATGGACAAGGAGATCGGCTCGCTTGCACCCGGTAAATTAGCCGACCTGATTGTACTGGACAAAAGCCCGCTGGCCGATATCCGAAATACCGAAAGCATCCGCTACGTCATGGTTAACGGACGCCTGTTTGACGCCGAAACAATGAACGAAACCGGCAACTATGACCGTAAACGCGGCAAATTCTGGTTCGAAATGCCCGGCAGCCAGACCAATGGGGCGGGTATCACGCATACCTGCCAGGAGGCGCGGTGCGTGTGCGGACATTAGTTGATTTGTTGATGCGTTGATTTGTTGATGCGTTGATTTGAGGTTTAATGGCTGTGCCCCAAACCGCTAAACCCCCAAACCAAATAAACCCTATTTTCGCCCCACAAAACTTTTCTACTACATGGCGCGCAAATCCTCTTCTGATTCCGGCGGGTTTATTTTCAAAACCGGTCTTTTTGCTGTTCTGGCCGGGTTGGCCTTCTGGATTTTTAATCAGTTTTCCGGGGAAAAACCCGATACCCCCGATCCGGCCGGCCCCACAACCGAATATCCCCAAACGCCGGCCCCGGCCGCACCGGCCCCCACGGTAAATGATCTTATCCTGCCGGCGTCCACCACCGGCGAGATCGTGCGCCATACGTATTATACCCTGTCGTACGCCGAAGACCACGAACAGGCCGAGTGGGTGGCGTACGAACTTACCCGCGACCGCCTGGATAAAAACTGGGTGGAGCGCGCTACCTCTTTCCGGCCCGACCCCGACGTGCGCACCGAAAGCGCCACCCCGCGCGATTACAGCGGCAGCGGCTACGACCGGGGGCACTTATGCCCGGCGGCCGATATGGCTTTTGATACCCTGGCGATGAATGAAACCTTTTTTATGAGCAATATGAGCCCCCAGTTAAGGGGTTTTAATGGCGGTGTTTGGCGCGAACTGGAAGAATGTACCCGCGATTGGGCCCGAAAATTTCAAAAACTGTACGTCGTTACCGGCCCCGTGCTGTCGCGTCCCGGCAAAGAGCAGATCGGGTTCAGCAAGGTGACCGTGCCGGCGGGTTATTACAAAGTTTTGCTGGCGCCCGAACAACACCGCGCTATCGCCTTCGTACTCACCCATGAAGTGAGCACAAAGCCGATCATGGAATTTGCCGGAACCATCGACCAGGTAGAAAAACTGACAGGGATCGATTTTTTCCCCAATCTGCTCAAAGGTTTAGACGAAGAACTGGAAGGCTCCTTAGACAAAAGCGCCTGGCCGGTGAATCAGCGGCGATACGAACAGCGCGTAAAAGAGTGGAATATCCGGTAGTAAGACCATATAAACACATGAACAAACTACTCCTTCTGCTTTCCGCTGGCTTTCTCTTTTTCCCAGCCGGATTGACGAGCCAGCCTTTTTTTCAACATTTCTTCACCTATCCCGGCCACTCGGTGCAAACAAGCGCCGTGGCCCAACTCGCCGACGGCCGGATTGTGGTGGGCGGGCAAGTCATTAACGAATTTGCCGGAGTGGAGGATGCGACGTTGTTGTATCTCAGTGCAGCCGGCGACTTTATCTGGGCACGCCGCATAGATACTACTGCACAAAGTATGGTCCACGATCTGATCGCAGCCCCGAATGGAAATATTCTGACCGTAATGGCGCCTCAAAATGGATCGGGTGGCATATCCGGTATTATCTCCTGGTTTCCGAATGGAACAATAAACTGGGGTAAAAAACTCCCCGCTGCTACTGAGGTGTTTACAGATGTTTCGGAACTTAACAACGGGTTCCTGCTTTCCGGAAGCAGCGGATCCCCGCAAAAAGGCCTGCTCATCAGGATTGATGCAAACGGTCAGGACATTTGGCGAAAAACCATCGATCAGCCGGGAGCCCCCCTGATCTTTTACGATAGTTGGGAGGATTCGCAGGGCTTCCTGTACGTTGTTGGAGAAATCGCAGGCAAAGACGGGGTGCTGTTAAAATTTAATACGGTGGGCGACCTGCTGTGGGCGCGCCGGCTGGGTACCGGCGGGCAAGGTAGTTTGCGATCCGTTATCCCTATGGCCGGCGATAAATTGTTGCTGGGCGGTACGATGCGCGGGGCCGATGCGTACCTCAAAGTTTGGCTGACCCAAACCGACGGGAGCGGAACAGTAAAATGGTCGAGCACTTATGGCCAGGCAGGCGATGACTATGTGTTGTATGATCTCATAGCGTCTGGCGGGAGCCCTGTTTTTAGCCTGTCCGGCACTGGCGCTTCACCAAACTTAGGCGCCGGGCTGGCCCGCGTAAACGACAATGGCGAACTGCTCTGGATCAAAAACTACGACCCGCCCGGACAATTTTCCCGGACGCCGCACCTGGCGCCCGGCGCCAACAACAGCCTGGTGATGGCCGCCGCCCTGCAAACCGGCAGTGGCAGCGGATTTTACGTGGTGCGCGCCAATGCCAACGGAGACTCGCCACCCTGTTGTTTTAAATCGGGCGACCTCACCGTGGTTGATATTTCTATTGATAACGAGGTGTTTGTGCCAAATACCGGCACGATTTCGCCGCTGACATACAACAGCAGCAACTGGACAAACACGAAGTTTAGTCCCCAGCAAACCAACCTCTGCAATCCCGCTAACGTTGAAATAGCGCTTTCCGATTCGGTGATCTGTCCGGGCGAATGTATTGATCTGACGATCGTAAACCCCACGCCCGGAGTGAATTACGCCTGGTCGTACCCCGGCGGAAAACCGCAACAGGGAAATCCTAACCGGGTCTGTTTTCCGGGGGTAAATGCCGATGTGCTGATCACTTTATTCGCCAACAATTGCGCTTTTCAGCAAGACACCGCACTGCTGCGGGTGGATGCGACGGAGGATCGGTTTCCGAACGCTTTTACGCCGAATGGGGACGGCGATAATGACCGGTTTTTGCCCGTTTTGTATTGTCCGGTCAGTTTGTATACTTTTCGCGTGTTCAACCGCTGGGGTGAAATAATGTTTGAAACCACCGATCCCGGACAAGGCTGGGACGGCAGTTTTAACGGCCTGGATGCACCTTCCGATGTGTACGTCTGGCTGATGGAATATCAGGGCGGCCAGGAGGGAGCAAGCGGTATCATTCAAAAAAAAGGCAACGTGACCTTGTTGCGTTGAGGTTTACAAAATTCAATGAAAAATTACTTTTCCATCCTATTCCTGTTGTTGCTCGCATCCGGCGCCGGCAGCCAAACTCCGGCCGCTGAACTTCCGCCGCCCGGCGAGGCATACCAGTATTTTGTTGACCTGACGCAAGTGGACGGCGACCGGCTTTCCGTTGCGCTCGTGCCGCCAAAAATGAAGGAAAACATACTGCGCTATTGTTTTCCCAAAATTGTGCCCGGCATTTACGGGGCTATGAATTTTGGACAATATATCCATGATTTTCAGGCGTTTGACAAAAAAAACAATCCACTGCCGGTCGTCCGGGAAAACGACAATGTATGGCGGATTGAAAAAGCGAAAAACCTGCAACGAATTACCTACCGCGTAGAGGATACCTGGGACGATTTAGCGGGTTTCGACAAAGGTTTTTACCGTTCGGCCGGCGCTACGTTTCATGCCGGGGAGGGGTTTGTATTGAACCATAATGCACTTTGCGGCTTTTTCGAAGGTAAGTCCGACCGGCCCTATCAAATACAATTCCGCAAGCCGGCCGGCTTTTTCGGCGCTACGTCTTTAACGGATATTGTTCGAACGGAAACGACCGAAACCCTGAACGCCACCAGCTACCGCGAGTTGGTGGACGCCCCGATACTGTTCAGTCTGCCCGATACAACGCAGTTTTTTATCGGAGAAACGGAAATTCTGATCGCCGTGTTTAATGCCATGCCCGGCCAAAACTTTCCTTATGCCAATTACATAAAAGAGGTCCTGGAACCGCAACTCGAAGCGATGGGCGAATATTTCGGCGGCGTGCTACCCGTAAAAAAGTACGCTTTCCTGGTATATTTCGAAAGTTACGACAACGATAATATGCTGGCCGATGCCCTGGAACACAACCGCTCGTCGCTATACCTGTACGCCGGCAGGGGAATGGGGAAAATCGCCGGCCTGATCCAGTCCATTTCAGCGCATGAGGTGCTACACATCGTTACCCCCCTGAATATTCACTCTGAAAAAATTGCGCAATACAATTTTCTCGACTCCACCTCTTCAAAACACCTTTGGCTCTACGAAGGCATGACCGAATATACGCGGATGCATCTTGCCGTGAAACAAAAACTGGTGGATTTTCCTGGTTTTCTCCAGGAAATAGTCGACAAATACCGCGATATGCAGCAATTCGACGCGAACCTTTCGCTCACCGACCTGAGCGCCAACGCGCTTTCGCGGCAGGACCAATACTACAACGTGTACCTGAAAGGCGCCCTCGTCAACTTGTGCCTCGACATTCTCCTGCGCGAACGCTCCGGTGGCAACTACGGGGCGCTCCAACTGATGCAGGACCTGGCTAAAAAATACGGCCCCGACCGGCCTTTCCCGGAAGACGGCCTGTTCGATGAAATTACCGCGATGACCTACCCGGAAATCCGCGATTTTTTCCGGCGATATGTGGAAGGAACGGAGCCTTTGCCCCTGGAAGCATACCTGTTGAAAGCCGGAATCATCTTCAAACCGAAAGACTTGTCGATGGATATGGTCGGCAACCCCACACCTGATCACTGGAAAATACGCAAAGCGTGGATAGGACGGTAGACGGTGGACGGTGGACGGTGGACGGTGGACGGTGGACGGTGGACGATAGACGGTGGACGGTGGACGGTGGACGGTGTAGACGGCCAACACTAATTAACAGGTTATCCCCATAATCACGTGGATAACTTCAAAGTGGACAAATTGCCCGTTTTCCCGCGCTTGAAATTATCTTTGCCGGGATTTAGACGAGGGCAAAGCAGCCCAACCCGGTAAACCTTCATAAACCCTCCAAAACCCGATTTCACCTGCTTATGAAAATAACATACTACGGTCACTCCTGTTTGTTGGTTGAAGCCGGCGGCAAACGTTTGCTGTTCGATCCATTTGTAACCGGGAATCCGTTGGTGGGCGCTATCGATGTCAACAGCATCCGTTGCGATTATATCTTAGTTACCCATGTACACAGCGATCATATCGGCGATCTGGAGACGGTCATGCAACACAATCCCAATGCCGTTATTATCGGCATTTGGGAAGTACATGCGCATTACAGCGCCAAAGGTTATGCCACACACCCGATGAACAAGGGCGGCTGGTGGTCGTTCGATTTTGGCCGGGTCAAAATGGTGAATGCCGTACATAGCAGCAGTTTTCCCGATGGCTCCTACGGCGGCGAGCCCGTCGGTTTTGTGGTGGAAACGGCCGATGGCGTTTTCTATCACGCCGGCGACACCGCCCTGACCCGCGACATGGAACTGATTCCCATGACCTGTCCGCCGTTGGACCTGGCTATTTTGCCTATCGGTTCCAACTTTACCATGAACTACCAGGATGCCGTGCTGGCCAGCGATTTTATCCGCTGCAACCAGATTGTCGGCTGCCATTACGATTCTTTTGGATATATAAAAATTGACCATAAGGCTGCAAAAGCCGCTTTTGCCGAAAAAGGGAAAGATCTGATTCTGATGGAACCCGGCGAAAAGAAGGAATTCTAAAGCACTAAGTATGAGCAAAATTATCACTATTGCCAATCAAAAAGGCGGCGTCGGCAAAACCACCACCGCTATCAACTTAGCCGCCTCTTTAGCCATCCTGGAGAAAAAGGTGCTGCTGATCGATTCGGACCCGCAGTCGAACGCTTCCTCCGGCGTGGGCGTGATTACCAGCGAAGAGACCGTCAGTTTATACGATTGTTTGGTGAACGACGCCGATCCGCGCGAGGCGATCCTCGCCACCGAAACACCCAACCTTTGGCTTCTTCCGGCCAGCATCAACCTGGTTGGCGCCGAAATCGAATTGGTAAACAAACCGAATCGGGAATATATCCTGCGCAACATCGTCCAGAAGATCAAAAAAGACTACGATTTTATCTTCATCGATTGCCTGCCTTCCCTGGGCCTCATCACGGTAAATGCCCTCGTGGCCGCCGACACAGTGCTGATCCCGGTACAATGTGAGATGTTTTCCTTCGAAGGTTTGTCCAAACTGAAAAATACCATCGCCCTGGTCAAACAAGGCTATAACCCGGAACTCCAGGTAGAAGGGCTGCTCATTTCCATGTACGACGGCCGTTTGCGGCTCGCCAACGCCATCGTGGAAGAAGTGCGCAGCAGCAGCAACGACTATGTGTATGAAACTATCATCCACCGCAATTCCCGCGTGGCCGAAGCGCCTATGCAGCACGTACCGGTAGCCATGTACGACGTGAGCAGCAAAGGCGCGGTGAATTTTTTCAATTTGGCGGAAGAATTTTTGCGCCGGAACAGGGCGAATTAGTGCTCTACACTACCCTGTTTAGCCGGTTGACAGCCGGTAAAAATAAACGCCGGATGTGCCAAAATCAAACCATGCATTATGTCAAAAAAACTCAATAAAGCCGACTTCGGCAAAGGAATACGCGCCCTGCTCGCCAACCCGCAGCAACTGGAACAGGCCGTTCAGGAAGACGCGCAGGAAGTGGTGCGAGAACTGACCCACGCGGGGGCTATGTTGCCCATCAGCCAGATCGAAGCCAACCCTTTTCAGCCGCGTACGGAATTCGACCAGGTCGCGCTGAACGAACTGGCCGACAGTATCCGCATTCACGGCCTGATCCAACCCGTGACGGTGCGCCGCCTGCACGACAAAGCCTATCAGCTGATTTCCGGCGAACGCCGTTTCCGCGCCAGCCAAATCGCCGGCCTGGTTGAAATACCTGCTTATGTGCGCCTCGCCGACGACCAGCAAATGCTGGAAATGGCCCTTATTGAGAATATTCAGCGCCAGGACTTAAACGCTATCGAGGTGGCTATTTCCTACCAGCGCCTGAAAGAAGAGTGTAACCTGACCGACGAATTGCTCTCCGAACGCGTCGGCAAACAACGCAGTACCATTACCAACTATCTGCGCCTGCTCCGTCTGCCGGTCGACATCCAGCACGCTATCAAAGACGGTAAACTGAGTATGGGCCACGCCCGCGCGCTGGCCGGCGTATCCGATATTGCTTTTCAACTGTCCCTGCTCCGCCAAATCATGCAGGAAGACCTCTCCGTGCGCGCCGTGGAAGTACTCATCGCCCGGCACCAGGAGGAACGCGCCAGCAAAAAAGCCAAGCCTGACAAACGCCTGCCCGAGCACCTGCGCACGATTCAGGACCAGTTTCGCGCTTTTTTCGGCGCCAAAGTGGATATGAAACGGGATGAAAAAGGAAAGGGACAAATCACCATCAAATTTGAAAATGACGCGGAATTGAACCGGCTGATCGATTTGATTGAAAGTGAATAAAGCGGATCATTCGGTTTTATTCCTGTTCAAATCTTTATCTCCACCACGAATTCAGCCGCGCGTACCCCATCCCCTTCCACAAATATCTGCTCCGGCAAGGGCAGCATTTCCGTGAGATAAAGCACGCCCGAACCCTGTTGCAACAGTTTCTGAAACAACAGCAGCAGCACCGGGCTGTTTTGATCAAAATACTGCGGTTTTTCCCCCGAAAATTTTGCAAAAAAATGCCGTGGTACGCCCATAGCGGATAATGACTGCCGGCTTTTTATAAAAAAATCAACCGGGTCATTATCGTTCCATTCCTGCCACACGGCCGGTTCCAAAGCCCAGGCGGCCCGCGCCAGTACCAGTTGCCTGTGCGTATGCCGGGCGCGATACCGGATATTGTTGTCGCCGAACAACGGTTGCCACAGATTCTCCGGCAACAAAGCCTGAAGCGACACAAACGGAACGCCCGCTTGCCACAACAATCGTATCGCCGGCGGACGGGATTCCGGCGCTTCCAGGCCCAGATCGCCTAATTCGAGCACCTGCCCGGAAGGGCGATCCCGAAGCAATGGGCCGGAAAAAGAATTCTCAATATTCAGATTTCCAAATAAATACGTCGTTCCGCCGGGTTTGGCTTGTGTGCGCCCGCCGGGTACGGCCAGCGCATTGGACGTTAGTGACGGTTGAAAATTAGCGTTGAAGTAACCTTGCCAGGGGAAGGGGAAGTTTTGAGTTTTGAGTTTTGAGTTTTGAGTTGGGGGGAGATGTGCGGGCTGATTTTCTATCCAGGTCTCCAACTCTCCTTTGATATCTGGAGCGAACAGGTGCAGCCAGCGCGCGAACATTTTGCCACCGCCGGGATAAAGCGCGTTGACCACGGCGTGCCATTGTCCCCCCTCTCGGTAAATTTGAAGCAAAGCGCCAATCCGCTCATCGCCTGTCTGATGACTTGAAGTCGTCTGATGGGTAGGATTAGGATCATTGGCATTTAGCATTGGAAAATCATCATCCCTGCTACCTGTCTGACAACTTGAAGTCGTCTGACGAGCAGTGAGAAACTGCCGGGCGAAATCCTGAAAATCAACGGCTTGGCCCTCCGGGCAAATTTGTTTTAAAAACGAAACCAACGCGGCGCGGTGTTCGGGCAGGGATTTTTCGGAGCGTCCGGCCCAACAATCTGCCAATTGATCCAATAATTCGTTTAACGCCTCGGGCGGGAGCGGCGCCGACACCGGGTGCGCCACATCCTCGTAGAATATTTGCTCCGCCGGGACGGGCGGCATATCCCCGCCAAATGTTTCAAAGTAACGGCGGAGTTGCGCCTGCGTTTCGCGTTGGGCGGCTATGGCGTCAGTTACCGGCTGATACGGCAACGTGCGGGCCGTCGTGCGCAGCCATTGCAGCAGCGCCGCGGTTTGTACAATGACCGGTTCGGCCGGCAGAAAGCCCAGGTATTGATACAACCCGCCGCACCAGCCGGTGGAAAGTCCGTTTTCCGGCAACACCCATTCCAGAAAACCCAGGTCGGCCAGTTCCAAAAGAAACGACTCTAACGCCTCGGGGTCGGCTTCCACTTCCGATTCCAGGTAATTCAGCAGGTTTTTGAACGTGGATTGCCGGCTATCGTTCAGCAGAAATCCGGTGAGCAAATGAAGCAACGGCGTGGCGGCCATTTGTTGGAAACTCTCCTGTTCTCCGTTGAAAAACAGCCATTTGTATTCGTCTTCAGAGACGGCAACGATGCCCGGATTGAGCCGGAGGGAAAGCGAGCGGTAGAAAGCCGGCTCGCGCAACAACACTTCGTATATCGCTTCCAACAATGCCACATTGGGCGTGACTACTGCTTTGGTGAAGAAGTTTGAAGTTTGAAAGTTCGAAGTTTGTAGTTTGAGGATTTGAGGGTTTGAGGGTTCGAGGGTTTGAGGGGTTGCGGGTTTGAGGGTTTGAGGCGTTTCGGAGCTTGGGTGTAAAGAAACGGTTGTAAAACGGCTCAACGGGGAAGTTTTGGTGACCATCCGGGTGGCGTATTGCAGGACGGCAAGGGCCGTTTGGCGTTCTTTTTTTGCAAATTTTTCCACCGGCGTTTGACAAAAACGGGGCAACTGCTCCAGCAGCGCATGGCTGGCAAACAGCAAAGCACGCTGAAAAGACTCTTTTCCGGCAAGTTGTTGCAGGGTTTGGTAGCCCTTGTTCAAGGTTTGTGCATGAAGTTGCCTGTAGCCATCCCTGGCTTCCTGTAATACCTGCCCGGCCGTTTCGACATCCCCGATACCGGATAACAAGGCGATTGTTTCCGGCCTTAGCCCGGTAATGGACAACGCAGTCGCGAATGTGGCGCCGGGCAATTTCTGCCGTTGAAAAAAATCCTTCCGGGCATTATACACCGCTGTGCGCAGCGGCGAATCGGGCAGCGCATGGAGCGCGGCGTCAAAAGCCTGTTGTAGTACCAGTGCGGCATCCGACCAACGTTTCTGCCCAACCAAAATGCCCTCTTCCGCTGTCTGCCAGTGTGCAGCCAAGGATTCGAGGGCGGCCAAAGGCAACCCGGCGGAACGGATCAGCATCATTGGAAATATAGCGCAGACAGGCATCGGTTTATCTGTTTTGGCGAAGAAAACAATTTTTAACTGTACACGACGTGCAATTGGTCCATGAAAAAAATTGTCCTCGCATTTTTGATGTTTCCTGTTTTACATGCCTTGGGTCAAAAATCTGAGGTGCAGCCGTTTACCTTCGGTTATTCTATTGGTGCAGAGATGCAGTCGCTGAATATCGGACTGTTTTCGGAGCGACCGACGGGCCCCTACATCACGGCGGACCGCCCTGGTTTCGGCGCCGCCGCCGGTATTTGGGGACAATGGCAACTGTTGCCGGTATTGCATCTCCGCCCGGCCGTTCAATTTCATTATACGAAAAACACCATCCGGTTTTGGGCCGACAACGGCGTGGTGGAACGCCGTGAATATCCTTTCACGGAGATCGAAATTCCGGTGCATTTTCTGCTGACCAGCGCAGGGCAGCGACTGCCCGTTAAAGGGCTTATCCTGTTCGGCGGGCGCTTGTCGGGAAATTTGGCGGCTGCCCGGCAAAACGTGTTGATGAAATTACTGCCGGAGCGGCTTGGGCTGGATATCGGTATCGGCGCCGGTTTCCGTTGGGGCAACTGGGCTATCCAGCCGGAGATCATTTATTCGTACGGCATGAATAATGTGCATGATTTTACCAACAGCCCTTATGATTGGTCGGTTGGACGCATTTTCCGCGACCGGCTAAATTTGCGGGTGGCCTTCCGAAGATTGCGCTGATGTGCTGTGTCACAAGTCCATCTCCCGCAGATGCCGGTAGAGTAGAGAGAAGCGGCGCTGCCGCTTCTCCCCCTCGTCAATCCGTACGTGCGGTTTTCCCGCATACGGCTTTCCTATGAACTTCTTCATCGGCTTTCACAGGCGAACTCCGCCAGAAGTGTATTTCGT
>CAUJEY010000204.1 GCA_963169325.1 Bacteroidota bacterium
GGATTTTACGATGTCGCCGGCGCTGGTTTCGCCGATGCGAAAATCCGTGCGATTGGAGTTGAAAATGATTTCCGGTTGCAGGAAAACCGTGTTGCCGATGCGGAACCAGGCGCCGAACTGCGTACCGAATTTCAAATCATCGACGCCGAAACTAAAGGACGTGTCACCGGTACCGATCGTAATGTCTTCAGGGTTTTTCAATTGAGTCTGAAAACCGCCTTTTAAACCGAAAGCGAATTGCGCCTGGGCGGCGGCGGCGCAAAGAAGCAGGATGGATACTACAAGAAAGTGTTTCATACGAGTTCAGATTTTAATGCCGAAAAAACGGTGGGGGAATCTTCATCGTACATACCGGGCGCAAAACGGACCCGGTTTAACCTAATCTTAAAATTGAAGTTTAATAAAATGTAAAAATACGAACGGACATTATTCTACACGTCGATTTTTAAACAATACTGATTCACCCATGTCAACGCCGACGAATATTTTTGCTTAAAAACCGCTCCGCCCGTTCAAAGCGCATGGTTTCCAGATTGCCGTCGCCAAAAAAATCAAATCGAACCAGGTTGTACTGATCCGAAAAAACATCGAGCAAAATCTGATTGTGCAGTTCGATCGCATACGTCTCCGCGGGCGAAAAAGCGTCAGCCACCCATTCCACTTGCAATACCGGATCCCGAAATTCGGCTTTTACATAGCGCAACGACACCGGTACGCCGTTGATTTTCAATTGAAAATACTTTTTTACAAAAGCATCGAGCAAACGATCGTTTTCCCGCGAAGGATGGCGCAAATCGAGTTCCCGACCACTTTGTTTTTCCAGTGTGACCTCCAGATCGTCCTGAAAAAATTTGAACCGAAAACCAAGTTGCCGCTTTTCCGGCAAATGTTTGACGTCGCAAACGCACATTTTCAAAGGATGCGCCGGTAAGCCCTGCTTCGTAAACCCGTAAACGGCAAGCAGGGTCATCACGCCTACGGCTTTTATTAATCCGGCAGCACAGTGAATCTGATCGAAGCCGATAGGAAAATAGGTGTAAAAGGTCATAGTCAAATTTTTACCACTATTGCATGTACGCGCTCCAGGGTTTCAGCCTGAAGTTCGATCCGGTACACACCCGGCGGCAAGGCGCCGAGGTCGGCTTCATTGTGCGTCAGTGTTGTTTGCATGACCAATTGATTGTACATTGAATATACCAAAACCGTACTGCCGGCCAACGAGGGTACGTTCCGGAAAAATATCGCTCCTTTTGTCGGATTGGGCGAAATCAAAAGTGCTGAAAGGCCCGGCGGTGTATGCGTGGACACACTGGTTTCGACCCGCACATACACTTGCGGCGAAGTGGATGGCATACCGCCCTCATCGGTCGCGCGGGCGGTGAGCAGGTACGCTCCGGTGGGCACATTGGTCCAGTTGAAAAAGTAGGGAACGCCGTCGTTGTCTTCGCCGATTTTGTCTTCGTTGGCAAAAAACTCGACCAGCGGCACGCTTCCTTCCGCATCGTTTGCCGTTGCAACCAGCGTAATCTGAGCCGGCGCGGTGTACACGCTGCTGTCTGCCGGATTGAGCAAACTTACATTTGGAGCGGTGTTAACCAGCACGATTACATCCACGGGCGTCGATACGCTGTGGGCGCCGAGGTTGTCGGTGGCGCGGGCCGTGAGGGTATGAATACCTGCCGGGGCATTGTCCCAGACAAAGGCGTAAGGTAGGCCGTCCACATCTTCATAAATTTTTTGTGTGCCGTTGAAAAATTCCACCACCGACACCGTGCCGTCCGCGTCGGCGGCATTGGCGCTGATGGCGATACTCGCGGGAGCGGTATAAATACTGTTTGGCGCGGGGGCGGTGATGACAACGCCGGGCGCGAGGTTGCTTTCCTTCCGGTACAGTTGCAAGACCTCGGCATCGCTGAGCGCGCGTTCCCAGAGGATGAGTTCGTCGAGCGCGCCGTCGTGTACCCAGTTTTCGTTTTCGTCCAAATAGGCGCCGATGACAAACCTGTCGCTGGCCAGGCCGGCGTACACGATGTCGCCGTTTTGGGCTGTACTGCTGTTTTTCAACAGACCATTGACGAAAATTTTTAACAACGCGCCATTGTAGGTGACGGTTACATAATACCATTCACTCAGGTTGAAATCTTCAGTGTCGGTCAGGTAGGTCATGCCGGAAGCGTTTTCCGTCATCAGGGCGATGGAGAAACGTTGGTTGCGTGTACCGAGCACCCAGCCTTTTTCAAAAGACCCGTTATCCTGAATATTACCGATAAAACCGCCCCAGTTGTCGGCGTTGTTGACCTTCACCCAGCCACTCACAGCCATTTGCACCACCGGCAGACCGACGCCGGCATCTACGCCACTGCGCACGATGATGGACTCACTGTTGTCGAAGGCGGCCACTTGCCCGCGTACGGGTTCATCTTGTGGGAAGGTAACGCCGGCGGGCGGCACCGTGCCGTCGAAGCCGTGGCCGGTGGCGTCGATGGCGTCGCCGTTAAAATGCCACCAGGCGATAGGTTCGAACACCAGTGGCATTTGGCCGTTTTGGGCATGGAAGGCCATTGGTTCGCTCCATTCGCTCCATTCCAGATTCTGGTCGCGGTAGCGCACACGAATCCAGTTTTTACCCTGAAAAACCTGTGTGGAATCCACCGTTATCTTAAAAATATTGACCCCGGCCATTTGATCAATCGGTGAAAAATAGGCGGCACTTTCGATCTGATAAAAATTTTCAAAATCGCGTTTCAGGTCAACAATCAGGTTATGGTCAAAATCTCCCGAAGCGCCCGAAATCTGGAACTGGGTGGAATTGTTCAGTTCACCGGCCGGCGAAAAATAGGGCGAGCCTTCAAACGTGTAGGGCAGGGTCACGAGGGTGTCGGCCAAAGGGAACAGGCTTGGCTGAGCGGGCTGCGGCTTTCCGAAGTAGCGGTGAAACCGGTCAATCAGCACATTCTGCATCGTATATTCGAAGTTGCCGGTGGTATAACATTCCACATCCATCGTCCCTGCATCAAGGTCAATATCCATAATCTGATAAGTCGAAACATCGAACGACCGCTGCACGTCGGGGTAGTCCTGCTCCTCGTTTTCGTTCCAGTTCTGAATCAGGCCTCCGCCACCGCTGATGACCTCCCACAACGACGAGTCGCGATTGCTGCCGCGGGCGTACATGTGCGAGTGCCCGGAGGTGTACATGGCAGCCTTTTCGGAAGCGCGCAAGGCCGGAATGATTTGTTCGCGGATATACGCCGAGCCGTCTGAGACCCAGTTTTCGCAGCGCAGCGGGTGGTGCGCCGTTCCGAACAGCATACGTACCGAGGGGTCGGCATTGGCGGTTTGCACCACGTCTTCGAGCCAGTCGGTCTGTCGGCTCCACCATTCGTTGGAATTCAACATACAAAACAACACCTTGCCGAGGCGAAAGGCGTAGTAATGCTCGCCATCCTGTCCGGCTATATTGTTGTAAATCAATGCCGGATCGTCGAATTCGAAGTGCGGAAAATATAGCGAGAGATCGCTGTTCTGATAATACTCGTGGTTGCCGATCACCGTCATAGTCGGGATATTGGCCGACAAAACGCTGAGCGGATCGAAGTGCATGGAGGAATAGAGCGCCAGGATACCCTGGTCTACGTTGTCGCCCTGTTTGAGGATGAGATGTACGCTGTCTTCGAGATTGGGACCGTATTTTTCAATGAGTTTGGCTTTGGCGGCATTGAAGGTAGTGGTGGCATTGCCGGGATGCTGGGTGTCGCCGACGATCAACACGCGAATATGCCCGCCGGCATTCGCAGGCGTCGGGTACGTGCGAAACCGCGCTACGGGCGATACCTGAGTGCCGGTTTTTACCTGATAGAAATAGGCCGTATTCGGTTGTAAATTGTCGAGTTTGACCCGGTGCCAAAGGTTGTTGGGGGCAAACGTGTGTATATCGCCGCCGGCCACATTGTTCAGTGCATCGGGCGATTCTCCCCACAAAACGGTACTCTCCGTATCGGTGGTAGTGCGCCAGCCGATCCAGATGGAATGGTCGGTGGCCGATTGCAGGTAAGGTTTGAGCGTTTGTGCGGTGAGCAGGAGTGGCGACAAGAAAAGGAGGCCGGCAGGCAGGCCGAAAACAAAGCGGTTCTTCATTCAACTTCAAAAAATGGTGCGGTGTAAAATACGGCGTTTTTCCGTACTTAATGCCGGATGCGGCATTTACACCCTGAAAAAACAAAAGCCGGAGGCTCCCACCCCCGGCTTTGCTATATTGTTTTCAAATGGTTTTTTCAGTTGTTTTGCCGGCTTTCCAGAGAGGCAATAGTTTTCACGGTGTTTTGGCAAATGCCGGGGGTATTTTAGCACTGGGTCATTAGCCACTTTTCTGGTCGAAAAAAAGGTTTCCGGGAGGGCGTCCCAAAAGTATTTTTCAGACGGCCCTCCCCGGGTTACAGATTACCGGTTAAAATGGAGTGGCTTCTTGAAGGGTTCATCTGGCTTTATTCGGAATACTGACGTTTTGGCGTAAATGGTCTTGAGTGGCAGCGAATTACTTTTGAAACATTTGGCAGCACAAAGATGCAGGCCTCGTTTGGGTTAGAGTAATTACAAAATTTCCACTTTTTACTTTTGGAATTGGTCAGCCGGCTGCCGCAATGATCGTATTGCTGCCGGGTTTCACCGAAATTTCGATGGAGGAGCCGTCGATCAGGTGAAATTGTACAGAAAAGGTGAATCCATTGTTAGCATATTGCAGCGTCGTATCGTTCAACACGCTCAACGACTCAAAAACGCCGTTGTCGCAGGTGCCGATCGCTTCAATTTTTTGCGTTAATCCATTGTAAGCAAGCAAAACGCCGACTGAACCGACCGAGAGTTTCACATTCCCGGATGTGCCGCCAAACTGCCCCCAACCAAAAATGTAGGTGTTGTGCGCGGTGGCATTGGTGCTGAAATAGCCGGTGCTGAGGTTGCTGCAAAGTTGCCCGATTTGCTGATCGGCGGCACGTTCGATAATAGTATCAAGAATAATAATGTTGTCTGCCAAAGGTTTAAGTATTTTATAAATTTACATCCATTGATTGTAACGCCACAAAAATGCGGCAGGGGCAGCATTATTTGTGATTACAAATTTTTTCATTTTTACTTTTGAAAAAAACGAAAAAGTATGGAGCGCTCGGAATTAGTGCGTACGCTAAAAATTTTCGCTGAACAGGACCAGGAGCGGTTATTGCTTTTTTTACAATCGCCATATTGCACTGGCAACCTGGATACGGCACAGGAGTTAGCCTTGGTCCGGTATATTTTTGAAACATTTAAAAAGGGCGAAAATGGCCTGGTTGATTTAGCCGGAGCGCAAATTTATGCAGCATTATACCCCAACCGGCCATTCAAACGCCCGACGATCAATAACCTGGCCTCGTCTACCCTGCGAATGATTCGCCGGTTTATGGAGGAGGAAGTATTGTCGAGGATGAAAAGACCGGTCAACGAACACGCTTCGATCATTAAGTATCTGAGTGAAAAAGGCGCTGTTGATTTGTGTGAGAAATATATTAGTCGTTCTGACCGGATCGAACCAACGGAAGAAACCCTGGACGATCTGGACTTTTACTTGCTTTGGCGCGCCGAAGATGCCCGGTCGCAGTATCTGGGCATGCACAATCTTCTGACGGATGATTATAATTTGCAGAATTGTTTATCGGCGCTGGACAAATTTTACCTCGCAGCCCGTTTAAACTCCCTGACAAACTTGTTCAATCAAAACCGGATTACACCGATACTAAGCCTGGAGGAGCGGCAAAAAATTATCGACGAGTTAGCATATTGGGAGTACTCGCCGTTTTTCAAGCAACCCCTGATACAATTGTATTATAAGGTTTTGCTCTTTTTTCATTTGGACGGCGAAGAAGCCAACCAGGCCTTTGACGAATTTATGGAAATGCTGCAAGTACATGAAAAAGCGTTGTCTCCCTTTTATTTGAAACGAATGGAATCGTTTGCTTATAATTACTGCGTAAGGCGTTTTACCTTGGAAAAGTACCGCAATATTCTGTTTCAGTTATTCCAACGCTGGATACAACCGGAAAGACTCGCTCAGTATGAGTTGATCCAGTCGCATGAACTAATAACCATGGTGCAAACGGGCCTTGCTGGCAACCGATATGATTGGGTGCATACCTTTTTGGAATCCTGGAAAAACCGTATTCAGGGCGCCCAACCATCCGAAGATTATTATCAGTTTAACCGGGCGTTGTTACTTTTTCAACAAGGTGAATATGATCAGGCAAGGGACATCGTCGTACGGCTGAACTTCCATGAAATGCAATATAAGTACCACGCCAAAACCCTGGAAATCAAACTGTTTTTTGAAACAGGTGAAAAGGATTTTGATCTGTTCGAAAGTAAGTTAAACAGTCTTAACGTGGGGCTTTCCCGCGAAACAAAAATGACCAAAGAGAAAAAGAAACGCTACACGCAGTTCGTCAACTTTATGATGCGTCTTAATCGCTGGCGCGGCCAGCCGGATTCCGATATAAAAAGATTAGAAAAAATTCGGGAGGATGTGCGTAATGCTCAAAATACGGCTGAATGGCGCTGGTTAATGCAGAAATTGGAACAGTTGGACAAAAACCAAAATACCTGAAAACCAACCTAATCCCTAAACCTTACCCCGGCCCCGGCATGCAAAACCGTATGCTGATGCGAAATACTCTCCTGATGCACCGCTGTGAGGTATTTTTCCACAAACTCCTCGCTCAGGCCCCGTGCCTGCCCTTGCGCAAACGCTTTTTCCAGAATCTCATTCCAGCGCGCCGTTTGCAAAATGGAGATGTTGTTGCGGCGTTTGTAGCGCCCGATGTCTTCCGCCAATCGCATCCGGCGTGCCAGCAGGTTGAACAGTTCGAGGTCGACCTCGTCTATTTTGTGCCGCAGGTTTTCCAGATTTTCTAAAAAATCGGCGTTGTCTGTGGTTTCCCGGCGCACGATGAGGCGGCCGGCCAATTCACCGTAAGTAAAAGGCGTGATCTGTTGTTTGGCATCGCTCCAGGCCTGATCGGGCGTGCAGTGTACTTCGGTCATCAAGCCGTCGTAGTTCAGGTCGAGTGCCTGTTGGGCTACTTCGAGCAGGTCGTCGCGGTTGCCGCAAATATGGCTGTTGTCGCATATCAGCGGCAATTCCGGCATCCGGCGGCGCAGTTCAATGGGTATTTCCCAATACGGCGCGTTGCGAAACTTGCTTTTCGCGTAGGCCGAAAATCCGCGGTGTATGGCCCCTACCTGTGTGACGCCGGCATTCCGGATCCGCTCGATGGCACCGATCCACAAATCCAGATCGGGATTCACCGGATTTTTTACCAACACCGGCACATCCACTCCGCGCAGGGCATCGGCAATTTCCTGTACCGAAAACGGATTGACCGTGGTGCGGGCGCCCACCCAAAGCACATCCACCCCGAATTTGAGGGCCTCGTACACCTGGTTGGCGTTGGCTACCTCAATGGTGGTGCGCAAGCCGGTTTCGGCCTTCACCCGGCGCAACCAGGGCAGTGCCGAGGCGCCGTTTCCTTCGAAAGCGCCCGGGCGGGTGCGTGGTTTCCATACGCCGGCGCGAAAAAGGTCGATGCCCAGCGGGACCAATTCATGCGCGACGGCCAGTACTTGTTCCTCCGTTTCCGCCGAACAGGGGCCGGCGATGAGGAATGGGCGGGAAGCGTGTTTTTGAAACATGAGATTTAGTTATGAGTTATGAGTTATGAGTTATGAGTTATGAGTTATCTTATTCGGCATAGCTCATAACTTATAACTCATAACTTATTTTGACCACATTAATCTATTATTCTCCGAATATCATTGGCATGGCGGATAAGTTGATCGAAGGTGTCGAAGTCGCGTTTGATTAGCAGGGTACGGAAGCGGCTAACGGTATTGATAAACTCGTCGAGTACATCGAGTACATGGTCGCGGTTTTGCTGAAAAATGGGAATCCAGGTATCCGGGTTGCTTTTCGCCAGGCGCACCGTGCTGCTGAATCCGCCGCTGGCCAGATCGAAAATGCGGTTTTCTTCCCGCTCCTTTTCCAGCACCGTCAGGGCCAGGGCAAAAGATGCGATATGCGATATGTGGCTGACGTAGGCCACATGTAAATCGTGCTCCGCGGCATTCAGGTGGATAATGCGCATTCCGAGCGATTCAAAAAGCCTTTTGGCCGTTTCCCCGGCATCGGGGTCGCTGTCTTCGGCGTCGCAGAAAACGCAACACTTGTTTTTAAACAAATCCGGCACGGCGGCTTCCGGCCCCGAATATTCCGTGCCCGCCATGGGGTGGGTGGCCACAAAACGCCCGCGTTTAGGGTGGTTTTTTATAGCCGTTATCACGGGGCCTTTGGTGGAACCCACATCTACAACGATTTGGTTATCTTCAATTTGTGACAATATTTTCGGTATGAGCATGGCCAGGCTGTTTACCGGGGTCGCCACGATAATCAGGTCGGATTGCAGGATGGCAATTTCCATGGGTAGTATTCCATCTACTAAGCCCAGGGCCAGCGCCTGAGCTATGTGGGCAGGGTTTTGATCCGTGCCGCTTAATTGACCGGCAAAACCGTTTTTTCTGAGATCGATGGCTATTGAGCCGCCGATGAGTCCAAGTCCTATAATTGCGATCTTCATAGTTTGAGTTGTATGTGGGGCTAATTTTTAATTCGCCTTATGTGTAGGGCGAATTTTTAACCCGCCCGTAGCGTAGTCGAATTAAAAATTCGCCCCACCGCAGTTAAAAGATAGTCCGTTGTGCTGCAAAGGGAAATCCGCACGTAGCGGTTGCCGGCTGCGCCAAATATTCCGCCGGGCGTGAGAAAAACATAAACCTCGTGCAGCAGCCGGTCGCTCAGTTCGTAGCCGTCGGCGTAACCTTCCGGGATTTTCGCCCAAACGAACATGCCTTGTTGTGCGCGATCGAAGCTGCAACCCAGTGCCTCCAAAATTACAAATGCATGTTTCTGTCGCTCGCGATAGGTATCATTCAATTCGTGATACCAGGTGTCCGGCAGTTCCAGCGCCCGGGTAGCGGCTAATTGCACCGGTTGGAATTGCCCGGAGTCCATATTACTTTTAAAGCGCAGGATAGCCTGTAAGTGCTCGGCATGACCGGCCACCATGCCCACGCGCCAGCCGGCTAAGTTATGCGATTTGCTGAGCGAGTTCAGTTCCAGCGCCGTTTCGGCAGCACCGGCAGCCGCCAGTATGCTGATGGGCTGATCGTTGAGGATAAAACTGTATGGGTTATCATTGACAATCAGAATATTGTGCCGAAGGCCAAAGTCTACTAAGCGTTGAAAAACGGCCGCTGTGGCTACTGCGCCGGTGGGCATGTGCGGGTAATTGACCCACATGATTTTCACCCGGTTCAAGTCCGTTTTTTCCAAATGGTCCAAATCTGGCAACCACCCGTTGGCAGCGTCGAGGTCGTAGTGCCGTACTTCGGCGCTGGCCAGCAAGGTAGCGGCACGGTAAGCCGGATAACCCGGATTGGGGACCAAAGCCACGTCGCCGGGTTCCAGAAAAGTCATGGCCACGTGTACGATACCTTCCTTGGAGCCGATCAGCGGCAAAATCTCCGTTAGGGGGTCGAGGGTCACGCCATACCAGCGGAGGTACCAATTGGCCCAGGCATTGCGCAGGGCCGGAATGCCGGTATAGGGCTGGTAAGCGTGCGAGGCGGGGTCATTGGAGGCCGTTTGCAGGGCTTCAATCACCGAAGGCGCCGGTGGCAAATCGGGGCTGCCGATACCGAGATTCAGCACCGGGTGGCCGGCCTGGCGCATTTGCGCGATGTCGCGCAGTTTGCCGGCGAAGTAGTATTCAGCGATGCCGTCGAGACGGCGGGCGGGTCGGAACATAGGGGACGGTGGACGGTGGACGGTGGACGGTGGACGGTTGACGGTGGACGGTGGACGGTGGACGGGAGACGGTGGACGGTGGACGGGAGACGGGAGACAGTGAACGGGAGATTTGGGTTAGAAGGTTGCGGAGCGGTAGATGCCAAACACTTTGCAGTCGTCGGTCATTACATCGAGCAGGCGCAGGGTTTCGGGGATCACGGCGGGGTTTCGCACGGTGAAATCGACCAGAAACAGGTATTCGCCGGGAAAACCGACCAGCGGTACCGACTGGATTTTGGTCAGGTTGGCGCTTTGGGCGGCCAACATCGCCAGAATACGGCTCAGGCTGCCGGGCTGGTGCGGTACGGTAAAACTGACGGATACCTTGTTGGCGCCCTGCACCACTGGCGCCCCGGCTTCCCGTTGCAGGGCCAGAAAGCGGGTGAAATTGGCCGGATGTGTTTCGATGCCCGGGGCAAGAATGTCCAGACCGTACAGCGCTCCGGCCAGGGCGCTTCCGATAGCGCCGGTATTTTTCAATTGCAAGTGGGCAATCCGGGCGGCACTTTCGGCGGTGTCTTCCGATTCGACCAGCCGGATATGCGGGTGCGGCCGGAAAAATTCGGCGCATTGGGCCAACGCCATAGGATGGGAGTGAACGGCGGTCAGGTCGGCTAATTGCACGCCCGGCAGTACCAATAAATTTTGCCGGATGGGGATATTGACCTCCGCCGTGATCCGGAACGCATTTTTTTGCAACAAAATATAGTTGCTCAAAATGCTGCCCACCAGGCTATTTTCGATAGCCATCACGGCGGCATCCGCAACCTCGGCATCGGCGGTTTTTTGTGCCAACTCATCAAAACTCAGCGCCGGAACAAGTTCGATGGCTTCCCCGAAAAGTTGGCGGGCAGCCATTTCGTGAAAAGCTCCCCGGACGCCCTGAATGACGATGCGCGGAAGCGTTTTGGATATGGATTTTGGAAATAAGTTGCTCATTTTCAATATATTTATAAAATAGATGTGAAATCTGATGGGCAAAGAAAAAGGGGAGTTCCTGTGGCCAGGAACTCCCCTTTTTGGTGTCGTTTTTTTGTTTTTATCCGATCATACGACTACGCATAGGCAATTCCCGTTCCTTTTTCCAAAAAAGAAATAGTAACCAAAATAGCCAAAAAAATATGCGCGTATGGTTGTCATGTGTACTGCTGTACTGATACGGTGCAAATGTATGGGGAAACTTTGAGCGATGCAAGACCGGAATTAAAAAAATGCTTTTTCTACATTTGCCTGTACCGAAGTGAAAATCTTATCACACACTAACCCGCAACGCCATGCGCAGAATTTTCCTCCCCTTTTTGTTCGCCTTGCTGCTGTCTCCTCTGTTTGCTCAACAACAGCCTTACCAACCCGACTGGACTTCGCTCGACACCCGGCCTACACCCGACTGGTGGCTCGACGCCAAGTTTGGCATTTTTATCCATTGGGGTGTATACTCGGTACCGGCCTATACGGCCAAAGGCAACTACGCCGAATGGTACCAGCACTCTTTTGAAACCAACGCGCATGAGGGCAAAGTGCGCGAGTTTCACGCCAAAAATTACGGCAACCGCAGCTATTACGACCTGGCCGACGATTTCCACGCCGAATTGTTCGAACCCGATGAATGGGCCAAACTTTTTGAAAAATCCGGCGCCAAATACGTGGTGCTCACCTCCAAACACCACGACGGCTTCTGCCTGTGGCCCAGCGCGCAAGCCGACCGAACCTGGCGTTTCCCCTGGAATTCAGTCGCGCGCGGCCCGAAACGCGACCTGGTGGGCGATTTGTTCACCGCTTTGCAAAAAACCAATGTAAAGCCGGGGCTGTATTATTCGCTTTACGAATGGTATAATCCGCTGTATAAAATGGACCATGCGCGCTATGCCTACGAACATGCGCTGCCGCAACTGCACGATCTCGTGGCCCGCTACCAACCCTGGGTACTCTGGTCCGACGGCGATTGGGACGATACGCCCGATACCTGGCAATCGCCCCGGTTCCTGTCGTGGCTGTACAACCAAAGCCCGGTGCGCGACTTCGTGGCCGTCAACGACCGCTGGGGTAGCGGCGTCCGGTTCAACCACGGTGGGTTTTATACGCCCGAATACCAGCCCGACCTGGATTTTGAAGATCATGCCTGGGAGGAAAGCCGCGGCATGGGCTTTTCTTACGGGTACAACCGCGCCGAAGATGCGCAGGATTATAATTCCGCCCAAACCCTGGTGCTGCACCTGATCGATAAGGTGTCGCGCGGGGGGAATTTCCTGCTCGACATCGGCCCCGACGCCCACGGAAAAATACCGCCCATCATGCAGGAACGGCTGCTCGAAATGGGCCGCTGGCTCGACATCAATGGAGAAGCCATATATGGCACCCGGCGCTGGCGTATACCTTTCCAGTGGAGCGAAGGCAACCGCGATTTCAAAGCCGATAAGGTGGAGGGCTGGAAAACCGGCGGCGACCTGCTGCTGAAACAAACCATTGACCCCGAACCCGGCTACGCGGTAAAAGAAATATTTTACACCTATAAGCCCAAAGACAACGCGGTGTACGCCATTTTCCCCAAATACCCCGCTAACAATCAACTGGTGCTCAAAGATATCCAATTGCCAAAAAACGCCCTCGTCTCCTTGGTGCATACCAAAGAAGCGTTGCGCTGGACCAGCACCGGAAACAACACCACGGTGTATCTGCCGGCTTACGATCCCAACAAGATCAAATCGCCTTACGCCTTTGCGGTCAAGTTGTCCAACTACGGTGAATATGTGGCCAAGCCAAAAGTCGATATTCAATATGATCCGCAAACGATGCGATCGATCATCACCATGTCCTGCTCTACGCCGGGCACCACGATTCACTATACAGTGGACGGCAGCGTTCCCACCGACAAATCACCCACCTACGTCCAACCGGCTACCCTGAGCGAAGCGCGCACCATTCGCGCCCGGGCATTCAAACCGGGGCTGTTGGCCAGCAAGGTAGATTCGGCCACCATACAATTATTCACGATGATGCCCAGCCTTTCCATGTTCCGCCAGCCCGATGCCGGCCTGAACATGCGTTTGCTGAAAGCCGATAAATACGATGCGGCATCGATGGAATATGGCGTAACGCAAAAAAATGCCGTCGTACCGACGATCGACCTGGACCCCTTATGCCTTCAGGAAGCATGCGGAATGGTCTGGAAAGGATATTTTTACGCGCCGCAGACCTACGGCTACCAGTTTTTCCTGGAATCGGACGACGGTAGCCAGTTGTTTCTCGACGGCCAGCGCATTGTTGATAACGACGGCGACCACGGCATGCAGGAACGCAGCGGTTATGCCTTTCTGCAACAAGGCTGGCATCAGATGCGCATGCTCTATTTCAACAGCGGCGGCGGTGCCGGCCTCCGGGTGACCTACGCGCCGGTGGGCGGCGCGCGCATTCCGATTCCGGCCCAGGCGTTAGCGCATTGAAAGTTTGAAGGTTTGAAGGTTTCTGGTTTGAGGGTTTGAAGGTTTCTGGTTTGAGGGTTGGGCCAACCAGAAACCTTCTGACCCTATCGATTACCCACAAATTCAACATTTTTTAGCAGATGTCTCGCTGCGCTCGACATGACAAACAATTGATTATGATCTGTTTATCCAGATTTCTCGCTGCGCTCGAAATTAACACGGGAACACATGGCCTTACTGCGTTAGGAATGCCAGACGTATCCGGGAAATTTCGAGCGCAGCGAGAAATCTGGGTAAAATTTTGATTATCAACAGATTGTCATGTCGACCGAAGGGAGACATCTGATGGATCAATATGCGGATTTGTGGGTAATCGATAACCTTCAAACCCCCCAATCAGCCCCCTCCAACCTTTAATGATCTATCATCTCCAAAAACCACTCTTTCTCCGTCAAAACCGGTTCCTCCTCTATTTTTTGCCTAAGGGCAGCGCGGGCTTGCCGGCTATTGGGATTGTGTTGCATTAGCCGGCGGCCATAGCGCACGATATTCAGGTAATTCGTTTTGTGGTAGCCGATTCCCCGTTGGCGCCGGATAAAGGTTTGCATACTTTGCAGGTGGGCTTCGAGCGCGTCGAATTCGCCGGTTTCATAGTATATTTTCAGTTGCAGAGTTTTGGCGATCAGGTTGTTGATGAGGTCTTTGTAATCGGCATGTTGCAGGTGCAGGAGGGCGGCGCTCAGGTTGTGGCGTCCGTACTCTACCCGGGCGAGATTGAGGTGAAAAGCGGCGTCGCGGTGCTTTTTTTCCAAAAAAGGGGTGTACGTATGGATAAACTGCTCGGCCCAGTCGATATCGCCGACTTTCAGGGCTATGGCTATGATATTATTGTAGGCGAAATGCGAGAACTGGCCGTTTTCCAGCAGCAGGCCGGCATTCAGGGCAGACTTGTACAGGTCGAGTGCCTCGC
This sequence comes from Bacteroidota bacterium, assembly GCA_963169325.1. Lineage (GTDB taxonomy): Bacteria > Bacteroidota > Bacteroidia > Chitinophagales > Saprospiraceae > M3007. The sequence goes on from CAUJEY010000204.1 coordinate 14,318, forward strand.
GGAAATAGGCGCTCTCCAGTTGGTTGATTTTTCGGATACAAAAATTAAGGGCCAGCAAGTGAAGGTTGCGTTGCTCATCGCCGGGCAATTGATCGAGGTTTTCGAATAATTGTGTTTTAAAACGTTGGAAGAGGGTTTCGCCCGCAGGCTCGGTCAGCAACAGGTAACAATAGAAATACAAGGATACGGCGGGAATTTGTTGCAGGGCTTCCGTTTGGCGCACATGCTCCAGTACGGCGTTGAGCAGGCCGAATTGATAATTGGCCGGATACACGGCCTGGTGACTCAGTGCCATACAGGCCTGCCGCAATTTCCGGGCAATGTAGGCCGTGTCGGTTTGGTCGGAGAGTTGTTGCCAGTTCAGGGCTTCGGTGCGGCGCCCGGCGCTGAGTTGCTGGTATAGTTCGTATTCGATAGCCGATTGGGCATCGAAAAATTCCGCATGGCGGTAAGGTTGTTTGCCCCAGCCGGCGCGGGCGCTGTGCAGGCTTTGGCGAAAATGTTTTTCCAGGCCGCGTTTGCGATAAGCGGCGGCCAGGTGAATATCAAAATTAGCCTGCTCGGCAAACATTTCCCGGTATACCAGAAAATGCTCGATTTGGGCCAGCAACTCGCTCGTCAGCAAACGTATAGCATGCATATCGGGCTGTTTTCCCTGGCCGGCGAGTGGTTCGAAAGCCCCCTCATAAGTTGGCGTAACTCCTCTGGCCAGGCAGTTTTGCAGGTATTCGAACAATAAGACCGGTTGTTCGCGCCGGCAAAAAAACGGGGAGCGGAGCCATTGGCCCAGGTGTTTTTGCTCCAGATTGTTGAGTGTGCGCAGGGTTTGCCAGAGCAGCGTGTTTTCCACGGAGATATTTTTATGGCTTGTAATTATCTTTTTACCAATCTTAACTTTTGCAAATATTTATAAATCAATTGTTTATTTGAAATTTATTTAAAAATAATTTTATAAATGCTAAAAATTGTCTTTGGTTACTGATTCGATAAAGTGAACTTTTGTACCGTTAAATAATATTGATCAACGTTGTTCAATCATTCCATTGGTTTTTCATTCCCAAACTATAATATCCTATGCACAAGAAAAAACATCTATTTCTGCTTCTCCTGACGATTTCGATCGCGCTGTTTCAGCGTATTCAGGCCCAGAACCCCTGTACGCTGGACGTTCAAATTAATCCACCGTCGGCAGTATTGACCTGCCAAAATCCCACCATACAATTGACGGCAACCGTAACACCGCCGGGTGGGAATCTGGAGTGGTTCTGGAGCGGTGGCGGGGCTTCCCAGAATACGCCTTCCATAACGGTGAGCCAGCCTGGTAGCTATGCCGTATTTGTATTTGATTCGCTGGCCAACTGTTGGGGCGGCGATACGATTGTGGTCACCAGCGACGTTTCGTTTCCGCAGGTTTCTATTACAGCGAGTAATATCGACTGCAATGTGCAAAATAATCCCGTTACACTCAGCGCCATTGTAGGAGGCGGCAGCGGGAACTTTTCCTATTCCTGGACCGGCGGCCAAACCGGCCCGGAGATCGCGGTTACCCTTCCGGGAACCTATTGCGTCACGGTCACCGATTTGACACTTGGTTGCGAGGCGACGCAATGTTTTGCGCTCACCTTGCCGGCACCTTTGAGTGCTTCCGTCTTCTATGTCAATACCTTTTTTTGCGGCGATTCCACCGTGGTATGTGCCAATGTTTCGGGAGGTGTGCCGCCTTATAGCTATATGTGGAATAACCAGAATAACTCGTCATGTGAATTCGACCCGCTTCCCGGTACGTATGTGATTACGATTACAGATGCCTTCGGCTGTTCAGTTGTGGTGTCGCAAGTAGTGGAGGACGGCCTGGACGAATGTGCGCGGTTAACCGGTTCGGTGGTTGCCGACTGGAATACAAACTGTACGATTGATCCTTCCGACGACGAGTTTGCCGGCGTGATTATTCGGGTTGAAAATGGCGCGGGAGATGAATTTTTTGCCAATACGGATATTGATGGCGAATTTGACGTAGAATTATATCCCGGTACTTACACGGTAACCGTACTGTCGCCCAATGCATTGTGGGCAGCCTGCCAAAGTTCCTTTTCGCTCAACATTTTGGCCAATCAAACGGTGAATCAAGATTTTCTCCTGCAGCCCCAGGCAGTATGCCCGGCGATGACGGTCGATATTGGAAATGCCTTTTTGCGGCGTTGTTTTGCAGGGCATTACTTTGTGCAATATTGTAACGAAGGGACTGCCGCGGCAACCGATGCTTTTATTGATATCCAATTTGATCCTTTCCTGACGATCACTAGTGCACAATTACCCTTCACCAATTTGGGCAATAACCAATACCGTTTTCAGTTGGGAACAGTTCCATTCAACACCTGCGGTCAATTTTGGGTACACGTACAGGTAAGTTGCAACGCGACATTGGGTCAAACACACTGCACCGAAGCCATCGTACATCCGACTGGCAACTGCGAACCCGCTAACAGCCAATGGTCGGGCGCCAGCCTAGAGGTGGGCGCCGATTGTCAGGGCGATTCACTGGAATTCATTATCCAAAATTTGGGTACCGGCGATATGACCCAGGCATTGGAATACGTCATCATCGAAGACGCTGTAATGTTGATGCAGGCTCCGCCGCCGTCCATCATTCTGGATCAACTGGAATCGCATCGGTTCAAAGTGCCGGCAAACGGGTCTACCTGGCGCGTGGAGGTGACTCAGGCGCCTTTCCACCCCGGAAATTCCATGCCCAGCCTGGCGGTAGAGGGTTGCACCACGAATGCACAGTTCAGCACGGGCTTTGTAAACCAATTTCCTGTAAATGATAACGACCCCTGGATAGACATCGACTGCACCCAAAACGTAGGCGCTTATGACCCGAATGACAAACAGGGTTTTCCGACCGGCTACCAGTCGGCGCACTACATCAATCGCGGTACCGACCTCGAATACCTGATCCGTTTCCAAAACACCGGCACGGACACGGCATTTACAGTAGTGATTCGCGACGAACTGTCACCCTGGCTTGATCCGGGCAGCATTACGCCTGGCGCCAGCAGTCATTCGTACCGGTTCGAGTACTTTGGCGACCGCGACATTAAATTTATTTTTGATAATATAAACCTCCCGGACAGCAGCAAAAGCCAGGAAAATTCCCAGGGCTTCGTGTCCTTCCGCATTGCTCAGAAAGGCGACGTTCCACTTCAGACGGATATTTTGAATCAGGCCGGCATCTTTTTCGATTTCAACGAGCCGGTGTATACCAATACGACCCGCCATCGCGTCGGCCAGGATTTTGTGGTGGTGAGCGCCTGGCAACCCTTCCTTGCAGGTTTGAGCCTGCGGGTAATGCCGAACCCAGTGACCGAAACGGCTATCCTGCAACTCGACGGTTTGAACACGGCCACGGATTGGACGGCGGAACTCAGCGACGCCACCGGCCGGCCGGTTCGGACAGCACAAGTAAATGGCCTGCAATGGCGCTTCGAACGCGAGCAACTGCCCGCAGGTATTTATTTTCTGCGGGTAATTTCAGGCGGACAGGTGTTGGGCACCGGGAAGGTTATGCTGAAGTAGCTTATTTGCTTTTTTTAACCAGCACTTCAATCTTATAATCAGTCAACGACAGGGACTGGTCAGATTTAGGAGCCGGTTGGGCGTTAAGCAGTTTAACCGTATAATCGCCGAAAATGAATTCATCCGAATAACTGGTACCGGTAATATCACCCAAAGCCAAGGCGCCTGTTTGTTCCGTACCGTTTTGGAAAAAGGTTACATTGACCACGATACGGCCGGCCCAAACACATTGAACATCGGTAGGGCAACGACTGTCTTCGGTTACTTGAACAAATTGAATTTTGACATCCGGCTTATTATCCAACTGAGCCGTGGCATTGTAGCCCAGGGTAAAGGACTCGTCGAGATTAAAACTGGAGGCATTATCTTTTTTGGAGCAAGAAACTACTCCAATTAAACATATAGCCAGGCAAAAAAAGATGGAATTTTTCATGATTGTTTAACTTTTAAATTTGTTAGCATTTGAAAATGAAACAATTATAAGGCATAAATGTTAATTTTATATAGGTTAAACCGAAGTTAAATCTATCTAAAGCCGGCGAGACAACTCTCGCCGGCTTTTGCCTTTTTTAGCCACCCTAACAGGCTATATGACACCCAGATTTGGGGTTAAAACGGCTATTTTGAAGCCTGTTGACCGAAACTGGCAAGCCGTCCGGGTAAAAATGGCCGGGGTAACGGATTTACAACCTACTTTTGCGTCCATTTTCAACGGCAGCATTTTCCTATCGTCGGTCCTTGCGCCAAACTCTGTTTAAAATTTGGCTCTTCTCTTGAATTTTTCTGAAAGGGCGAGGGGCTTAAAATCCGTCTGCTTCAACTATGTACTCGTTGGGCCATTTTATCAAAACCGGCATTCGGCTGGGCGCCACCCGCTCCGAACCCCGCGTATCGCCGGTCATGCAACAAAAGAAAACCCTCACAAGCCTGCTCTCCGAAGCCTGCGACACCGCTTTCGGACGGCATTACAACTTTCGGCAAATACTGGAATCACCCGATCCGGTGCGCGCTTTTCAGGAACGTGTGCCATTGCACGACTATGATCGTATGTATGACCAATGGTGGTCGCGCGCGCGGCAGGATGAGGCCGATGTGTGCTGGCCCGGCCAGATACCCTGGTTTGCCCTGAGCAGCGGCACGTCCAACGCGGCCTCCAAATACATACCGGTGACGCCGGATATAATCCGAACGATGAAAAAGGTGTCGCGGCGGTTGTTTTGTGACATGGCACATTTCGATCTGCCGGCCGACCTGTTTACCAAACAAATGCTCATGGTAGGCAGCTGCACCAGCCTGACACCGGAGGGCGGCCATTGGGTGGGCGACATGTCGGGCATTATCGGGTTAAACCGGCCTTTCTGGTTGAAAAAATACTACAAACCCGGCCGGCACATTACCACAATCCCGGAGTGGGAAGACCGCATAAAACAAATTGCGGAAGAAGCCCCGCAGTGGGACATCGGTTTTATTGTAGGCAATGTTGCCTGGGTGCAGATGATATTCGAGCGGGTGATCGAACGGCATGGGCTGAAAAATATCCACGAAATATGGCCCAACTTTTCCCTCATCCTGCATGGCGGTATCTTTTTTGAGCCTTACCGGCAAACGTTCGAACAGCTCCTGGGTCGCCCGGTCCATTATGTGGACAGTTATATGGCCTCTGAAGGTTTTATTGCCTATCAACCGGGGCCGGAATCCAGGTTATTACGATTGGTGACCGATGCCGGTATTTTTTATGAATTTGTGCCGTTCAACGAACAAAATTTTGATGAAAACGGCAATTTACGCCCGGATGCGACAGCGATTACCCTGGCCGATGTACAGCCCGGACAGCAGTATGCCTTGATCCTGAACACCGATGCCGGCGCCTGGCGTTATTTGCTGGGCGATACCATCGAATTTGTCGATGTAAACAGAGTTCGTTTCAAGGTCACCGGCCGGGTCAAACATTTTCTAAGCGTGGTGGGCGAACACCTGTCCGTCGACAATATGAACACCGCGATCCGGAAAACCGATCTGAAAATGAATGCCGGAGTTAAAGAATTTGCCGTGGCTGCCGTACAACATGGAAGCCACTGGGCACATCAGTGGTATGTAAGCGTGGATAATGCCTACATCAATGCCCCGGAGTTTGCGGCAAATCTCGATGCCCACTTGTGCGAAATAAACGACGACTACGCGGTGGAACGCCGTTATGCGCTGCGTGATGTACGTGTGGAATTGCTGCCGCACGAAGTGTTTTACAACTGGATGGATGAGCAGGGCAAACTCAACGGCCAGGCAAAATTCCCCCGGGTGTTGAAAGGCGCCGTCCAATCGAACTGGGAAGCCTATTTGCGCCGGATATTGAATATTTCAGAACCGTGACAGCAGCGATAGTAAAAGGTACGTTGGCCGGATTGGCTTATGGATTATTGTTGGGGCCATTGTTCTTCCTGGGGCTTCAGGTTACGCTGAAAAAAGGGCTTCGGTATGGCATCGCCCTTGCTTTAGGCGCTTTTATCAGCGATGCCGCCCTTGCTGTCGGTGGGTGGTGGTCATCGGCCCGTTTAATGGCCATGCTCCGGCAGGATACGTTTCAATCCGTTTTGGGGCTGATCGGATCTTTACTGATTATCGGTTTCGGTATCTCGGCTATTTGGCCGAAAAAGGAAAGGGCCCCCGGAGCGGTCATAGAAGGGGTCGCCCGTCGCCGGTATTCCTTTATGAAAGGTTTTGCCCTGAATATGGCCAATCCATCTAACTGGCTCTTTTGGTTCGGCTTGGCCGCTGCCGCGCGGGCCGATGCGCCACCAGAAGACAAGTATTATACCTTTGTATTTCTCGGCGCTGCGCTGGCAATGGTACTGACGACGGACGTGGCCAAGGTTGTGCTGGCAGATCAAATCGGCGAGCGGCTGGGGCCGGGAATTCCGGGTAAAATCGTCCGACTGGCAGGTATTGTTTTAATCGGCGTAGGGGTTTGGCTGCTGGTTAATATACTTTGGGTATAAAACTGGCGGAGGCAAATCAAATATCTCGCGAATCCAATTCATTGATAGACGATTAAAACGTATTGATCGAATCCATTTTTAAACGCGGGCGGCAATTATGACCTTCGCGCCGTCAAATCCTCAAATCGCCGGACAAACAAATTCTCAGCCCTATGCGTCAAATTCTCCGCATCCTTTCCGAAGGCGCTGCCCAAGCCTGGCAACAACTCATGGCGAACAAACTGCGCTCCTTTTTGTCGCTGTTAGGCATCACTATCGGCATTTTTTGTATTATCGGGGTAAAAAGTGCGGTGGACTCGCTGGAGGATAACATCCGCGGGAGTTTGGCCAAATTGGGCAGCGATGTTATTTACCTGGATAAATTCTCCTGGGGAGAAGATCCAGGACAAAATTTCTGGAAATGGATGCGGCGCCCGAACCAGAGCTATGACGAATACGAAGCGCTGAAAGACAAACTGAAAACGGCGTCTGAAATAGGTTTCTGGCAGTTTTTGGGAAGCAAAACCCTCAAATGGCAATCTTCAAGTGTGGAAAATGCCGCGTTTCTGAGTATGACCGAAGATTGCAGTGAAATTTTCCGGCTCGAATTTGAGGAAGACGGCCGTTTTTTTTCACCGGCGGAGTACACCAATGGCAGCGATGTATGCATTATCGGCGCCAAAATCGCCGAAGGATTGTTTCCCGAAGGAATCGGACCGCTTGATAAATCGGTGAGTGTGGGTGGACGTAAGTTGCGGGTCGTCGGCGTAGTCAAATCCTCGGGTAAGGATTTATTGAAAATTATGAACTTCGACAATGCCGTGCTGATCAGTCATACGCTCGCCCGGCGTGGGTTCAGTGTGCGCGATAATAACCCTTGGGTAGGCAAAACAACCGTCGGGGTGCGGGCCAAACCCGGAACTGACTTAGAGGAACTCAAAGACGAAATTACGGGCGTCCTGCGGGCCGAGCGCCGCTTGAAACCGCGGGAAGACAGCAATTTTGCGTTGAATACCCTAACCATACTAAGCAACGTATTTGATCAACTGTTTAAAGTAATCAACCTGGCCGGTATTGCCATCGGCATTTTCGCCCTTATCGTGGGTATGTTTTCCGTGGCCAATATCATGTTCGTTTCCGTGCGGGAACGCACCAACATTATCGGTATAAAAATGGCGCTGGGCGCCAAACGTTGGTTTATATTGCTCGAAATACTTTTTGAAGCAGTGGTATTGTGTATCGTGGGCGGCGCCATCGGATTACTGCTTATCTGGCTGATTACCACGATTATATCCAATGCAATCGATTTTGATATACACCTTTCCATGCTTAATACCCTCGTCGGTGTGGGCACATCCGTTGTCGTAGGCGTACTCTCCGGACTCATCCCGGCAATTCAGGCAAGCGGAATGGACCCGGTGGAGGCGATAAGGAAATAGTTATGAGTTATGAGTTATGCCGAGTAAGATAACTCATAACTCATAACTCATAACAACTACATCCTCAGATCCTCCACGTGTGCGCCCGGGAATGATTTTGCGTCCAAGCGGAAGTAATCGGCGCCGAAAATTTTATTGGGGGTAAACCGGGTGATTTGGAAAGCATACCGCGAACCGTCTTTTGCGAACGCTTTGATACTTTCGATGGTGCCGGCTTTTTCATCGATGCTCACCCGTAGTTTGGCGTATTCCGACTTTTTATCTTTGGGTTTGAATTCTATTTGCGTCAGGACGCGGCTTTTCTCCGTGACCTTATCGGTAATAGCATACATGAAATCGCCCTTTTCATAACGGAACAGCAAATCTTTGGGCGTCAGGAAGCCGTTATCGCTATTGGGGTCGGCGTCGTTGATCTGGATTTCATTGTTTTTTTTCAGATAGATCCAGTTGGTTTTGCCATCGCTGGCAATGATCTGTGGATCCATGTCGAGGCGAAATTTTTCGCCTTGTTGCCCGACGGTGCCCTTTTGGGTGTCTTTCGGTTGGCCGGGTACTTCGATAACGAGGGAAAAGTTTGCCTCGAAGGATTTATAATTGTCGTATTTTTTACGAACGCGGTCCAGGACTTTTTTAGCCTCCGGGTCCGATTTTTCGGCCGGTGCAACCGGATTTTGTGCCGTGAGACCGGACAAAATCAGGATCAAAAAGGGTAAGATCAGTGTTTTTCTCATTATTTTGAATCAATTTTACGGCAAAGAAACGCCGAAACGAAGGCGGCAGTTGCCAACTAAAGGTTAAAGATTGCCAAATTTGTTTGCAGGCAACTTTTTACCTTTCGTTTTTGTTTTAACGGGCGGTGGAGGTTAATTAGTTTTTCAATACCTAACCAATTCCCCGATTGATAACCAGTATTATAGTTTATGACCAAACAGAAAAAAAAAGGCGGCAAAAAGTTGACCGCCAAAAATTTACAAATTGAAATCCTCAAATTTCTGCTCACGCAACCCAAAAAGCAGTTCACGCCCCGCCAACTCCTCGATTTGCTCAAAATTGAGAATAATAAAGACTCCGTTGAATATGCGTTGCTGCAACTGGAGCAGGCCGGCTCGGTAAATTCTTTCAAAGAGAACAAGTTTGGGGTTGCCTTGGAGCGTTTAACCGTCTCTAAAAAAGAGAATACGGGCGCAAAAATTGCGGGCGAGCCACTTAAAAAGGAGGTCGACCAGGCCAAAAAAACAAAAGCCGCCGTTCCTGCCGCACAAAAGAAAATCATCGAAGGCCGGGTGGATATGACCCGAACCGGTGCAGCCTATATCGTGGCCGACTCGCTGGATTCGGATGTCTATATCGCGCCAAAGTATATTCATGGCGCACTAAATGGCGACACGGTCCGGGTATTGTTGTTTTCTTCGGCGCCAAGATTCCGTCGCGGCCAGCCACCGCGCAAACCGGAAGGCGAGGTGCTCGAAGTACTGAAGCGGGCCAATGAGTTTTTTATCGGCACCCTGCGCAAAAGCCGGAAATACGCCTTGTTTTTGCCCGATAACCCGAATATGCCGGTGGATATCTACGTGCCGCTCGAAGCTTGTGGCGATGCCCGCGACGGTGAAAAAGTGGTGGTGCGTGTTACCGACTGGCAAGAAGGAAAGGGACGTGTCCCGATGGGGAAAGTGACCCAAACCCTGGGCGATGCGGGAGGGAACGACTTCGAGATGAAAAAAATCCTGATCAATGCCGGCTTCGAACTGATGCACTCTGAAGAGGCGCTGGCAGAAGCCGACCGTATACCGGAACGGATTTCTCCGCAGGAGATCAGCCTCCGCCGCGACTTCCGCGATGTGCTGACCTTCACCATCGACCCGGAGGACGCTAAGGATTTCGACGATGCCCTCAGCATCCAAAAATTAGAAAACGGAAACTTGGAAATCGGGATTCATATCGCCGATGTGACTCATTACCTGAAACCCGATTCGTCGATGGATGCCGAAGCCCTGCGCCGCAGTACTTCGGTGTATCTGGTGGACCGCGTTAATCCGATGCTGCCTGAAAAACTGTCGAATAACCTCTGCTCTTTGGTCCCTTACCAGGACCGGCTGACTTTTTCGGCGGTTTTTGCTTTTGACCAAAAGGACCAAATTGTATCGCGCTGGTTTGGCAAAACCGTCATTCACTCCGCCAAACGGTTCTCCTACGAAGAAGCCCAAACCATTCTCGAAGATCAACCGGCAGAAGCGCTGCGGCAACTGACTATTTACGACCAACTCGAATGGGCCGTAAAAACGCTCAACAAACTGTCTAAAAAAATGCGGCTCGAGCGCGAGCGCAACGGCGCCATCGGTTTCGACTCGGAGGAGGTGCGATTCCGGTTGGCTGAAGACGGTACGCCGATCGAAGCCTATGTAAAAGAACGAAAAGACGCGCACCTGCTGATTGAAGATTTTATGCTGCTGGCCAATAAAGAAGTGGCCTGGTTCATCGAACAAAAGGCGGCCGCACAACAGGAAATACCTTTTGTGTACCGCGTTCACGATCTGCCGGACATGGAAAAAGTGGCCGAATTCGCCCGCTTTGCCGCTGAAATGGGGCATAAGATGAAAGTGGATACGCCGAAACATATTGCCCAGTCCTATAATTCGCTGATGCGCGCGGCTCAAAAAGACGAACGGCTGAAACTGCTGGAGCCCCTGGCGATTCGAACTATGGCCAAAGCCGTGTACTCTACCAACAATATCGGCCACTACGGGCTTGGGTTCACACATTACGCCCACTTCACGTCGCCCATACGCCGCTATGCCGACGTGCTGGCCCATCGCCTCCTGTACCGCAACCTCGACGGGCGCACGTTCCGGATGGATAAGACCAAACTGGAGGAACAGTGCAAACACATCAGCACCCAGGAAAAAAAGGCGGCCGATGCCGAGCGCGAAAGTATCAAATACAAACAAGCCGAACTACTGCGGCGGCATCTCGGGGAAGAATTTGAAGGATATATCAGCGGCATGATCGAGCGCGGCTTTTTTGTGGCTTTGCCTGGCTCCTTAGCCGAAGGAATGGTGGAATTCAAATACCTGGACGATACCTATATCCTTCAGGAAGGAAACTTGCGCGCTAAAGGTCGCCGATATGGCAAGTCGATCAAAATGGGCGACCGGGTCCGCGTCCGGATCACCGCGGTGGATTTGCAGAAGCGACAAATCGAGATGGAGCTGGTGGAGGAATAGGGGTTTCGAGGAATAGGGGTTTGGAGGTTTGGGGGTTTGGAGGTTTCTGGTTTGAGGGGTTAGGAGGTTTCTGGAGGCGTCATTGACCTCATTGACCACATATAAAACACATTGACCACATATAAAACACATTGACCACATTTAAAACACATTGACCACATTTTAAAAAAAAACACCCCGCTTCCCGGAAGACCGGGAGCGGGGTGGATTGTTGTCGTGGTTGTTGTATTAGCCGCCTGTTTATTTACCTTTTCGGTTTTCGGTGCCTGGAGTCGGTTTGTCCCCGGCTTTGCGGCTTTTTTGTTCGCTTGGGGCAGGAGCCGGTTTAGATGTCGGGGATTTTTCCCCTCCGGTGCGCTCCTGGTCGCGTTTGCGTTCGCCTTGCTGCCGGCCTTTGTTGTCATCATCGTCTCTGTCCCGACCTCTTTTACCTTCGGCTTTATCTTTTGATTTGTTTTTGTTTTTGAATTTGCCTTTACTTTTCCCCTTGCCTTTTCCTTTCTTGCCTTTTTCTCCTTTTTCTACCCGATCCTTTTTGCCGCCTTTGCCTTTGCCGCTATATGCGGAACCATTAGAACGTTCCTCTGCGCGCCCAATTTTATCGGCATCTTTGGTAGATTTTGCCTTCTCCATCCGCTCGGTTTTATTGGCGGGAGCGGTTTCAGGTTGAGCCGCCGGCCTGTTTTGCGCGAGGGCGACTACAGAGGCAATCAGGGCAACGAAAGCAGTTAACACGAATTTCTTCATCATGGATAAATTAATTTTGTTTTTAAACAGACCTTTATACGCTTCAATGCGCTAAAAGATACTTGCTAAACGAAACTTAACAAATTTTTAGGTAAAAGTTTCCTGCTTCGGCGCGAAAGGGGGTTTCTTTGAGAAAATTTGTAAACACGATGACGAATCGCCGCAGTTTTATCCGCCAAACCGCTGCCATGCTCGGTGGCCTCGCCTTACACCAATCCGCCCAGGCTGCTTTCCTGAAAGACCTGCCGGAATCTGATCGGTCCGGAGACCTCGGTACAATCCGGAATCCGAAATCCGAAGACGATTTTTGGCGGCAGATACGTTTGGCGTATGCCTCCAGTCCGAACATTATCAACCTGAACAACGGCGGCGTATCTCCCGCGCCCAGGGCGACCCTGGATGCGCTGGATTATTACAACCGTTTATGCAACGAAGCGCCCTCATATTACATGTGGCGCATATTGGAACAGGACCGGGAACCGCTGCGCTACAACCTGGCAGCGCTGGCCGGCGCCGACCCGGAAGAGATTGCCCTGAACCGAAACTCGACGGAAGCGCTCAATACCGTCATTTTTGGACTGAACCTGAAGGCCGGCGATGAGGTAGTGCTGTCCAAATACGATTATCCCAACATGATACACGCCTGGAAACAGCGCGAAAAACGAGAAGGCATCCGCCTGGTATGGGCAGATTTCGACTTGCCCAGCGAGGATGCCGATACGCTGATTCAAGCCTTCGTATCTAAATTTACCGACCGAACCAAGGTGGTACACCTGACGCATATTATCAATTGGTGCGGACAAATTCTTCCGGTACGCCGTATTGCCGATGCGGCGCACGCCCGCGGCATTGAGGTGTTGATTGACGGCGCGCACTCCTTTGGTTTGCTCGATTATAAAATACCGGACCTGGGCGGCGATTATTTTGGCACCAGCCTGCATAAGTGGTTGAGCGCGCCGTTTGGCAACGGAATGTTGTGGATTAAAAAGGAAAAAATCCCGAATGTCTGGTCTTTGCTCTCCAGCGATAAACCCGACGGCGACAATATCCGAAAGTTTGAATCCCTGGGTACCCGCAGTTTTCCGGTGGAAATGGCGACCGGATACTCCCTCGATTTGCACAACCTGATCGGTTCGGCCCGCAAGCAACAGCGCCTGCATTACCTGAAAAACTATTGGATGGAGCAAGTGCGCGATTTGCCGGGTATTCAATTTTACACGCCGCTACATCCGGATTGGGGCTGCGCCATCGGCACGTTTGCGATAGCAGGGCAAAAGGCAGGCGCCGTTTCAGAAGCCCTTTTTACAAACTGGAAAATTCATACGACGGCGATCACCTGGGAAAAAGTGGACGGCGTACGGGTGACGCCGCATGTGTACACTACGGAGGCGGAGTTGGACAAGTTGGTCAAAGTAATCACAGAGATGACGCAAAAACGGTAAACCGGTAAATTATTCTGCGCGGCAATTGTTGCTGCGGCAATACCCACTATCTTTGCGGGCTATTTTTACATGCATCAAGTCCTTAAAAAAATGCCCGATCATATCCTTTTTTCCGTTGAAAACCAGGTTGCGCGGATTGTCCTGAACAGGCCGCAAGTGTTTAATTCCATGCACCATGCGATGCGTCAGGAAATATTGGCGGCGCTTGAAACCTGTAAAAACGATCCCGCGATCCGGGCCGTGTACCTGACCGGCACGGGTAAAGCTTTTTGCGCAGGTGAGGATTTGCAGGAAGTGACTGACCCCAACGGCCCTTCCCTGAATGAGATCATATCGACAGGTTACAACCCGATCGTGCTGAGCATCCGCAACCTGGAAAAGCCCGTGGTGTGCGCCGTGAATGGAGTTGCTGCCGGCGCCGGCGCCAATATTGCGTTGGCTTGCGACATTACAGTGGCTACAGCCTCCGCTTCGTTTACCCAGGCATTTTCCAAAATCGGCTTGATCCCCGACAGCGGCGGCACCTGGACCCTTCCGCGCCTTGTCGGGCTGCAACGGGCAACAGCGCTGATGATGTTGTCCGACAAAATTCCGGCTTCCGAAGCCTCAGCGATGGGGATGATCTGGAAAACTTTTCCCGACGAAACTTTTGCCGAAGATAGCCTTAAAATAGCCGAAACGCTGGCCCAAATGCCGACCCAGGGCCTCGGCCTCACCAAACGCGCGCTCAACCGGGCCTTTTCCCATGATTTTGCCGCCCAACTGACTGTTGAAGACGAGTTGCAAACTGCCGCCGGCAAAACAAACGATTACAAGGAGGGCGTGTCGGCCTTTCTGGAAAAACGCAAACCCAATTTCACCGGAAACTAAATAATTACGGCTTGCGGATTCCGGAATGCGGATTATTCCACCATCCGCAATCCGTATTCCGCAATCGATATGTCTTTTCCCTGGCGAAAACTACTCATTTTTCCGTCGTCTTCCGGGCGCCGGAAAAGCCGTTCTGCAAAAACCTTGTTGCCGGCGCTGTTGGTTCTATTCGCTATTGCGTTATGGATCAGCCCGGTGTTGCGGTACACGGTGTTGTCCGTTTTGGACTACCCCTTCCATTATAAAGAGTACAAACATTTTGGCATACGGATTCCCGGAGATTACCAGATTCATGGCATCGACGTCAGCCGGTATCAAAGCCGGATAGATTGGGAACGGGTAAAAAAAATGCGCGTCGGAGACATGCGTATCGACTTTGCCTTTATAAAAGCCACCGAAGGTACCTGGATAGAAGACCCTTGGTTTGACCATAACTGGGAAAATGCGCGTAAACAAGGCGTTATCCGGGGTGCATACCACTATTTTTTACCCAATGTTAGTCCGCGTGCACAGGCGAACCGGTTTGCCCAAACCGTTCGCCTGCGATCCGGCGATCTGCCGCCGGTAGTGGATGTGGAAGAAACACGCGGGATGGATAAAACCCAGGTGCGGAAGTATACCAGAGATTTTCTGAGCCTGCTGGAAAAACAATTCAACGTAAAACCCATCATATACACGAACCGGGATTTTTACAAAAACCATTTTGCCAATCAACCCGAATTCAAACCGTATCGTTTCTGGATTGCCCATTACCACGTGGCCAAACTGAACATGCCCGACGACAGTAAATGGCATTTCTGGCAACACAGCGACCGCGGTACCGTAAACGGCATCAATGAACCGGTTGATTTTAATGTTTTTTATGGCGACAGCGCCGCGCTGCGGCGGATGTGTGTGCCGTAGGGGGTGATTTGTTGATTTGTTGATTTGTTGATTTGAGACCCGAAAAATCTGTTCAAAATTCCACTTCAATATCCTGTATCACCCGCTTATTGGCTGTTTGTACCCGCACGGTGTATTTCCCTGGTTTCAGGTTCCAGGCTTGTAAGCGCAGTCCGGAGCGGTGTTCGCCGGCTATTGCCGTTTCGTTTTCGCGCAAGGTTTTTATGAGTTTACCTTCGGCGTCGAGTAGGAGGGTGCTGAGTTTTTCGTCCTTCGCCAGGGTGTATTTGAAATTGCTCTCTACGATCAGGGCTTTGCCCAGGTCGGCGCGTTCGCCGGGCACTTCGCGACTTTCGTATTGTACCCGGTAACCGGGCATCTTTTGACCTAACAGGTCAGCGGTAAGTTTGGTCAGCGCGGCATCGCCGATGCTGGCCAGGCTGTGTCCATTAGTCACACACCAGACGGCCGATTGTGCTGCCGGGTCGTCTGTTTTACCGTTTTCATGGAGCAATTTCAGCAACTGACACAGTTTTTCGGGCGCCATGGCGCCTACGGCAAACGGCGTGCCGGTACTTGGCGAACGATCGCCGGCCTGGGTGCAAAAGGTCTTCAGGCTGATTTCGGCAGGGGTTTTAGTATTGACGGCCAGTGACTTAGCCTCTGCCACCACGAGCGTTTGCATGGAAGAATCGGCCGGTTCCATCAGCAAGCCCTGCGGGATTTGTACACGCAGAAATTGTCCTTGCAGGTTCCGGCAAGTGAGCGTTATACTTTCGCCCTGATGCCCGCCCGTGGCGGTGATAGTGAGGGCGATTCGTTTTTGGGCCAGGGCTTCGAAAAGGCTCAGGGTGGTGGGCGCGGGCGATTTGCCGGAGGCCTTCGGTTTGTTTTTTTGCGCGTACAGGGTGGACGCGAGCAGCAGGAGCAAGAAGGGTAGCAGGATGCGTTTTTGCATGTATGTCAGTGATTTGGGGTTCAAACGATGGGAAGGGGAGTTTTCGTTCGGGGGGATGAAAGATTTAAGTATTACGGATTTCGGTTAAGGGATTAGATCAGTGCGTTTTTTATTGAGTTTCAAAAGAATTTATTGGAGGAGAAGGTAATGTTAAAATTATATAAGTTTGCGGTTCTTTGAGGGTTGCGAATCAAGCGCCTTGCCCGTCGGACCATTTGATTTTCAACATCTGAAATCATGCACGACATTACCATTGGGCTATTTAAAGCACCTAACTCCCGAAATTTAAACCTGCTTTCTGTCGTACTCCTGTTATCGCTCTGGACATTCAGACTTGACGCGCAAAACGGGTGTTCCTGTACGAACTGCCCCCAGTACATGCCCGATAACTTTCAGGGCGATTTTCCCATTCAGGTTTCATTAGCCGCCAATCCAACGCTTGGGCAAAACGGGCAAGGGGTTTGCGGAGTTACGCTGAATCTGGACCATGAGTATATCGGCGATCTTCGAATCACCCTGACATCGCCCGCCGGGCAAACTATCACCCTCATCGGCCCGATCGGCCATTTTGGTGAAACCAACGGGTCCGCCTGGAATATTTCTTTTGTCCCTTGTGGCGATCCGGCCAACCCGGATCCGGGATTTTCCGCGGTATGGAACAATAATCAGCCCTGGGGGATGAATGGCAGCTTTTTCGGCTCCTACTACCCACAAATCGGATGCCTGGAAAGTTTTAATACCGGCTCTGTCAACGGCGAATGGACCCTCACAGTCTTCGACGGCCAGGGAAATGATGTGGGTAACTTCCTGGACTGGACCATCATTTTTTGCGACCCGACGGGCATTCTGTGTCTTGCCTGCGAAGCCAATGCCGGCAACTTGCTGCAGCCCGACATCACGGCTTGTCAGGGCTCCCCCAATCTGGCCCTGAACCTCCCGCCCACCTACCTCCCGCCCAGTATGCCGCCGCCCTTCGGTACCTTGTACGCGTACACGTACGTGATTGGCGATGCCGGGGGCGTGATTCTGGAATATACCCAAAATCCGGATTTGAGCGCCTACCCAGCAGGCACGTACACCATTTGCGGCCTGTCGTATCTGGTCCAGCAGGAAGGCCTGATTCCTGCGCCTGACGGCACGCTGACGGTTCCGGAACTGACAGCACTATTGAACGCCGCCATACCGCCCTTTTGTGCCAAAATCACCACCAACTGCGTCAATGTAACCATTTTGGAGGTGCCTGCCAGTTCTGACGATTATGAAACCATTTGCGCCCCGGATTGTGTCGAGTACTACGGGAAGAGCTTTTGCGCCTCCGGCGATCATGTGGTCAACCTGTCCCAAAACGGGTGCCCATACACGGCAACCCTGCACCTGACCGTGCTGCAGCGGACTTTTGCCACGGTTTTCGAAACCATTTGCAGTGGAACCTGCGCCCAAACACCCGGCTTCGAAGACGCCTGCACACCCGGGCAGCACATTCGTACCTTGACCGGGTCGAACGGCTGCGACAGTATCGTCACGCTGAACCTGATTGTATTTGAGGTGGTCGCCGCCATTGTACCACCCCAGCCGATCTCCTGCGTGCAGCCGACATCGGCGCTTCTGGGAACCGGCTCCACTCCTCCGGGGCCGGGTGTCAGTTACCAATGGACAGCCACTAACGGCGGCACGTTTTCCGGTCCAACCAACCAGATCAATGCAACGGCTGCCGGCACGGGTACCTATGCGCTGCAGGTATGCCGAACGGTTGGCAACAATACCTGCTGCGACACGGCTACTGTGACCGTTAAGGCCGACCAGGTTCCCCCGCCGCTGCCCGATACTATTTTCGGTCAAACACAGGTGTGTCCCGGGCAAATGCTCAACTGGAGCACGCCGGTCGTCCCGGGCATCACCACTTACACCTGGGCTACACCCGCCGGAACAGCCCTCAACAACGGGCAAGGAACACCCGCCATCAACCTGAGCTGGGGCATTGATTCGGCAGGGATGATTTGTGTCAGCCTGGAAAACGTTTGTGGAACCGGCGCTCCGTATTGCCTGAATATCGGCTTGGCAGATTCCGTCGGAGCGCCTTCTGTTCCCCAGGGAAATACGATCGTCTGTGTGGGCGATACGGTGGAATACACCACTGCCGGAATGGCCGGGTTTGTTTGGGAACTGCCGCCCAATGCATCCATCCTGAGCGGCCAGCATACCGACACTATCCGGGTCGTTTGGGTGGCGACGGGGAGCACGCCGGTCTGTGTGCGGGCCGTTGGCGCCTGCGATACTTCGGCCGCCGTTTGCCTTTCCGTACAAATAAATGGTGCGCCGGCAATGCCTATTCTTTCAGGGCCCGGCAGCCTGTGTGCCGGGAGTAGTGCCGTCTATCAGGTTGCGCTGCAACCTGATGCCGGCGGCTATCTGTGGAGCGTTACCGGCGGTTCTATTCCTGGAAAAAATGATTCAACTGAAATTCGGGTGCAATGGGACAGTTTGGCGCCTGCCGGTACGGTATGCGTACAGGCGCTCAACCTTTGCGGTGCCGGGCCAAGCCAATGTTTGAACATCGTTTTCAACCCGTATCCGCTCGCTGATGCAGGACCGGACAAATCGCTTTGCGGCGACCAGACCAGCCTCGACGCCGCTCTCGCGCCGGGAAACGCCGGCCTTTGGCGCTTGCTCGACGGACCCGGCGCCTGCATTTTTGCCGACAGTACGGCGCCCCAAACCGGTATCGGGGTTGCTTTGCCCGGAACGTATTTGTTCGAGTGGACGGAATTTGCCGGTTCCTGTGCGGATGCCGATACGGTCACCATACAGTTTTTTGAGGCGCCGGTTGCCGGGCCGGTACAGGCCGTATGCGACCCGGCAAATGAATTTTATACCATAGAAATTTCGCTCGCAAACGGCCTGCCTCCGTACCTGGTAAATGGAAACCCGGTTGCGGGCAACCTGTTCGTATCCAATTCCATACCCAGCGGCGCTGGGTATCAGTTTGCGGTTTCCGATGCCAACGGTTGTTCGGCGCCGCCACTGACGGGTTTGAATCAATGCAATTGCAGCACGTTTGCAGGGGTAATGCCCCCGGATACCCTGAAGCGTTGTGCCGGAGATAGCGTCCAGGTTCAACCGGCAGCAGGGATAATACTGGATGCCAATGACGTTGCGGTTTTTGCGCTGCATTCCGGTGCCGGTAGTACACTTGGGCAGGTTTTCGACCAAAACACGACCGGGATATTTTCCCTGCTTCCCGGCATGACGCCAGATTCGGTGTATTACATTTCACAAATAGCCGGCACCGATACCGGGGGACAGCCGGATCTCCTGGACCCATGCCTGGCAGTAAGTGCCGGTCAGCCGGTCATTTTTTACAACTATCCTATGGTCTCGGCCGGCGCCGACGCATCGGTTTGTGGAAACACCTGGACGCTGGGCGGCGGCCCACAACCCGGGCAGTGGTTTGTACTCGGGTCTCCGGCAGGAGAGAACCTGGCGCTGGCAGACGATCAGACCGCCACAACCCCGGTAACTGCTTCGGGTCCCGGCATTTTCAGCCTTTCCTGGACGCATGCCGCAAATGGTTGTGCGGCTTCGGACACACTTGTGCTCGAATTTCTCGAGCATCCGGTGATTATAGATTTGACCACCGCTTGCGATGCTGCCAACGAAAACTACACCGTGAGTTTTTCGGTGAACGGCGGAACGGCGTCCTATTCGGTGAATGGCAACGGACTGGCCGGCAATACGTTCTCGTCGGCTCCGATGGGCAGCGGCATGGTGTACAACTTTACGGTCACGGATGCCAATAACTGCGTTTCGCAACCGGTGACCGGCTCTTTCTCCTGTGCATGCGCCACCACTGCGGGTAGTATGCCGGGGTTTTTACTGACGGCATGTGCCGGAGATTCCGTTTCGGCAGCCTCAAATGGGGACTACTTCCTGGACGGCAACGACACCACCGTATATGTGTTGCACTCCGACGCCGGTGCGGTATTGGGCCAGGTGTTTGCGCAAAACCACACCGGTACATTCGGGTTGGCTCCGGGTATGACCGCAGGAGTAACCTATTTCATCTCGCTGGTTGCCGGTAATGTCCAAAATGGTATTCCGGATTCCGGCGACCCATGTTTTTCAGTAGCTCCTGGTCAGCCGGTGCTGTTCGTTTCTCCGCCGACTCCGGATGCGGGCCAATCTTCCCAGATTTGTGGGCAGGCAGCCATGCTTGCGGCCACGTTGTCTCCGGGGAATACCGGTTTGTGGTCTCCTGTTGCCGGTCCCGGAACGGTATCGTTCGCCGATTCCCTGTTGCCCGGAACCGGTGTGACGGCCGGTCAGCCCGGGCAATATGTATTTCGCTGGACGGAGTCAAACGGGCTCTGCCAAAGCGCCGACACGGTATCCGTCACATTTTTTGACCTTCCGATTGTTCAGGATGTCGCCCAACTCTGCAACGGTACCAATACCGCATACACCCTCAGCCTGACAGTAGCCGGCGGGGCGCCGCCATACGCGGTTTCGGGCGTAGCGGGATCGTTCGCCGGAAATGAATTTGTTTCCGGTGAATTGCCGAACGGAAGCGGCTTTACATTTTTTATCACCGATGCCAATGGTTGCAGTACGACTCCGATTGCCGGAACATACCATTGCCAATGCGCTACGAATGCCGGCACGATGAGCGCCTCACCGGCAGGTTTTTGTGCCGGCCAGCCCGCCCAGGGTATCTGGAACAACGATGCGACGCTGGATGCTGATGACAGTGTACAGTTCGTATTGCACACCCTGCCCGGCAATACATTGGGTAATATTTTGGGTGTTAGTGGCCAACCCATTTTCAACTTCGGCCCGCCGCTGCAAACGGGTGTCACGTATTATATTTCGGCTGTGGCGGGGAACAGTTTGGGCGGCGTTGTGGATCTCAGCGATCCGTGCCTTTCCGTGGCGGCAGGAAGCCCGGTGTACTGGAAACCCCTCCCGTCCGCAACCCTTTCAGGTGACCAAACGATATGCGCCGGTCAGCAGGCCGTGCTCCAGTTGAGTGCTACCGGGATATATCCGGTAACGGTGACCTGGTCGGATGGGGCCGGAAATCCGGTACAGGTGCTGGTGCCCGACCAATTCCCGGTGTACCTTAATGTTGCTCCGCCAGGCACAACCGTTTATCAGTTGTTTCAGGTAACAGACGGCAGTTTGCCAACGTGCAGTACTTCGCTGAGTGCCGGCGTTACCGTTTCTGTTCAAAACCGCCGATTAAGCGGCACGGCAGCAGCGCCGGTGACCTTTTGCGCCGGTTCTGACAAAATGGTGGACTTGAAGGCACTGCTGACCGGGGCCGACCCCGGAGGCGCCTGGAGCGAGGTGTCGGCCGTACCTTCCGGCGCCGGTGCTTTTCAGGCAAATCAGGGTATTTTTAACACGGGGGGGCAGGCTCCCGGGACGTACATTTTTCAGTATAAAATCGGCGGGCAATTTTCCTGTCCCGACGACAGCACCTCCGTTCGGGTTGTTCTTTTCCCCGGCCCGGTGGCCGATGCCGGACCGGATCAGGTACTGTCCTGTACAGAACCGGATGCCACCCTCGGTGGTGCAGGTACCAGTACGGGCGCCGGTATGCAGTACGACTGGATTCTCGGCGGCCTGCCATCCGGCAACACACGCACCCTTGTAGCGACTGCGCCAGGGATTTATATTTTAACCGTGACAACCCCTGATGGGTGTACGAGTCGCGACAGCGTTCAGGTGCAGGCGAACGCTCAGCCATTAGCGGTTGGTGTTACGGTACGCCCGGTAGTGTGTTTTGGCCAAAGGAACGGGAGTATCGGGATTGATACGGTGGCGGGCGGAACCGCGCCGCTGTTGTTCAGCCTTAACGGCGGGCCCTACGGAAATGCCACACAGTTTGTGAATCTGGCGCCGGGCGCCTACGTAATATCCGTTCAGGATGCCACCGGCTGCGAATGGTCCGGTACCTACCAGGTTGTGGAACCGCCGGAAATAAAAATTGATCTTGGAAATGATCTGGAGGTAGCGTTAGGCGATTCGGTGCATCTGCTGTTGCAAACTTCGGTTAACCCGGGCGACCTTTCCAGCATGGTGTGGCGACCCTTGATGGACAGTGCTGCCGTCGGAAAGCCTTATCAGCATTTCCTACCGGTACAATCAGTTCTTGTATCGGTGGAGGTTGCTGATTCCAACGGATGCCGTGCCTTGGACGAAGTCCTGATTCGCCTGCGAAAAGACCGCCGGGTGTATATCCCCAATGCATTTGAACCGGGCAGTCTTCAGAATACTATTTTTGAAATAAGTGTCGGTAATGAGGTGGCGGAAATTGAAATATTGGACATTTTCAGCCGGTGGGGCGAAAAGGTGTTTGAAGCCCGAAACTATTTGCCCGTACCGGGCAAGACCGGTTGGAACGGCGTATTTCGTGGGAAAGCAGCCGATGTCGGAGTATACCCTTACTATTTGTTGATCAGATATAAAAACGGGGAGAAGGAGGTATTTACCGGGGGCGTTACATTACTTCGTTGAATGTTGGCAGCTCGTCCGGCTTTACTTATGCGTAGAAGCGCGCTGGAGAGAAAAAAGGAATGTGGCTCCAGCCACTTCCAGCTCCAGCAGCGCCGGCGCAAACAGCAACAGCCGGAAAACAGAAGATTTCACTCTTCAATCAATTCTATCTTATAATTCCCTCCAGCACTAACAACATAATAGAAGTATTCACTAATATACCTTTCAGCGCCTCCATCGATACGCACTTTGGTGTATTTAGGATTCAACCCGGCAAAATTAAAGAGCGCAACGCCGCTATACAGATTGTACTCGATTCGAAATGAACCTGTGTCATCCGTTGTCGCAGATCCAATTTCTCTCCAAAGAACATATGCCCCCTCATATTCTATAGCACTGTATAGTTTCAAATATACTCCCGACACCGGCGCCTGGCTCTTCATTTCCACCACCTTTCCCTGAATATAGAATTCCGGTCTGTTTTTTTCCTTTTCGCATGCGCTAAAAAACAGCATGGAAGCGAGTACTAAAACGATGTGTTTCATAATGGTTATTTTTGAGGAAATTTAAATTTATTCTAATGGATCTGCAATGATCGGAATCAGATTCTACCGTGATTTGTTTAGCAGATTATTAGTTCATTAAAACCACAATCATGAAAAATGTTCAACGATTCCAGGTTAACTCCGAACTATTGATTCACCAAATCGATGTGAGTCGTTTTATTCCCGGGGTTTACATGTTCACTTTGCGGAACAATCAAATATTGGAAACCCAAAGAGTAATTGTGCTGAGATAA
Organism: Bacteroidota bacterium; assembly: GCA_963169325.1. GTDB lineage: Bacteria > Bacteroidota > Bacteroidia > Chitinophagales > Saprospiraceae > M3007. Next base: position 37,719 of record CAUJEY010000204.1, read on the forward strand.
TCCTGCTGCTACCTGCGTAAGTCGGGCAATTTACCCGACTTACGCATTTGTAAATTATACCTCGCCTGGATTCAAATCCCATTCCGCCTGAACGGCGATCATTCCACGTCTACCCCAGTCCTTCGGCATATTGCGAAAAGAGGCGGCCGGGGGGAGGAGTACGAGTTTGGAGTTGGTGGTGAAGATAAAATTGATTTTATGCGGAAGGTATCCCAATTTATTGGTCAGAATCATTAATGCTTAGTTAAACGCCTTTCGCGTCTCCTTCTTTGCCGTACTTTTGCATGGATTTTACCAAATTTTTCCACTTCATTTTAGAAACATGAAAAGAACACTCCTTGTAATGGCGGCTGTTTTGTGCGCCGTGGGCCTGTTTGCCCAAATGACGTCCTTGCCCTCGGCAAACGTAAAAACCCTTGAAGGTCAAACCTTTAATGTTCAGGACCTGGGCAAGTCAGGCAAAATAACCGTTATCAGTTTCTGGGCGACCTGGTGTTCTCCCTGCAAAAAAGAATTGGACGCTATTAAGGACTATTACGGGGAGTGGAAAGAAAAATACGACCTGGAATTTGTAGCCGTAAGCGTGGATGATCCCCGTACGGCGGCGAAAATCCCGGCTATGGTAGCCGAAAAAGGCTGGGAATACCGCATCCTGCACGATTATAATAAAGAATTCCAGATTGCGGCAAATGTAGCCTCGGTGCCCTACACTTTGTTGCTTGACGCCAAAGGCACCGTCGTTTTTGAACATACGGGCTACGCGCCGGGCGATGAACTGGAACTGGAAGACCGGATCAAGGAGTTGAAGAAATAGTTCACTCCATCTGACTTCGGTTCACTCCGATTGCCTGTCTGTTTTTATTAAACCACATTAGTACACAAAGTACACATTAGCCCTATTTCTGAAAAACTAATGTGTACTTTGTGTACTAATGTGGTTTAATAAAAATACTAAAAAGGTACATGTGTACCTACTTCGGAATAATCTCCGTCTTTTCCCCGAAATGATGCGCGAATTTGGCCATTTCTTCGGCCAGTTCTTTGTTTTGCGTAGCGCGCAGGTACGATTGGCTGAGTGAGCGCAACGTTTGATACACAAAGCGGTCCATCTCCTGGACCTGCATTTCCTTTGTCCACAGGTCGATACGCAGGGTGTCCCGGTGTTCTTTATCGAACAGGGCCACGGCCATCGCTTTACACTCATCAAATTTTCCTGCCTCGTGCATGTCGCTCGCCGACCATTCGATCTTCACGGGCACCCGGTCTTTGTCCAGCGCGACCCGTATGGTAATATCACTCGTTTTGGCAATATTTTGCTCTTCCATTTTTTCAAAAAAATTGTTTCGATAACAACCGCGCAAAAGTAGGACAAAAACCTAAATTTACTCCTTAAACAACGAATGCCATTAACCGGAAACCTTCGGACCAGAAACCGGCTAACCCAATGTGATGCAACTACACCTCGGCCTTGATTTTGACAGCCCCCTGTACACTGCCCCCGATGCCCACCGGGCAGGCCACCTATACCTCGGCCCTAAAAAGTTGCTCCACTGGCTCGAAGGCCAGGTGGGTCTGTTCGGGTATCCCGAAAATACTGACTATCTGCGTATCGAATTGTACCGGCAGGCATTGTTGCAGTGGGCCGAAACTGCCCCGGAAAAGCCGTTTTACGATGCCTCCTTTGAGGCCGACCGGTTTGCCACGGCAGAAGGACTACTGGCCTGGCGCGACGAATTATTGTTGGCCGGGTGGGATTTTACAGCCGGAACGGACTGCCCGAAACGGCCTGCAGCCCTGGCACAAGTGGAGCAATTTTTCAGACAAAAAATAAACAACCCCGAGGCGGGCGTGTCGGCCATCGGATTTGCCGACCGCTGCGCACAGGCGTTGAACTGGCTGGAACAACGCGCCTTACCATTAGATAAAGTAGTTTTATACGAACCGGAACACCTGCTGCCTGCTTTTCTTCAACGCGTAATGGCGGTTTTCCGATTAAAAAAAATTGCGATCGAAACAGTGGAGATTGCAGCCTCGGCCGATGCCGGCACTGACCTCGGCTGGTTACAACGCAGTTTGCTGGGGCAAGTTTCCGGCAAAAAAGCGGCGGCAGGCGATGCCTCTCTTTTGGTGCTGACGGCCCGGCGCGACAGCGATGCCGCCGTTTTTCTGGCCCAATGGCTGGCCCAAAACCCGGATTGGCATCCCGTGTTCCTGATCCCGGAAATGAACCGGACGCTCGAACAAGCCCTGCTGCTGGAAGGGTTTCCTGCCTTGGGCGTGTTGTCTGCTTCCTTGGCCCGCCCCTCGCTTCAGGTGTTGAAACTGGCGCCGGTCTTCCTGTGGGAACCGGTAGACGTATTCAAGATCATGGAGTTCGTAACCTTGCCGATAAAACCCCTGGACGATGGCTTGGCGCTTGAGATCGCCCGTGTAATGGCGCAGAAGCCGGGTTTGTTCAGTGATACCTGGTTTGCAGCGGTGCTGGGGTATCTGGAAAAAGAAGGGGTGCCGAATGCCGTGCGGGAACAATACGAATTTTGGTTTAACCGGCGCCGGTACCGGGCTGATGGCATGGCGCCCAAGCGCGATGCGATTGAACTGTATGATTACCTGCACCACTGGGCGCGCAAGGAGTACGAGGAGGATAAAAATACTACGCTGCTGGTGTTGGCGGAACAGGCACGCCGGATTCGCGATTTGTTGGAGGCATTGCCGGAGCCGCGGCTCAGTTTTCTGGAATTGGAACGTATCGTGCGCACGATTTACCAGCCGGCGCCGGTTCAACTTACCCAAGCCGAAACCGGCCGCTTCGACTTTGTACACCAGCCCGGCGCCCTGGCCGCGCCGGCGGATATGCTGCTTTGGTGGAATTGCCTGTTCGACGGCAAAGCCCCGGCGCCCGATCACTGGCGGCAAGAAGAACGGATGTGGCTGGCCTCCAGATCGGTAACACTCGACGAGCCGCTGCTGGAAGGCCAACGGCGCCAGTTACTCAAACAGCGTCCCGTTTTACAAGCCCGAAAGCGGCTCATTCTGGTGGTACCGGAACAGGCCGACGGCGCCGACGCTTTGCCCAGTTTGCTGCTCAGCGACCTGGAAGCGGCATTTGACTCGACCCGAAAATTCAAATTTTGCCTGGATGACGAAACCGGGCGCCAGGCACTATTGCATCTGGGCGGTATTCCAGGCCGTGCCTTGCTGGAAAGCAGGGTCATCGCCCGCCCGCGCCCGCAGTTGTTGATCCGGGAACCCGGGCGTCTGGCCGAAAGCGAGTACGAGACGCCGACCAATCTGGAAAGCCTCTTTTATTATCCGCACCGCTGGTTTTTCCGGCAAAAGCTGCGTTTGTTCCCGGCCAGTTTGCTTAGCGTCACCCGCGACCAAACCCTGCTGGGAAGCCTGGCCCACCGCTTTTTTGAACTGCTTTTACAGGAAAACCCCCTCGATTGGGATAAAATTACCGTGCGCGACTGGATCGATGCCAAAGCCGCTACGTTACTCGAACGGGAAGGCGCAACCCTGCTGCTGTACGGCCGGGAACCGGAGCGCAACCAGTTTCTCAACCGGGTTAAAAATGCCGCCTGGAGCCTGCTCACCCAGATACGGAATAACGGCTGGACGATAGAGGCAACCGAATTGCCGCTGGAGGGCGACTTCAGCGGGCTGCCGGTACGTGGCAAAGCCGACCTGGTCTTGCGCCGCGATACCGACGAATGGGCCATCATCGACCTGAAATGGAGCGGCGCCAGGCGGCGAAAGGAAATGATTCAAAACGGCGAAGATTTGCAATTGATCCTCTATGCCAAATTGCTGCCGCCACCGGCGCATTGGGCACATACTGCCTATTTTATCCTGGAAGACGGGAAAATGATTGCCCGCAACAAAGCCGCTTTCCGCGACGCCATCGCTGCCGGCGGCGATGACGATCACGCCGAAGCCTGCGCGCAAATTTTTGCCTGCATGGAACGCACCTTCGCCTGGCGCCAGGCCCAATTACAAAAGGGCGTGGTCGAAATGCGCACCGCCCGTACGGCGCCCGAACTGGATGCCCTGTACGCCGAAGAATTGATCGACCTGCTCGAAATGAAAATGGAAGATTCCCGGTGGGATGACTATCGGACCTTGGTGGAGTTTATGGGAGCGTAGGTTAGAAGAGGTTACTGGTTTGAGGGTTTGAAGGTTTGAAGGTTGGAGGGTTTGAAGGTTAGAGGGTTAGAAAGTTACTTGTTTACGTGTCGAACCAGTAACCTTCTAACCCTCTAACCAGAAACCCTCTAACCAGTAACCCTCTAACCCTTTTATTCAGCATCCGGCGCCAGTTTCACGCTCAATCCATCCAATTCGTCGGTTAACCGGATTTGGCACCCGAGGCGACTATTGTTTTGAACAAAAAAAGCCTGATCAAGCATAGCGTGTTCATCCTCGGAGGCTTCCGGCAACGGGTGTTCGCTCAAAACATACACATGGCATGAAGCGCATAAAGCCATTCCACCGCAGGTACCTTTGACCGGGAGTTCGTAACTTTTACACAATTCCATGAGATTCAAGCCCATATCGGTTGGTGTCTCCAGCGCGTGGGGTTGATCTTCGCGGTCAATAACGGTGATGGTGATCATGTCGTATGGAAATCAAAGGACGGCGGTTGCGGGCAAGCCGTCGATACCGGTAACGGTGGTATATTTGAAGGATAGTTTTTTTCCGGGATTGGCAAAGGTGAAGGCCGATTGACAAGCGAGGGTGGCTTCATGGAACCCGCAGAGGATCAGTTTCAACTTTCCGGGGTAGGTATTGATGTCGCCGATGGCAAAAATGCCCGGCACGTTGGTGCTGTAGTCGAGTGTGTTTACTTCGATAGCGCCTTTATCGACGGCCAGGCCCCATTCGGCAATAGGGCCGAGTTTGGGTGTGAGGCCGAACAGCGGCACAAAATGGTCGGCTTCGAGTTTGAATTCACCTTCCGTATCGTGTTGTACGACTACATGCTCTAATTTGCTGTTGCCCTGAAGGCCCGTTACCTGGGCATTGGTGACGATTTTAATTTTCCCGGTTTGGGCCAGGTGTTGCACTTTTTCCACCGAATCGAGGGCGCCGCGAAACTCCGTGCGGCGGTGGATCAGCGTCAGTTCGCGGGCTACATTGGCCAGATAAATGGTCCAGTCCAGCGCCGAATCGCCGCCGCCGGCGATCACAACACGCTGGTTGCGGTAGATATCGGGATTGCGGACGAAGTACTCCACACCTTTTTCCTCGAATTGTTCGATATTATCGATCGGTGGTTTTCGCGGTTCGAAACAACCCAGGCCGCCGGCGATAAAAATAACGGGAGCGGTGAGTACGGTGCCGCGATCGGTAACCACTTGCCACCTGCCATCGGCTTGTTTTTCTACGGTGGTGGCGCGTTCACCCAAGGTAAAACCGGGGTGAAAGGGTTCTATTTGCCGGAGCAGGTTTTGCACCAGATCGGCGGCCAGCACGCCGGGGCAACCGGGAATATCGTATATCGGTTTTTTAGGATAGATTTCTGTTAATTGGCCGCCGGGTTGCGACAGCACATCGACCAGTTGACAACGCATTTTCAGCAGGCCGGCCTCAAATACGGCAAACAAACCGACAGGTCCTGCGCCGATGATGATAATATCGGTCTCGATAGATTTCTGTTCCGATGAATGTTCAAAAGAATACAGCATGCCCGGATAAACAAAAAATAGCCGGCTATAGTTGCCGGCTGAATGTGGCTCAATTTTGTGCGTTAAAGGCGGCAAAATTCTCATTTTGTCGCGTAGGAGAAAACAAATTAGAATCGCTGCACGAGATGATTTTAATCATTATTTCCCCAAAAAATTTGCTTTGCGTTTTTCCACAAAAGCGGTAGCGCCCTCGCGGAAATCTTCGGTGTCGCAGCACGCGCCGAAAGCATCGATTTCCGTGGCAAATCCGTCGATCCCGTCTTCAAAAAGGGCATTAACACTTTCAATCACTTTTGCAATAGCGACCGGTGCTTTGGTCGTTATTTTTTCAATCAACTCCTTTGCTTTGGTTACTTCTTCGCCGGCCGGCACAACATAGTTGACCAAACCGAGCCGCAACGCTTCCGCTGCGTCGATCATATCGGCGGTCATCAGCAGTTCCAGGGCTTTGCTTTTGCCGATATATTGTACCAGGCGTTGGGTGCCCCCGTAGCCAGGAATAATACCCAGATTGACTTCCGGTTGACCAAATCTGGCGCGTTCGCCGGCTACCCGGAGATGACAGGCCATCGCCAGTTCGCAACCGCCGCCGAGGGCAAAACCATTCACCGCGGCTATTACCGGTTTGGAAAACCGTTCGATCAGGAAAAAAATATCCTGGCCGCGTTTGGCAAAGGCAGCGCCCTGGGCAGCGTCCAGATCACGGAACTCCGTGATATCGGCCCCGGCTACAAATGCTTTTTCGCCTGCCCCTGTCAGCACTACGCCTTTAAGTCCTTCCATTTCCGGCCCTTCCGTGCCAAAAAAATAGCGCAGTTCGAGCATGGTTTGGGAGTTCAGGGCATTCAGCGCTTTTTCCCGGCTGATGGTGATCACGGCAATACCGTTGTCTATTTCGATGTGCAGGTTTTGATATAACATATCTCTAATCAACTTTAAGTACTTCAATTTCCTCCGATTTCCACTGTACGGCTTTATCTAAATGATAGTTTTTGAGGCGGTTGTGATAGAAATACAGCACCCTGAAGTTGGAGGAAACGATATTGTCTTCCCGGGTAAAGCCGAGCGGTTTTTCCCGATGAAACACGCCGAGGTTTTTAACGCCGTTGCGCACTACATCCGCCGCGGGCCGGTGTATTTCCGGGGATAATTTGATCCGGCCGAGTTGTTCCCATTCATACAATTGGGCCTGCATTTGATCTACCACTTCCTCCACGGCGCGAAAGGGGAACATGTAATCGTCGGGGGGCAGGCGCAGGATACCGAACAAGTCTAATTTTGGATTTTCGTGCACCAGCATCTCAAAAACGGCGTACGCGATCAGGTGACTGCTCAACACGACGTTTTCAATGCTGTAGCGCTCGGCTATACGTTCGGCAAGGAGTTTGGTGTATTCTTCTTCCCGCTGCCGGTCTTCATTTACGGCGCCTTTGGACATAAAATATTCCTGGATGTCGATTTCATTGCCAAAGCGGTCGAAACTGCGGCCCTGGGCATCTACGAAGTTGCCGAGCACATCCATTGGTTTGCCGATACTGAGGGTGATGTCGTTGGTGGTGGAAAAAAAGCGCCAGATAAACCGGAACCAGCTGCGAATACTGTTGCCTTCGTCGCGCAGCCGGATATATTGTTCCTTGCCTGTAAAACGCAGGTGTTGTTCGATGAGAAAAGGCGCCTCCAGTACAAAGTGATAGCCGATGACCATCGGAACGATAAACACCTTTTCGATTTTCCCTTGCTGGCACAGGGCGCGCTGGGCTTCCACGGTAGTGCCGAGCAGCCCCATTTTGAGTTCAGACTCCAGTTCGCCGGAGCGCGAACGGGTGCCGCCCGGAAAGAACAAGCTGTTCACCCCGCGCTGAATGCTGAGGTGGCTCATGGTTTTCAGGGTTTCGAGGTAGATGGCATTTTTTTTACGCCGGTCAACCCGGTAGGCGCCGAGCCGGTTCATAAAATAAGCCGCCGGGCCGAAATTATAGAGATTGAGCCCGGCGCCGTAAGAAAAGGAGGGCAAACCCATCATTTGGTCCATCGCATAACCGACGAGGATGGAATCCAAATTACTGGAGTGGGTGGGCACTACCACCACCGTGCCGTGGCGAAACAGGTGGCGCACGGTATCCACATCGCCCACTACGTTCAGTCGTTCGTACAACTGACGCCGTCCGCGCCACAAACTGGTGATGCTTTTGTCTACGGCTGCATTGAGCAGGCGGTCGAACAGAACCGTTAAAAAACGTTGGGCGAACCGGAATGTCGGGATTTTGAACGTACCGACGATTTCTTCCGAATACCGGTGTATGATTTTCCGGAGGATATCTTCCGCCGCTTCTACGGCCTCCGGGTCGTTTCGGTCGAGCGATTTTTTGATCAGCCGTTTACTGATTTTATTCCAGAACGACCGTTCATTGGGAGGGTCCACCTTCCAGGGAGATTCCTTGATACGGATACGTTCCTGGTAAATGGTTTTCACAAGCACATCCACCAGGTCGTCGCGGTGGCGGGCAGAGATTCGCCGGAAGGTAAAATCTTCGATGTCCCGAATAAATGCCGCGCGATCTTCGCTGAGCCGGTAAATAGGCCAGTCTTCCGTTTTTTCGATGACACGCGGATATGTCTGAATGTCTTTTCTCACGTAAAGTATTTGGTTAGGACGGCCGGTTTTTCAACAGTTTGCTGATATACTCCAGGATTTCCGGTCTTCCGGTGCGGTATTGCGCGGAAGTAATAAAATGAGGCGGCAGGGTTTCCCAGGTTTTACCCAATTCACTTAAAAAGGCTTCGACATTTCGTTCCAACTCGGTTTTTTTCATGCGGTCCGTTTTGGTAAAAGCCAGGGCAAATGGAGTGCCGGCCGTGCCGAGGGCGTTGACAAAATCCAGGTCAATTTGTCTGGGCGGCACATTGGAGTCGATTAAAACAAAGGCCAGCAGGAGGGGTTTCCGGTTGCGCAAGTATCCGTCGATCATGGCAGCCAGGGTCTTTTGCTGGGTTTTCGACACTTTTGCGTAACCGTAACCGGGTAAATCGACCAGGTACCATTGGTTGTTGATCAGGAAAAAATTGATCAACTGTGTTTTGCCCGGTGTGCCGGATACTTTGGCCAAGCCCTTTTTGGCAGTCAGCATATTAATCAGCGACGACTTCCCCACATTGGAGCGCCCGATAAAAGCGAACTCCGGGCGACCGTCCTTCGGGCACGCACTTTCTTTCAAAAAACTTGATACAAATTCGGCTAACAAGATATCCATTTCGTAAAGGCGATTTTTGGCGGGCTGCAAAAGTACACATTCCTGCCGCTTTATAAGGCGGGATTTTTAGACCGTGCTGCTGCCTGTGTTCCTGCGGATTCAACAAATCGCCTCAAATATGTCCTTGTGTTTAATTTGATTGCGCACTTAAGTGGTTGAAGCAGCCACCATCCGCCCAAATCTTTTTTCCAGTATTTCCTCGCGAAAATTAAATATTTCCGCAACCCTTTTTCCCACAAACAGGAAATGCGCCAGACGGCCCAAGAGCCCGAGGGGCAACTTGTAGTGCAACAAGTCCGTCATCTCCACGCCGCCAGGTATCGACTTGAAATGGTGCTGGTGATGCCACAAAGCGTAAGGGCCCGAGCGCTGCTCATCGATAAAGTACTCCCCTTCTTTTACTTGTGTGATTTCCGTCAGCCAGTGCATGGGAATGTTCCACAACGGGCGTACGGTGTAGGCAATGACTTGCCCGGGATACATCTGTTTTACCCATCTGGCGCCGGAAACGATGTCGAAACCCATCTCGGGCGGTGTTATTACTTTCAAATTGGCGGGCGATGAAAAAAAAGTCCACGCTTCTTCCAGCGATATGGGCAATTGCTGTACCCGCTCCAAGGTGTAAACGGCCATAAATGTTTTTTTGGCCAGATAACAACCGCTGGGTGCAAAGGTTTAGGGTTTGGAGGTTTGGAGGTTTAGGGTTTGGAGGTTTAGGGTTTGGAGGTTTAGGGTTTGGAGGTTTACTGGTTGGAAGGTTGGAGGGCATAGTCGGGACTTGGGCAACCCTTTATCCCTCCCCCCAACCACCATAGCCATCAGGTTAAGGATTTTGAGTGCATTTTTAAAGTCAAAATGTAAAATCTAAAATGTAAAAGTCAAAAGGAATATCGCGGAAGGGGGCTTTGTGCCAGCATTTATACCACTGAATATCCCTTAATCACGGTATCCCACTTTTACATTTTGACTCTTACATTTTACATTTTGACTTTAAAAGCAACAATTTTCCCTTAACCTGATGGCTATGGGGGTTGGAGGGAGGGAGAAAGGGTTGCCCAAGTTCTGGCTATGCCCTCAAACCAGTAACCCTCAAACCTCCAAACCAGAAACCTCCAAACCCCCAAACCCTCTTTTTTACATATTCTCCGGAATAAACTTATCGAGGCTTTCCGGGTATTCCTTCCCGTATTCGTATCGCAACACGTCGTAAGTGGTGACGATACCGACCAGTTCCTTGTGCTCATTTACGATTGGCACGGCGTGAAAGAGATGCTCCATCAACACTTCTGCCACGGCGCCGATGTGTTGTTCGGGGTCGAGCGTGGCCAGATGTGTCGACATCACTTCGCTCACACGCATATCCTGGTAAGCCACAACAGAAAGACCGAGTTTGAAAATATCCCAGGAGGTAACTAATCCCACCAATTTTTTCCCTTCGACAACCGGTATATGGTGTATCCGTTTTGTCATAAAAATTTCACGCGCTGCGCCCAGCGTGTCGGCCGGTGTGAGGGTTATCACATTTGAGGTCATAATCGTGTGTACGCGTTCGTTCATCATAGGCTATGATATTTAAAAATGGCTTAGTATACTGATTGTGAATGGTTAAGCAGAATTTACAAAGATTTGAATGGTTACTGAGGTTTTACGACGGAGCATAAAATTTTAACCGCGGCCGAAAGTAGAGGGCTTCCGATTATTCTCCAAATATTCGGGCGTGGAACTCAACAAATTAACTTGCTCCGGTTATGCGGGGATCAGGCACCGAGTTCGCGCGCGCGCTCCAGTGCAGCCTGTGCGCCGGCTACAATGTCTTCGTGCAGGGCAGTATCCCTGAAAATTTTTAACGCCGCCTCCGTGGTACCGCCTTTGCTGGCCACTTTACCGATCCAGCCTTCGCAGGACAAATCGGCTTTGTTGTACAAATCGACGGCGCCGGTAAACGTTTGCGCGACCAGCAGTTCGGCTTCAGAATCGCTGAAACCCATTTGACGGGCCGCCTGAATCATCGCATTCATAAAATAATATACATACGCCGGCCCCGAACCGGATATGGCCGTGGCGGCATCTATCATGGCCTCCTGCTCTACATAAAGGGTTTTTCCGGTGGTATTGAGTAAGTTTTGAACCATGACCAACTCGATACGCGTCACCGGGTCGGTACTGGTGAAAGCAGTGACACCGGCGCCGATTTGGGCCGGCAAATTGGGCATGGCGCGAATGATCTTGTTTACGCCGAGTTCCCGTGCTATCGCTTCGATTCGAACGCCTGCCATAATGCTGATAAACACCTGGGAGGGTTCCGCCAATCCGCGGATTTGCTCAAACATCCTTGGTGAATCCTGTGGCTTCACGGCCAGGATAATCAAATCAGCCTCGGATACGCAGTGCCGCGCATCGCTGAAAAACCGGCCTTCATGCGTTTCGCCGAGGTGATTGGCCTTTTCGTAAGTGCGGCATAGCACCATCAGGTTGTCGGGGGTGACAATACGGCTGCGCAAAAAACTCTGCGCATAAGTCAGGCCCATATTGCCGCCGCCGATAATCAGGATTTTCATGGCTAATAATTTTGGATTTTTACCGGCCCAAAGATTTGAAATTTACGCCGGTTTCCGGTTATAAATTCCTGGCGAAAGGCCGCAGCGACAACTCGCCCTCTACCCTACCCTCCATGCGACACCACTATTTTTTTGCAAATCCATGCCTCCGGTGTAATCAGTGTTATCCAGTATACCCCTGCCGGTATATCCGTCAATAAAACGGGTATTTGTAATGGCCCTGCCGCCGCTTCAAAATAGCGGCTTTGAACCGCGGCGCCCTGTGCATTTTTTATTTCCAGCAATAATTCCCCTCCGGGAAAATTTTGCCAGTCCACATTGATTCGGTCTGCGGCCGGATTTGGAAATACCGCAACGGAATACCGATCCCTTGCAACTTCCGATACCGGGGTTCCGGTCACGCCCTCCTGCAACATGCGATATTCGTTTAATGCCGGTTCGTACAATTTGTCGGTCCGGCCGGAAGGCCAGCGAATGATCACCGAATCGATCCGGTTGAGTTGTCCCAACCCGAAATGGATTTGCATGGAGTTCATGATACCGTAACTTTCGCCGGATCGCACTTCACGCATTTGAATACCCAAATCACTGTACAATAACACTTTAGCCCCTACCCCACTCCGGTTGCTCTGCACGCCGCGCAGGTTTAGTCCGAAGAAATGGTTGTCGTTGCCGGCGTTGAGCCACAAGGCATCGGGAATAGTACTGGGGTCGTTAAAAATTTCGGCATAGCCGGCATAGATGTCCTGAAAACCGTCCGAATTCAAGTCGCCGACGGCAAAAGATTCCATTGGCAGGCTGTCTAAGATGGGCACGGCTGAAAACGTTTTGTTTCCACTATTCCGGAGCAGGAAATGCGCGGAACCGGCCACGAGGATATCCACGAAGCCGTCGTTATCAAAATCGCGAAAAATACCCTGCGCGGTCAGCCCGGTGATGGTATTCAGCACACCCGACGAGGCGGAAATATCGGTAAAGTGGCCGGCGCCGTCGTTTTCGAGTAATTGGCTGGAGACATCGTGATTGGTCACCAGGCAATCAAAATCCCCGTCGTTGTCGATGTCGCCGAAATCGGCCGTCCAGCTTTGCGCGCCGATGCGCAGGCCGGACACGTTGGTCAAATCCTGGGTAAAGGTTCCGTTGCCGTTGTTCCAAAACAACTGGTTGATCCGCCTGCCGTCGCCCGGATCGTCTACACCGTGTTTGCATCTGGCAATGTACAGGTCCGGGTCCCCATCGTTGTCGACATCGCTCCAAACGGAGCCATAACTGCCCGAGCCATCGGAAGCAGGCGTGGTGGTCAAATCGATTTGGGCCGGCGTGTACAAGAGGTTGCCGACGCCGTCATTGATAAATATCCGTGACAGCCCTTCGTCGTTACACACGAAAGCATCGAGCCGGCCATCATTGTTTATATCGGCCATGTTGACGCATTGAGCGAACGTTTGAGGAACGTCTAAAAAAGTGACGTTGAAATCCGTGCCGTCTTCGGTAGCCTGCACGACTTTGACGCCATCGCGGTACCCGGCGGTCAGTACATCCGGAAAACCGTTATTATCCAGGTCGCCGGCGCATATCCCCCACTGACTTCCCTGGGTCAGGCCGGCCACCGGGCGGTGCTGGAAGGGTTCGCCCGGCCCGGTTTGGTATTCGACAGCCAGGTTAAAACCCTGATCCATCCGGGCGATGTCATCGCGCCCGTCGCCATTCATATCGAGCACGGCGATTGCGACACCGCTGTAATGTTTGGCCGGGGTGAGTAAATCGCCGTGTTTGGCAAATTGGATTTGCGCGTGTAACCGGGGGCCGGCGACGCAGCATAAGATCGGTAATAAGTAACGGTACATCATAGTCTGAACCACAAGTTAAGGTCATTTGAACCGGGGTTTATGCTTTTTGAGCCTTTTTAATACTTGTTTACCCTTTAGCGGCCTGCACACCCCCCAACTTTGCAGCAACATTTGACCAAATCATTTTTTTAAACTAAAATTTTACAAACTTCAACTTCATTATGAAAAAGCAATTTTTGTTTTTCGCCGTTACCCTGTTGTTATTTGCTTTCGCAGCCACCAGCGGCAATGCCCAGGCCGGCGGCAACCCCAAAGCCGAGTTTGTACTCGTCGCTAACGACGTAGACAGTTCGATCGTTATGCTGCTTCCCGCCGTGCAAAAAGTACGCGAAGCCGCCGCGCGCTCCTTTGCCGCTATCCTTACAGAAGCCCGGAACCTGGCCGCAAAAGTGGAAAGAGCCGGCCCCAATATGAGCGACAGCCAGTACCAGGGTTTTCAGCGTGAATTACAAACGCTGGCAGGAAAATTAGACAAATTGGATAGCCAACTCCCGTCGTCGGCAGGCCCGGCCGGATGTATGAAAGAATGCGACGGCGCCTACTCCGGCTGGGGCGGCGGCAAAGGCTGGAACCGTTTCTGGTGCAAAGCCGCTTGCATAAAACCTAAAGTAGGCAGAGGCGGCGCCAGTGTCGGGGAATGATCCATCGAATTTACGATTTTGGATTTACGATTTACGATTGAGAACATCCACCTTTCGGGAACCCCAATCGTAAATCGTAAATCCAAAATCGTAAATCCATTTTTTATTCTTTTTTACACTTTCGCATGTGGTGGTACCGATAACTTTGAGGGATGAAAAGCACATTTCGGGTATTCGGTTTGGCACTGATGCTGTTGTATGCGTACACAAGCCGTTTATCTGCACAAACCGGCAGCAGAACGGAAAAACTGGAGCAAGAACTGACCGAAGCGACGGAGGATTCAGTCCGGATCAGAAAGTATAATGCTCTGGCATTTATTTATTTGCAATCCAATCCGGCAAAAACCCTCGAATACTCGCAGGAGGTATTGCAACGCACCGCTGCGCTGGAAACAGGCCGGCGCCTGCCCGGCATCACCAACAGCAGCCGGGCATACGGTTTTTACCATCTCGGCTGGTATCACCTGAACCGGGGCGAGCTGCCGCCGGCGCTGGACCATATTTTAAAAGCCCTGGATTGGTTTGAGCGCGACAGTAATACCAACCGCATTGCCTTGTGTTACAACAGCCTGGGTTCTATTTTTAAACAACAGGAAAAAAACCAGGAATCGGAGTATTATTTTAAAGAAGCCTTACGCATCCTGGAAGGGCAACCGCCCGGCGATTTTAAAGCGGTTATCAACCTCAATTATGGCGGTTTGCTGGTCGAAACCGAACGCTTCACCGAAGGCTGGGATTTGTTTCAGGAAACCAAAACCATTTATGAAAAGAAAAATCAAAAAACCGGTTGGGGAATACTGTATAACAACCTGGGCGTATGCGCTAAAGGCATGAACCGGTTGGAAGAAGCAGAAATGTATTTTAACAAAGCCCTGGACATTTATGAAGCGGAAAATAACCCAACAGGCGCCGCATTTGCACTGAACAGTCTTGCCAATATCTTCCGGGACCAAAAACGTTTTGCCGATGCGCAGCAATTGTATGAACGTTCCTTGTCGAAAGGGAAACAAACCGGCAACAAAGCCATGGTTTCCAGAACCAGTGCCAACCTGGCTGAACTTTACGTGGAAATGGGTAAAAG
>CAUJEY010000205.1 GCA_963169325.1 Bacteroidota bacterium
CTTTTTCAATTTTTTTATAAATATTCTCCGTTACCACGATACCGTCGTCCACCACCAGGCCCGTAGCCAGTACGATAGCCAGCAGGGTGAGCACATTGATGGAAAAATCGAACAGGTACATGATAAAAAAAGCGCCGAGCAACGACACCGGGATGTCGATCAGGGGGCGCAGCGCGATGAGCCAGTTTCGGAAAAAGAAATAGATAATGAGCACCACCAGGGTGATAGCAATGGCGAGGGTTTCGCCTACTTCGGTGATGGCGCGACGCACGAAAATCGATTTATCGAGGCCCACTTCGGTCACGATATCCGGGGGGAGTTCTTTCTTGATTTGTTCGTAGCGTTTGTAAAACTCATCCGTAATTTCAATAATATTGGCTCCGGGCTGGGGAATCAGGGCCATGGAAACATTGGTTATATTATTTCTGCGGGCGCCGAAATCTTCATTTTCCGGCCCCAGCACCGCTTCTCCGAGATCGCGAAACCGAATCGTCTGTCCACCGCCGCCTCCGGTGCCGGACGCCGGGGTTTGTTTGACGATCATGTTGTTAAAATCTTCTTCCGTTTGTAAACGTCCGAAGGTTTTGACGGTGAGTTCGGTAGCGTCGCCGCGGAGTTTGCCGGCGGGTAAATCCACGTTTTCCCGGTTCAGCGCGTTTTGGATATCCTGCACGGTGACCCCGTGCGCCACGAGTTTGACGGGGTTGATCCACAAGCGCATGGAGGGGCGTTTTTCGCCAAAAATTCGCACCTCGCTCACCCCGGGGATCGTCTGTAATTTTTCCGCCAACACGTTTTCCGCGTAATCGGACAATTCCATTACGCTACGCGTACTGCTTTGAATCGGAATAAACATAATCGGGTCGCTGTTGGCGTCAGCTTTGCTGACCACCGGTGGGGCATCGATGTCCTGTGGCAGGGTACGTTGGGCCTGGCCTACTTTATCCCGAACGTCATTGGCCGCACGCTCCAGGTCGGCGCCCAGGTCGAATTCGAGGGTGATGGAGCTGCTGCCCAATGCCGACTGCGAGGAAATGGACCGAATTCCCGAAATACTGTTTACTGCCTTTTCCAGCGGCTCCGTGATTTGGCTTTCCACCACTTCCGCACTGGCGCCTGTGTAGGAAGCCCGCACATTAATCGTTGGGGGGTCGATGGCCGGGTATTCACGAATACCCAGATAGCGATAGCCAATAAGCCCGAATACCACGATCAGGATGCTCATCACAGTGGCTAATACGGGGCGGCGGAGGGAAAGGTCGGACAGCGTCATCAGGCGATAGTTTTTTTACCGGAAAAAAAGCAAAATTCGGCACTAAGGAACGATTTTTTAAAGGAGAAATTTAAAAACAATCGGATTCTGTGTTGGTTCGCAATTGCGGGTCACCGGGCGAAAGAGTTTCTTTACTTTTGTCCTAAACTATGGATAACATACCACACGCCTCCCCAAAATCCGAAAACGAAGACCTCGCCCGCCTCGATATGCTGGCTACCCTGCTGGACAATCGTTTCCGCATTCCGGGTACCAACATCCGTTTCGGCCTCGACGGACTAATCGGGCTGGTACCTTACCTGGGTGATATCGCCGGATTTGCCGTATCCGGCGTGCTGTTTTCGGTGATGCTCAAACGCGGCGCCGGACCGCTGATTCTGATCCGGATGATGGGTAATTTTATGCTGGACGCCATTGTCGGCATCATCCCTTTTTTCGGCGACTTGTTTGATTTTGGCTTTAAAGCCAATCGGAGGAATGTCGACCTGCTCAAGCAGTATTATGCGGAAGATACACCCAAACCCAGCGTTCGCAGATCGGTACTGTTCCTGATGTTCCTGTTTTTTGTTTTTCTGGTGGGCCTGTTGTGGCTCACGGGGTGGTTGCTGGCGAAGGCGTGGGCGGTGGTGAGCGGGTGGTTCTAAAAGGGGTTTATGGTTGGAGGGTTTCTGGTTAGAAAAAAATAAAAAAAAGCGCGCAAGCAATCTGCCTGCGCGCTGTAATATTCATTGAACCTTAGTTTATTTAGATTTTTCTCCTTTAGTAGATTCGGCTTTGCCATCCGTATCATCTTTCTTTTTTCCCAGGTACTCCGGCAATTCCATTCCCGCCATATTCAACAAATCTTTGAGCGGCGGTACCGCCCGATACATGCCGGAGATAAAATTGGAAGTGGAGTTGCCTTCTCCGTTATTACCGCCGTTGCCACCTTCCCACACCGTGATCTTGTCGATCTTGATGCCTTTGATGGCTTCTACCTGGGTTTTCACCAGTTCGGGCAATTGGTCGGCGATCAGCAGCAGTACGGCGTCGCGGGTGTTGCCGCCAGCGGAATTAACCACCTTCTGGAAACCTTCGGCTTGTTTGCTCAGTACTTCGTACAAACCGCGGGCTTCGGCCTCCTGTCTCAGGAAAATAGCATCGGCCTCACCCCTGGCGACGCGGCGGATTTGTTCAGCCTGGGCTTCGGCAGCAATTTCGATTTTACGTTTGTCGATTTCGGCACGCACCATTTCATCGGCTTCGCGGCTGGCTTTTTCGCGCGCGGCACGGGCAAGCTCGGCGGCTTCTTCGGCTTTGTACGCATCTTCCAACGCTTTAGCCGACTGCACTTTTTCGGCCGTCATGGCTTGACGCAGCGATTGCGCTTCCGCCTCACGACGCTCGGCTTCGGACTTGGCGATTTCAATTTTCGACAGGTTCTCCCCCTGCATGGCGCGGGCATTCGCCTCTGCGACACGGATACGTTGCAACTGTTGGGCCTCGGCTTCGCCGGAAGCAGCAATGGCCTCGGCATTCGCTACTTTGGAACGCTGCATCTGTGTAGCTTCGGCTTCGCCGATATTCGACAATGCCTGGGTTTCTGACACCTTGATGCGCATTTCGCGCTGGGCCTCGGCTTCACCGATCGAACCGTCGCGTTGTTTCTGGGCCACCGATACGCGGGCGTCGTTGATAGCTTTGGCGGCTGCTTCTTTACCGAGTGCAACGATGTAACCTGATTCGTCGTGGATGTCAGTCACGTTCACGTTTATGAGACGTAAACCGATTTTTTTCAACTCGCTTTCTACGTGATGCGAAACGTTGCTGTAAAATTTATCGCGGTCGGCGTTGATCTCCTCGATGTCCATCGTAGCAATGACCAAACGCATTTGGCCTACGATGATGTCGTGCGAAACTGTGCGGACGGCGTTCATGTCGAGCCCTAACAAACGTTCGGCGGCATTGGTCATAATCGCCGGCTCAGTGGAGATACCCACCGTGAAACGGGAAGGAACGTCCACGCGAATGTTTTGTTTGCTCAACGCATTGCGCAAATCCACATCAATGGAAATGGGCGTCAGATCGAGAAACCGGAAATCCTGGATCACCGGCCACACGAATGCCGCGCCGCCATGGATACAATTGGCCGATTGGCCGGCGCCGGTTTTACCATAAATAACCAGAATTTTGTCGGATGGACAACGTTTATAACGCGAAACGAAAACGCTTCCGATTACAATCAGAAAAACAACTAAAAAGAGCAATAGCAATACTACAGGTGCCATAGGTTAAGGTATTTTGATTTGGAAATGGAATAAGTAGGTTGGGAGGTTTGGGGGTTTGGGGGTTTGGAGGTTTGGGGGTTTGGGAGTTTGGGGGTTTGGGGGTTGGGGGTTTGGGGGTTTGGGGGGCATAATTAAATCAACATGTTACATAGCAAGCAGCATTGCCGGCAATTTAACCGGGACAGGCGGTTTGAAGGGCTGCACGATAAGGGCGCCATCGTCGGTAACACCCACGACCAGGATCGGCTGTCCGGTCGGTATGGCCTCTTCTTCTGAGATGGCATCCATTTCGCGCAGAGCGCCCTGTACTTCTACCATCACTTTGCCGGTATCGCTCATACGGGCTGGAATTTGCAGATGAACTTCTCCGGTTTGTCCGATGGTGTTTTGTATGTCGAGCGTGCCGGAAGATTGCAGGCGCAGCACCAGCCGGAGCAGGCGCCAGGCCAGCCAGGCTGCCAATACACCGGCTACGGCGCCGGCCACAAGGGCTACAAACCATCCGGCGCCCAGGCGCAACGCCACCACCCCGGTGTAACCCATGAACATACCGAAAGCCATCAGGCTGCGCAGGCTCAGGATAGTAAACCCGGCGTCGCTGTCAATCGTGTCGGCATGCACATCCGCATCATGGCCGCCGGCAAATTGGGCAACAATGTATCCGGCAAACAAGGCATTGGAAATCAAACCGGTAGCCCAAAACCACTGTTCAACGCTTCCCAAGGCTTGCCACCAGGTTGTCAGGTCTGAAAACATTTGTTAAGATTTTTAACAAAACTATTCCCGGGGCTGCGGGCGTGCTACTTTGCACGACAACCCCGGATTGAAACTCGGCAGGCGGAGAGGTTTTTCCGATGAAATTTATTTACCACTTCAGTTTTTTCAAACCACATGCATACACAAAGTACACATTAGTTTTTGAAGACGGTCTAATGTGTACTCATGTAGTTTGAAAAGCAACCTGCATGACTGCCACTAATCCCGCCGTTTCGGTACGCAACCGCGTCGGGCCCAAACTTACGCCGGAAAAGCCGCAATTTTCCGCTAAAGTTACTTCTTCCGGGGCAAAATCACCTTCCGGGCCAATGAGTATTAGCGTGTCGGCAACGCCGTGCAACTGCGTCTTTAGCGGCGGCAGCGCCGTTTCGGGACACCAGGCAATGAGCCGCCGCGATTCGGTCGCCCGTTGAACGCATTGTTTGAATGGGGTGAGGGCATTCAGGTGTGGAAGGCGGCTTTGCAGGGATTGTTTCATGGCCGAAACCAGTATTTTTTCCAATCGATCATGCCGGATGGTGGTGCGTTCGGAGCGGCGGCAGAGCAACGGGGTGATTTCCTGGATACCGATCTCTGTGGCTTTTTCCAGAAACCACTCAAGGCGCTCGATTTGTTTGGTGGGCGCGATGGCAATATGCAATCGAGCCGGCGGTTCCGGCGTGGAAATGGTGTTCAAAATCCGCACCATGGCATATTTTTTACCCGCTTCGGTTATTTCAGCATCATAAAAATTGCCCTTGCCATCGGTTATCTGCAACGGATCGCCCGGCTGCCGGCGCAGCACTGTGAGCAGGTGCCGGCTTTCTTCTTCGTCGAGACGGGCCAGGCCGTTTTCGATGTTCGGAGTGAAAAACAATTGGTTCATGGGTTGAAGGTCGGGAGATTATTGGAAAATATCAGGCGACCATTCAGGGCTCAAAAAAACCAACACTCGACCCCACCCATTCTTTCCCCATATTGTACCGCACGCCCACCATTTCGCCTTTGCTCATCCGAACCAGGTTGTTCACCAATCGCGGCTTGTCCCAACCTTTTTTCCACACCATCATCATCCGGATTTCGCACTTCGAAGGTTCGTTCGGAATAATGGTTTCAACGGCGGCAACATACTGCACTTTGCGTTGCAGGATAAAATTGGAAGGGTCGTCCACCGCGTTGAGATCGTCGGGTGTGACATTGATTTTTACGCCCTGGCCAGAAAAGGAAAACAGGGGTTTGAGCACCCAGTTTTCGAGGTCGGCAGGCGCCGATTTCAGGTCGCTCAGGAAGTGGGTTTCCGGTACAAAATCGGATTTGAGTAAGGGCAGCGTGTGTTTGGAGATGCGGAAAAACCAGTTGGGGTGGCCCACCCATTCAGCATTTACCTCGCTGAGCATGTCCCATTCGCGGGGCAGGTCGGCGCGTTTTTCCAGCTCGTCAAAAATGATGCGGTTATAAATGCGCTGTATGGCCACTTTACGGCCGTCGTCATTGATGTAGTACAGGTCGCGGCCTTCGCGTTTTATTTTACTCAGGCAAAGCACCTTGAGGCCCAGGTATTTACGGGTGCCCCAAAAATCGATGCGTGTATTTTGTTTTTCCGGCTCCACTTCCAACAGAATGACGTTTTCCGGATTCGCGTCGCCAATGATGATCTGGCGTAAAATGTCGAGGTATTCTTCGCGACTGATACCGCCGAACAGGTGGTGAAAATCTTCCGGAATATCGTAGTGTTTGCGGTAAGCCCGTGCCATCAGGTGCTGGAAAAAATACAGGGAAGGAAAACCCTGCAATTCGATGAGTTGGGGGGTAAGGTTCCCGTCGGCATCGCGGCAGATACCGAAATCGAGTTGCATAAAAAGGGTGTGCTCGTCTTCGTTGGGTACCCGCAAATGTTTCGGGATGGCAGCCTCGCTGCGTTGCCGGAAATCGGGCCGGGTCAGCACGGCAGAAATATCCTCCACGCCTTGCAAAATTTTATTTTTCAGGGCTTTGGGCACAAATACAGGCGTTTCCGAAAGGCGGAAAGTGACGGCTTCTCCAAACTCTGTGTGCATGGTATTTTGAAAAGCCTGGTATTTTTCCGGAGTAAAGGCGGCATTAAAGCGTTGGCGGAGATGCGAGATCATAAAAGAGTTTGAAGATCGAAGTTTGAAGTTCAAAGTTTGAAGTTCGAAGCGGCGTAAAGGTAACACATGGCGTTCTTTTAACGAAACTCCAAACTTCGAACTTCATCCCGAGGCCTCGGGATCGAACTTCAAACTTCGAACGCCAAATTTTTATTAATTTTGCAGGCTTTTTCTCAACCGGGCTTATATCGAAAGGTTCGAATTAATTTTAAGCGATTCAAGTTTTTGGATATAATCCTGCAACCGGCGCAAATGACTGAGTTGAAATCATTGATCATTCCGGACCGGGTACCCAGCCACATTGCCATCATCATGGACGGCAACGGCCGGTGGGCCAAACAAAAAGGAATGCCCCGGGTACTGGGCCATCGCAGCGGCGTAAAAAGTGTGCGTGAAGTGACGGAAGCCGCTGCCGAAGTAGGCGTTAAGTACCTGACCCTGTATGCCTTCAGCACAGAAAATTGGAGCCGCCCGCCCGCCGAAGTGACGGCTCTGATGGGTCTGCTGGTGGAAACCATCCGCGGCGAAATACGCGATCTGAACAAAAACGGCGTCCGCCTGATGGCCATCGGCGACCTCGAAGCGCTGCCCAAAGCCAGCTATAAGACCTTGCTGGAAGGAATAGAACAAACCAAAAACAATACCCGGATCACCCTCGTACTGGCGCTTAATTATTCGGCCAAATGGGAAATCCTGCGCGCCGCCCGCCTGCTGGCAGAGCAAGCCGCCCAGGGACTGCTGCGCCCGGCGGATATCGACGAAAAATCGTTTGAAAATGCCCTGAGCACCCGCGGTATTCCCGACCCGGAACTACTCATCCGAACCAGCGGCGAAACGCGTATTTCCAATTTCCTGCTCTGGCAAATCGCGTACGCCGAATTATATTTCACCCCGGTGTTCTGGCCGGATTTCGGGCGTAAAGAGCTGTTTGAAGCGATTCTGAGTTACCAGCGCAGGGAGAGAAGGTTTGGGAAAATTAGTGAGCAGGTGGTGTAGTTTGCCTATCCCTCAGGTAAGTGCTCCAATTCGTTTAAATCTTTAAATCGACCGCTTGCCTTTTTGTTTTTCAGTAAATCCGGCAAAGAAAGATAGTTCACTGAAACGCCATCTACTTCAATGGTAAGCCTGTTTCGGAAACACTCCACAAAACTCACACCATCAATTGTAGTAATCACTTCTATTTTTACTGGTGGGATGCCCATGCCGATTACTCGTTTTTCTTTTTGTAAGACATCCAATAATTCATTGGATTGAGCAAAGCCAAATTCTTTCAAAGCAAGTACCACTTTAGCAGCATTTTCAGGACTGGTAAAAACCCAAATATCCATATCCTGAGTATAACGCACATAGCCATGTAAAGCAACTGCATATCCCCCAACTAACAGATAGTCAACGTCATGGACGTTCAGTAACCGTAAGAAATCTTTGAAGTCGGGTGGTAGTGTGATCATAGTTGGAGAGTCTCATTCGGAGTAGTTCAACGGCAATTAGCCGTTCAATGGGTAGCTTAGACAACCAGAACCGGGTTTCTTCTCTTGGGTCCTGGTGGAGCGTGCCGACAGTCAGGACACTTCGGTCAAGCTTTAGTAGGTAATTATCCATTAGTATTGAAACTTTTTACAAAAATACACTTTTCCTTTTAAAAGCGGTTCCTCCAGATTCTGTGCGTTGTTTCAGAAAAAACGCTCACCCGCAAGTGAAATAAGGCAAATTAAAAATAGCAGGGTTGCACCCCAAACGAACTTGTCAATAAACGGCAATGGCATTTTCTGTTCCAATAATTCTGCATCCAACATTAGCTTTGAA
>CAUJEY010000206.1 GCA_963169325.1 Bacteroidota bacterium
GCGCACTCTGCCACCATACTTGGTGCTTTGTCGCCTGGCAGATCACCGGAGTGCCGCTTGGCAACTCACCGGACTGCGCTTGGTGAAAACACCAAGCGCGGCGGGAAGCGCGGCGGGAAGCGCGGCGAAAAAGGCGAAAAAAGGCAAAAAAATGCGAAAAGGTATAATGTAAATTTACCCCGACTTCCCGTGCATTAAAACAAAACGTATGTCTACTTCCCGTCGCAAATTCATCCGTCAAACCGCAGCCACCCTCGCCGGCGCCGGACTCGTCACCGCACTGCCGCAACAAGCCATCGCCGGCCAACAGCGGCGCGTAGCCGCCAACGACAAGATCAATTTCGGGCTCATCGGCTGCAAAGGTATGGGCTGGACCAACCTGAAAGCTCAACTGAGCAACGTGCCCGAAACCCAATGCATCGCACTGGCCGACGTGGACCAAAGCGTACTCGACGAGCGGGCACAGGATGTGGAAAAATTAGGCGGCCGGCGGCCGGAACTATATAAGGACTATCGCCGCCTGTTGGAAAATAAAGACTTAGACGCCGTCATTATCGCAACGCCCGACCATTGGCATTGCCTGATCGCCTGCGATGCCCTCGCGGCCGGCAAACACGTGTATTGCGAAAAACCGCTCGCCAACTCCATCGAGGAATGTAACATCATGCTCGGTGCGGCCCGGCACTATGGAAAAATAGTGCAAATCGGGCAATGGCAGCGCAGCGGCGCACACTACCAGCAGGCTTATGACTACCTGAAAAGCGGTCGCCTCGGCAATATCCGCCTGGTCAAATGCTGGGCCTATCAGGGCTGGATGGAACCGGTGCCGGTGCAACCCGACAGCGCACCACCCGCCGGCGTCGACTACGATATGTGGCTGGGCCCCGCACCGAAACGCCCCTTCAATCCCAACCGGTTTCATTTCAACTTCCGCTGGTTCTGGGACTATGCCGGCGGCCTGATGACCGACTGGGGCGTACACGAACTCGACATCGCTTTGCATTTTATGGGCGTCAAAGCGCCCAAATCGGTGATGGCATCCGGCGGCAAATTAGCCTACCCCGACGACGCCTCCGAAACCCCCGACACGCTCCAGACCGTATTCGAATACGAGCATTTTAACCTGCTCTGGGAACACGCCACCGGCATCGACGGCGGCAACTATGGCAAAACCGAAGGCATCGCTTTCATCGGCAACAATGCCACCCTGGTCGTCAATCGTGAGGGTTGGCAAATCGTGCCGGAAACCCAGCGGAATAAGGACGGGCTGCGGGTCAATAAAATCGAAGCCCTGCCCGAGCAGCGCCGGGCCAACAACGCCAATTACGTCGCCGATCACGCCAAAAACTTTGTCGCCGCCATGCAGGCCAACGATCCGGCCCTGCTTAAGTGCGGTATTGAAACCGGCGCCATCGCCGCCATCAATGCCCACATGGGCAACGTGGCTTATAAAACAGGCCGAAAAGTGTACTGGGATGCGGAAAAAGGCGAATTTAAAAACGATAAGGAAGCCAACGCGCTGATCAAGGCAAACTACCACAACGGGTGGAAACTGCCGCAGTGGTAAGGTGGAGATTCCCAGCGGAAAGTGATTTACGAAAAAAGGACTGTCCAGGCAGATTCTATATCTTTGCCGGAGTTAAGTACCCGGACCGAATTAATTGACCTTATTTGTCCAGTTATTTATAGATATTTGACAAAGAGATTAAGAACTTACCACAATCGGCATACAGACATCGTATTAAGAGAAGTTTATGATTAAATTCGCCCGGGGCGCCTTGTTGTATGTCGGAATCGTCGGATCGTTCGCCGCAGTCATCTGGTTGCTGATTGAATTGGGGACAGGGATGCCGGCGCGCGCGCTACCCGGTTTGTCAGGGTTGGCTTCCGCAGAAAACTTACCCCTCCCGGAAGCCGCCACGGGCGACTGGCAATCGCTCTTGCTGAATCGCCTGGCACATCCGCTACCCGTATTATTGCTGCAAATTATCGTCATCCTGACCGTGGCCCGGCTGTTCGGCATGATCGCCGTCCGACTGGGCCAACAGCCGGTGATCGGCGAAATTCTGGCTGGTATTTTTCTGGGGCCTTCGCTGCTGGGCTGGATATTTCCAGATACGAGCGCGTTCGTTTTTCCGGAAGAATCGCTCAAAGGTTTGCAGGCGCTGAGTCAGTTCGGGTTGATCTTTTTTATGTTTATCATTGGCACGGAACTGGATATCGGCAAGGTTAAAAATAACAGCCGGGATGCCGTGATGATCAGCCACTCAAGCATTGCGCTTTCCTTCTTTCTGGGGGTCGGGCTGGCGTATTTCACCTTTCAGACTTATGCCCCTGCCGGGGTTACTTTTCTGTCTTTTTCCCTCTTCCTCGGGATTTCGATGAGCATCACGGCTTTCCCCGTGCTGGCGCGTATCCTGCGCGAACGCGGGCTCACCGACAGCCCGCTCGGCGTACTGGCCATCACCTGCGCCGCCACTGACGACCTGACCGCCTGGTGTATGCTGGCTGCCATCATTGCGATTGTAAAAGCGGGCAGTATCGCCGGCGCTCTGATGACCTTTGTCCTGGCTATCGCTTACGTGATCTTTATGCTCTATGTCGTCCGGTTTCAGGTCAATAAATGGATATCGCGCTATCTGGCGCAAAATAAAAACCCGCACCTCCTGGTGAGCGGGGCGTTGCTGGTGTTGCTACTGTCGGCCTATATCGCGGAAGTGATCGGAATTCACGCCCTGTTCGGCGCTTTTACGGCCGGCGTGGTGATGTCGGAACAAGCCGACCTGCGGGAAGCCCTGCGTCAGAAACTGGAAGACATCAGCGTACTGATCATGCTGCCGGTCTTTTTTGC
This sequence comes from Bacteroidota bacterium, assembly GCA_963169325.1. Classification (GTDB taxonomy): domain Bacteria; phylum Bacteroidota; class Bacteroidia; order Chitinophagales; family Saprospiraceae; genus M3007. The sequence goes on from CAUJEY010000206.1 coordinate 2,852, forward strand.
CCTGACGGGCTTGCGCACCCAGATCGGCTTGCTCAACCAGGGCACGCTCTGGCTGGTTTGCGGGGGTATCACCGGCCTGGCCATCCTCGGAAAATTCGGTGGCAGCGCACTTGTGGCCAAATTGATGGGCCGCCCCTGGCAAGAAGCGCTATCCATCGGCGCCCTGATGAATACCCGCGGCCTGATGGAGCTGATCGTGCTAAACATCGGCTACGACCTGGGTATTTTGAGCCCCGAAATATTCGCCATGCTGGTTATTATGGCACTGGCTACCACTTTTATGACCGGGCCGCTGCTAGGGGGAATTAATTGGTATTTCAAGCGGTAGAGGGCTGATCCTTTGAACCGATTTCGACCATTTCGAGGATATCCTCGAAATGATCGACAGGATTATGGCCGCTGTTTTGACAGGCTTCTTTTGCTCGTTCGACAGCAGGAAGAAAATGACGATACTCAGAATATTCGAGCACCTTGGCCAAATCTCTGGATGACCAATATTCATTGCCGTTGCCGTCGAGGTGTTTTATTTGCTCGAAAATGGGCGTGTTAAGCGGTAATTGTTTTGCCATAATATTGATCATTTTATGAGGAGTGTCGCCGGGTTCCGATGCAAAAATAAAACAAAAATAAAGAATAAAAAACAAATCGTTTTAATTTAAAAATCATCCTTGCTCAAAACATACAATCCGGTAACTTTCCCCAAATTGACGCTACTTTTGCCCCCTCTATGGGTAGCCTTTTCGTTTCCATCTACGATTTTTTCGCCAAAAGACGCGGCCTGCTCTACGCCCTCGTCCTGCTCGGTTTTGCCGGAACGGCATTCCTGGCTTCCCGCCTGAAACTGGAAGAAGACATTGCCAAGGCCCTGCCGGCCGACGCCAAAACGGCCCGCTTCGGCGAAGCCTTCCGAAATTCAAAGTTTCTGGAAAAAATTATCGTCACCGTTTCCTTAGCCGATTCAACCGCCGAACCGGACCCCGAGCGGCTGATTGAATACACCGAATCCTTCGTCGCCCAGGCCGATTCAACGCTGAAACCTTACATCACCTCTATCCAATACAAGGCAGACGATGATGCGGCGCTTCAACTGCTCGACTTCCAACTCGAATACCTGCCTGTTTTTTTAGAGGAATCCGATTATGCGACGATAGACCGGCTGACCGCGCCGGCACAAATCCGCCAGACCCTGGAAGACAACCTGCATGCCCTCACCTCCCCCACGGGTATGGTGTTGAAACGCGTCATTGCCCGCGACCCGGTCGGCATCACCTGGATCGGCATGCGCAAATACCAGGATTTTCAGTACGACGAAAACTACGAACTGTACGACGGGTACGTCATGACTAAAGACGCCCGGCACCTGCTGCTGTTTATCCTGCCTTCCAATCCGCCGACCGAAACAATTAACAATCAACAATTGGTGGACGGGTTACACCGTCTGGCAGACGGCGTCAATAACGGTGACAGCGGCGTGGAAATCACCTTTTTCGGCGCAGCCGCAGTAGCCGTGGGCAACGCCGTGCAACTGCGCGCCGACACGAAACTGACCCTCAGTATCACCATCGTACTGCTGCTCGCACTCAGCTGGTGGTTCTTCCGCCGCAAGCGGGCGCCGGTGCTGATGATGTTGCCGGTGTTGTTCGGCGTGTTGTTTGCCCTGGCAGGTATTTACCTGTGGCAGGGCGTTATTTCCATCATTGCCGTAGGTACCGGCTCGGTGGTGCTCGGCATCGCACTGAACTATTCCATTCACTTTTTTACCCACCTGCGGTACCACCCCGATCCGCGGGAGGCCGTGCGGGAATTGGCGAACCCGATGACCCTGGGCAGCGCCACCACGGTAGGCGCTTTTATGTGTTTGCAGTTGGTCAATTCGCCGATTTTGCACGATTTGGGCCTGTTCGCGGCGTTTAGTTTGATCGGGGCAGCGTTGTTTACGTTGGTGGCGTTGCCGCATTTCAACCCCTCCCCCATCCCCTCCCCCGAAGGGGAGGGGGGCTTGATTCCGTTCCACAATAATGATCTTAAGTCGGGAAACAAATCTGCCAAAGAGGGCTTTATCTCTTCCCAATTTGGACAAAATAATTTGGAACGGAATCAAGCCCCCCTCCCCATCGGGGGAGGGGATGGGGGAGGGGTTTGGATAGCCGCCCTCCTCCTCCTCACCCCCCTCCTCTACCACTTCGCCAAACAGGTGCGCTTCGACAGCGACATGAACCACCTGAACTACATGACCCCGGCGTTGAAAGTCGCGCAGGACAAACTCAACCGCCTGAATGCCTTCGCGT
>CAUJEY010000207.1 GCA_963169325.1 Bacteroidota bacterium
CCCCCATCTTTTTTTATCCCTAAATTTTTCTTTTTTTTGGGTTATTTTGGGTTTTTGGGGGGGGTTTGGCCCCCCCCCAATACGCGCGAGCGGCAGTCGAAGAACAACATTTAAGGTCTCGAAAAAAGAGTGATTCAAATGTTTTCAAAATTCGGGATGACTCATGTTAGCGGTTAAAATACGCCTGTTCGTTCCGCTCCATTTGCGCCAAATGCCGTTTGGCGTGTTGCGCCAGAAAATAGATGTACTGGTACACGTCTATTTTGCCCAAATCATTGACCGACATAGTGGTTTTATACAATATGCCTTCACCGTTGGGCATTTTGCCGAGCCAATCCAGACAACGATCCCGTTGCATTTGAACCAACCGGCGAACCGCCGGCATATCGGCCGTGCCGGTGGGTTCCATGTGTTCGGGGCGCATCCAGTTGAAGGATTTGTAGAGACCGATTTCATCGAGTTGGTCGCGCTCGAAGACATAATGCGCTAATTCCTGATCAAGATTGCATTGGCCGGCATTGCGCAAGGCCTTTTCAGCGCCTTTGTCGATCAGTTTGAGCAGGAAATGGCTGGTCAGCGAAATGTGTTCCAGGATTTCGTCGATGGTCCAGCCGTTGTTGGGCGGCCGGTATTGCCGCAAGGCTTCGGGTTTATCGAACCAGGTGTCTACGTGCTGCGTAATATCGTTCAGGCCGAGTCGAATTTCGTTTATGGTATTTTGTATCATGGTAGAAATGGTCAGTTATAAGATTAAACCGTAAATGGAATGTGCCTCAATAAAGTTCAGCAAGAGTCATATTTGTAAATCTTCCAATTTAGAAAGTCCTCCAAAATGCAGAAAATTGCTCGTTGCCTGAATGGAAGTATGCGTATGAGGTACCGGTAATTTTATAACCCCTACCTTTGCCCTATGCCGCTGCCCATTCTTTACGAAGACGACTATTTTATCGCCATCAACAAGCCTGAAGGGATGTTGGTACACCGCACCGGCATGAGCGAAGATACCGTGTTTGTGATGCAAACCCTGCGCGACCAAATCGGCGCACCGGTGTACACCATTCACCGGCTCGACCGGGCTACCTCCGGCGTATTGGTATTTGGTAAAAGCGCCGAAGCCGCCGAAATGCTGGCAGCCGGTTTTCGCGAAAAAACCATCGAAAAAAAATACCTCGCCATCGTACGCGGCTGGACGGACGAAAAAGGCAGCGTCGATTATGCCGTGCGAGATCAGGACAAACCCAACGCGGAATTTTTGGAGGCCGTTTCCCACTACCGCACGCTGGGCCGCAGCGAAGTACCGCACGCCATCGGGTACAAATACCAAACCGCCCGGTTTTCGTTGGTGGAAGTAGAGCCGGAAACCGGCCGCCGGCACCAGATCCGCAAACATTTCGCACATATTCTGCACCCGGTGATCGGCGACAAACGACATGGCGACAACAAACACAACATGTATTTCTGGTACACGCTGCTGCTGCCGCGTATGCTGCTACATGCCTCGGAACTGGCTTTTGAACACCCGGCAAGCGGCGAGCCCCTGCTGCTTCGGGCGCCCCTGGATGATTTGTTTTTACAGGCGCTGCAACTACTTGAGTTAGAAAATTACCTGCCCGCGCCTTCCTAAGATCACCGGTTTCAGATTTTCCAATTTTGCGCTATACATATGAAAACTTCCCTGCTTCACACGCTCCGTCAGGCCTTCCAACTGGCCCGGCACACCCACTATCAGCCCGAAAAAAACTTCGACGACATCCTCGCCGAACACCAGCGGCACACCCTCGACCGGCGGCAGTTTCTGCGCACCACCGCCCGCGCAGGCGCGTTGTTAGGCCTGGGCGGGCCGGTCATTACGCACGGGCTGCTGGATGCGGCTTTGGGCAAGCCCAAACAAAAAATCGCCATCGTCGGCGCAGGTATGGCCGGCCTGAGCGCCGGGTATATCCTGCGGCGCAAAGGCGTGGTGGCCACCCTGTTTGAAGGCGATAAACGCGCCGGCGGCCGTATCAAAAGCGCCCGCCCTTTCGCCAACGGAAACCTGAATACGGAAATCGGCGCGGAGTTTATCGACACGTTCCATTCCGATATGCTTTGGTTTGCCCGGATAGCCGGGTTTGATACGCAACTCATCGACGTGGAGAAAGACCTGTTCGGCGAACGCGATACCTTCTATTTTGAAAACCGGCACTATACCACTAACGATGTTTTAGCCGAATTCCGCGCCGTTTACCCACAAATCCTGGCCGACCAGGACAAACTCGACGGCAAACAGGCCATCCTGTTCGACACCCTGTCGATGGCGGAGTATATCGACAAACTCCCGGTCAGCACCTGGGTCAAAAAGATGCTGCACGCGGCTTATCTGGGCGAAAACGGTTTGGAACCCGCCGAACAAAGCGCGGCCAACCTGCTCAGCATTTTTGAAATTAAAAACGATAAATTTTACCCCTTCGGCTCCAGCGACGAACGCTTCAAGGTAATCGGCGGCAATGAGCAAATCCCGAAAGCCATGGCCAAACTGCTGGAAGGCCAGATCCGGTATGAGCACCGGCTCACGGCCCTGCGCGAAAATGCCAATAAAAGCATCACGCTGACGTTCTCCGAAAACGGCGCCACCCGGGAAGAAACCTTCGACGTGGTGATTATGACCCTGCCTTTTACTATCCTGCGGGAAATTGAAATGAAGATGGAACTCCCGCCGCTCAAGCAGCGCGTCATCCGCGAATTGGGCTACGGCACCAACACCAAATTTATCCTCGAAACCCGCGACCGCCCCTGGCGCAACAACGGCTTTCGCGGCTACCTGTTCAACGAAAATATCCCCAACGGCTGGGACAGCGCCCAAATGCAAAACGATAATACCGGCGCGGGCGCCTTCACCTGCTTCTTCGGCGGTAACCGCGGTAAAGCCGCCGTGCGGGGCACCGAACAAGCCCAATTGGACTACATCCTGCCGGCCCTGGAAGGCGCGTTCCCGGGTGTTAAAGCCGGCCTCACCGGAAACATGGAACTGGCCGCCTGGCCCTCCAATCCCTTCGTTAAAGGCAGCTATTCCTGCCTGAAACCGGGACAGGTCGCCGCTTTTGAAGGAGCGGCCTTCGAGCCGGTCCGGCGACTCTATTTTGCCGGCGAACACACCAGTACCGAATATTGGGGATTTATGAACGGCGCCGCCGAAACGGGGCGAAAAGCAGCAGAGAAGGTTTTGAAAAAAATGCGGGTGCGGTAAATTATGCATCTACAGTAGTGTGATTGGGCATACTTTTCCCCTTTGCGACACATGCAGGAGTAAAACATAATCAGTGTTTATGTCAATAGTTAGTTATGATGATAAGATGCATTTTTATTCTTCCCGCGCTGCTGGCCTTTGCTCTGGTTGCCGCCGCACAATCGCTCGATGACTATGCCACAGGCATGCTGCTGGAAGACGAAACGTATGACGCCCAGTCGCGCCAGGCGCCGGAAGACGGCAGCAAAGCCGATCTCCCGGCCGCGGTAGACCTCACGCCGTATTGTCCCGAAGTGCGGCATCAGGGCTATATTTTCTCCTGCGTCGGCTGGGCGACCGGCTACGGGGCCTTGTCTATCCAGCGGGCTATCCTGAACAATTGTACCGATCAGGCCGTCATCACCCGCAATGCCCATTCCGCGCTGTTTTTATACAACCAGATCAAAACCGAGGACTGCCGCAAAGGCTCGCGTATTTCGGATGCGTTCCAGTTTCTGATGAACAACGGGGATTGCCTGGCCCGGCAATTCGATTTCGACGTGAACAACTGCGAACACCTGCCTGACAGCAACGTACAAGCCCAGGCCAAACGTTTCGCCATACAGGATTTTCTGACGCTTTTCGGCTCCGGGGAAAGTCCGGAAACCAAAGTGCAACGGGTAAAAATTGTGTTGTCCAAAAACAAACCGGTGGTAGTGGGCATGATGGTGTTGCGCAATTTTTACGAACTCAAAAACGCGCAGTACTGGCACCCCCCGCTCGGCAACACCACACCCGCCGGCGGGCACGCTATGGTGGTGGTGGGCTACGACGACCGTAAAGGCGCCTTCCGGCTCATGAACTCCTGGGGCAAAAACTGGGGCGACAAGGGTTTTATCTGGGTGAAATACAAGGACTTCGGCGATTTCTGCAAATACGCTTACACCCTGTACCTGCTGGCGCCGGAAAAGCTGACCGTGCAACCCGAGGCTACCCCGACCGCTACTGAAACCCCGGCTGCCATAGAATCCCCGGCCTCCACCGAAATCCCGGAAAAACCCCTGCTCGAACTGGCGGGTAACTTCCAATTCCGGCATCTCACCGGTTGGCAGGAACAAAGCGGGCAACCGCTGTTCGAGACAGCACCGGTGGAATTATACGGCAGCGCCTATCGCTTGCAACGCAAAGATTGGCCGGTGGGCCAATTGTTTCAACTGATTGCCGCCACCTTGCGCGACGACGAGTACCTGTACGTTTTCAGCGTAGATGCACAACGCGCCGTACATTTTCACTGGCCGCGGCAAGCGGGACTGAATGAAAAATTTGCCGGCCAAAATGAAAGCGGTCTGTTGCTCTCGGGCGCGGCCGGGGTGGTTATTCCCGGCCCGTTGAAAGCATTAAAAATTGCGCAGACCGGCACGGACCGGCTCGTGATGCTTTTTTCCAAACGCAAAATCGATACAGTGCGAAAACTGGCGGAAATCGTAGCTCGCAAAGACGGCGATTTCACCCAAAACCTGTGGCAAACACTGGGTAAATTCGCCGTTCCGCAAGCCGATATTACCTACGCTACCGATCAAATCGGCTTTGAAGCCGCCACGCGGAGCGATGGGTTCATCGTGCCGCTGGTGTTGGAAGTGCAAGCGCGTTGATTTTAGTAGTAACTCCTCGTCCACCACATTTTCACCAGATAAACTATTCCAGACCCTAAATGCAGCGCGAACAACCCCGCGCTCCACCACAATTTACCCCCCTGCAGGCGATACCCGTTCAGCCGGATTTTTTCCCAAACAAACAATACCGACACCAAAAACAACAAATACGCCGCGATATAATGCTGAAACCGGAAGGACCAGTTGTAATACTCTTCGCCGGTTTGCATCAATGACGCGCTGACGGCGATAGCCGCCCCAAATCCGGCCCAGGCATACCAAAATAAAAGCCGGCTGCGCAACTCACTCCAATATGATACCGCTACGCCCAGGGGAAACAGTACGCCGGCCAATATGGAAAGCGGGATATTGGACGAATACAAACGCCATACTTCCAGTGGCCGGAAAACTACGCCACTCGTTCGGCCCAGGTTGAAATCCTGCACATAAACGCTTTGTGGATGAATAAAAACCAGGTAGTACTCCAACGCTAAAAGCAATCCTGCAAGGGCCAGGGGCGCCAGGTGCGTCAGCAATACCCGCCTGTTCCGAAAGTGATTTCCGATTAATAAAGCCGGATACACCAAACCAAAAACGAATAAATAACTCGGCTTCGACACCGCCAGTAAAACGATCAGGAGCAATTGCCAGCGCCACCCGTTTGGCGAAGGCTGCTGCAATTGCCGGTAGGATTGCCAGAATAAGGCGATCGCAAAAGGATACGACGCTGCCAGCGTCCCGTTCATCCAGTAGTTGGGCGAGGGCTGTCCGGCGATATAATACCCCCTACTCCACCAATCGGCGGTAGGCAAACTGCATACAAATGCCAAAGCGAGAGCCAGCCAACCGTAAGCAGGGGAAAAATCGCCGAAATATTCCTCCAAAATGCGCCGGGTGATCCAGAATTTGGCCAGACCGAATATGGAAAGGGTGAAAACAGCGGCGCCCATCAACCGGAAGAAATCGCATTGACCCAATGCCGCCAGCCACGTAAAACCGTAAAACAGCGCCGTCGGCGGCATCGCCACGTCGCCGTGGCAAACCTTTACCAATGTTTGAACCTGGGCCGTAATGTCGAGCAATACCCTGCGCTGGAAGAGCAGTACGTAAATCAACTGGGTCAGACCGAAGCAGATCAGACCCGTTTTGCCGATGCGCTTGACAAACCAGAAACCTTCAAACCTTTTTTTCATTAACCCTTTGCTGCCAGCAGATACAACACGGCCATTCGGATAGCTACCCCGTTTTCCACTTGTTGCAAAATGATGCTGTGGCGGCTATCGGCTACATCGGAAGTGATCTCCACGCCGCGGTTGATCGGGCCGGGGTGCATGATCACGATTTCTTTATCCAACTCGTCCAGCATCTGGCGGGTAACACCGAAATACTGGTGGTATTCGCGCAGACTGGGGAAATATTTGATATCCTGCCGCTCCAACTGAATCCGCAATACATTGGCGACATCACACCAGCGCAGGGTTTCGCGCACATCGTGGGAAACCTCCACCCCAAGCGCCTCATAATATTTTGGAATCAACGTGGGCGGACCGCACACGCGCACTTTGGCGCCGAGTTTGTTCAGGCAAAAAACATTGCTCAGCGCAACCCGGCTGTGCAGGATATCGCCGATGATCGCCACTTTTTTACCGGCTACTTCGCCCAATTTTTCCCGGATGGAAAAGGCGTCGAGCAGGGCTTGCGTGGGGTGTTCGTGGGTGCCGTCGCCGGCATTTACGATATTGGCCGGGATACGTTTGGCCAGATACACACAAGCGCCGGGCGCCGGGTGACGCATCACCACCATATCCACCTTCATAGCCAGGATATTGTTCACCGTATCGAGCAGGGTTTCGCCCTTGCTGACGCTGGACGAAGACGCTGTGAAATTCACAATATCGGCACTCAGGCGGCGCTCGGCCAGTTCGAAGGAGACGCGGGTACGCGTACTGCTTTCGAAAAACAGGTTGGCTACTGTGATATCGCGCAGCGAAGGCACCTTTTTGATCGGCCGGTTGATGACTTCTTTGAAATTATCCGCCGTTTCGAAGATGAGTTGGATATCGTCTTCCGTAATGTTTTTGATGCCGATCAGGTGGCGCGTAGAGAGTTCTTTAGCCATTTTTTGCATGAATCAGCCGGTTGGTTTATGGGCAAATAACAGGATTTCATCTTCGCCGTGAATTTCTTTCCAGCGCACCTTCACGTAGGCTTCATCGAGCGCATCCACCACTAAACCGATATAATCAGCCTGGATAGGCAATTCGCGGTTAAAACGGCGATCCACCAGCACCAGCAATTCTACCATTTCGGGCCGGCCGTAGTGTTGCAGCGCCGCCAAAGCCGCCTGAATAGTGCGGCCGGTGTACAGTACATCGTCTACCAAAAGCACTTTTTTCCCGGCCACCAGAAAATCGATCTCGTTGGGATGCGGCGTCAGCGGCCGGTCATGCATCCGGAAGTCATCGCGGAAAAACGTGATGTCCATTTTGCCATATTCTATACTGGTGTTGCCCGTGAGGGCCTGCAGGCGGGTGTGTATCCGGTCGGCCAGGGCTACGCCTTTGGGTTGGATACCGATCACGCAGGCATTGGAAAAGTCGTCCCAGTCTTCAATCAACTGGCAACACAGCCGCTCGATAGTGAGGGCAAAGCGTTCGCGGGCGAGCAAATTTTTTCCGGGTAGCATGGGTGCAGGTTGGAGGGTTTCTGGTTTGAAGGTTTCTGGTTGGAAAGGTTCTGGCTGGGCAAAGATAGTGGGAAGGGGTAATTTGTAGCAGTCATTCCTGTTTCCAAAAAAAATATTTTAAACCGGTAGGGTGTACTTCCGCTAATCCGTTTTAGCAGAACAAAACACAAACACACCTTTTCGTTTATCACCCGTAAAAATGTTCATTCAACAATGAAAAACGCATTTTTCCTGATTACCGCTATGCTGTTCAGCTTTTCGCTGTTTCAATCCTGTGTAAAAAAAGAATCGGACGCCACGGTGGTGGCTACCGCTGAAGACCTGGCCGCAAACGCGGGTTTTTCCGATCAGATTGATTTAGCCGCAAATGTTGCCATCGAAGAACGCGGCGGCGGTGGCGCCTGCCCCATCGTTACGCTGGAAAAACCCTGGGGTACCTGGCCCAATACCCTGACGATAGACTATGGAACCGACGGCTGCGCCGGCCCGAACGGCACGAATATTCTGAAAGGCAAACTGATCATTTCGCAAACGGCCGACGCATTTACCAAAGGCGCCACCCGCACCCTGCGTTTTGAAAACTTTTACGTGGATGCCATTCAAGTGGAAGGCGTCCAGTCCTGGACCAACAACGGCCTCAATGCTGCCGCACAATGGTCGTTTACCAAAGTTGCCAAAGACATGAAAGTGAGTTACCCCGACGGCACCGCTACTTCCTGGAATCTGACACACACCAGCACGCTCACCCAGGGCGGTCTTACCCTCACCTGGTGGGACGACGTGTGGAGCACTACCGGCACTATTTCCGGCGTCAACCGCGAAGGTGTCAGTTATTCGGCCACCACAACCGCCGATTTGGTCAAAAAAGCCACTTGCGGTTGGGTTTCAGCGGGCGCCATCGACCTGAATGTAGGCGGCAACACTGCGGTTATCGACTACGGCGGCGGCGATTGCGACAATAAAGCTTCGGTGACGCTGCCGAACGGGGATACGTTTACTATCAATTTGTAACGATGCCCCCCCGTAACCCATAAGTTTCAACTTAAGCGTTTTATTGGTTACTTTAAAGTCAAAATGTAAAAGTCAAAATGTAAAAGGGAAGTAAAAAAGTAAGAAGTCATAGACCGTTGATTATCAACTTTTAAATTTTTACTTCTCTTTTACATTTTGACTTTTACATTTTGACTTTTACATTTTGACATTAAAAATAAATTCTCCTTACCCCTTGCTAAACATCGTCAGTTCCATCCGGCTATCTTCGTTTCCTTTTTTGTCGTAACTGATCGATTTGACCATGCCGACAGCCTGGGAATACCAATATTCCGTGTGAACAGTGCGTGTACCCATAAGTTTGTACTCAAAGTCATAACTGATTTTTACGCAGTTATAGGTTCCGGCAGACGTGGTCACGGATTCTTTGGCCTCCACCTTACGGTTTTTAATCGTATAACGTGTTTGCATGAGCTGCATACCGCCCATTCGCATGGTCATTTCCATTTCGGCGTCAGGCAAGGTTTGGCCGGGTTCCATATTTTTGGGGAAAGTCAGGTCCGAGCCCGTGATTTCTACCTGAATATCAGGCATTTGGTCATTATCTTGTGTCGGTGGTACCACGGAGCGCATATCCATGTAGAGGATACCTTCATGGCATTTCATTGGAAAAGTGCTCTGGTATGTATTTTTCCCTTTTGCGTCGGTTCCGCTCATATCGATGGTAGCCACCACCGTGTCGGCATTGTTTTCAATTTTACTCACCCGCTGGGTCATCACCGATTCGATTTTTCCCTTCTTGTCGTAACTGGTGTATTCCATGCTGGCGCCTACCTTGAAGTAATCGTACATTTCGACACAATTCTGGGCAGTGGCAGCAACGGGCGCCCCGATCAGGAACAGGTAAAAAAATGTTTTGAACATGGCGTTTGAATTTAAATCTGGAAATGAAACAATGGCGTGGTTCCAATTTCCAAAGTTAAAGGGGCACAAGCCTGTTCTCCAAAAAAACGCGGATGATCTCCAGCAGTATCAAGCAAGCTGAAAATCATAGTGTAATCCAACCACCCAGGGTCTTCGCACTCCGTATTCCACACTCCGCACTCCGTATTCCGCACTCCGCACTCCGCACTCCACTACACCCCCCGCATCGACAGCGCCACCCGCTTCCGCTGCAAATCCACTTCCACCACCCGCACCATCACCTGTTGATTGAGTTGCACCACTTCAGCGGGATTTTTCACAAATTTATCGGTCAGTTGGGAGACGTGTACCAGGCCGCTGTCCTTGATCCCGATATCGACGAATACGCCGAAGTTGGTGATGTTGGTGACGATCCCGGGCAGCACCATGCCGGGGGAGAGGTCTTCGATGCTGCGTACGTTGCCGAACTCGAAAGACTGGGCGGTTCCCCGCGGATCGAGGCCCGGTTTTTCGAGTTCTTTCAGGATATCCTGCAACGTGGGCAAGCCCACATCGCCCTTTACATAGCGTTGTAAATCAATTTTTTGCCGCAGGGAGCGATCCCCGATCAGGTCGGTGACGGTGCAGCCGAGGTCTTTGGCCATTTGTTCTACCAGCGCATACCGTTCGGGATGAACCGCCGTATTGTCGAGCGGGTTTTCGGCGCCCCGGATGCGCAGGAAGCCGGCGCATTGTTCGAACGCTTTGTCGCCGAGGCGCGCCACTTTTTTCAAGTCGGCGCGACGGCGGAAGGCGCCGTTTTCGACGCGAAAAGTCACGATGTTCTGGGCCAACCCGGGGCCCAGGCCCGAAACGTAGGTGAGCAGGTGTTTGCTGGCCGTATTGAGATTGATGCCCACGGCGTTTACGCAGGATTCCACCGTACGGTCGAGGCTTTCCTTGAGTTGGGTCTGGTTCACGTCGTGCTGATACTGCCCCACCCCGATACTTTTAGGGTCTATTTTAACCAGTTCGGCCAGCGGGTCCATCAGCCGGCGGCCGATGCTGATCGCGCCGCGGACGGTCAAATCTTCCTTCGGAAACTCTTCGCGCGCCACCTCCGAGGCGGAGTAAATGGAAGCGCCGGCCTCGTTGACCTGGAAAATTTCGACCGGACGCTGAAATTTGATTTTCCGCAGGAAATCTATCGTTTCGCGGCCGGCGGTGCCGTTGCCGACGGAGATCGCATCCACCTGGAATTTTTCTACCAAATCCTCAATCGTGGCCTGGCTTTCAAACGCCTGGCGTTGCGGCTCATGGGGAAATATAGTGGTGTTTTTCAGGAAGGTTCCGCCGGCATCCAGCACCACCACCTTACATCCCGAGCGGAAACCGGGGTCGATACCCAGCACACGTTTTTCGCCCAACGGGGCCGATAACAGCAACTGCCGCAGGTTGTCCACAAAAACGCGGATGGCTTCCAAATCGGCCTTTTCCTTGCTGGTATTCCGAAATTCCGTTTCAATCGAGGGTTGCAGCAGGCGTTTGTAGCCGTCTTTCACGGCCAGGCGCACCTGTTCCGAAGCGCCTCCGTGGCCGGATACATAAATCCTGTCGAGGTCAGATACGGCCATTTCTTCGTCGGGCGCGATACCTACCCGCAGGAAGCCCTCTTCTTCGCCGCGGCGCATGGCCAGCAGGCGGTGTGAGGGGCAGGAGGCTAATTTTTCGTTCCATTCGAAATAATCGCGGTATTTGGCCCCGTCGGCTTCCTTGCCTTTGGCCACTTTGGAGGCGATGATTGCCCCTTTTTCGAAATGGCGTCGCACGCGGTCGCGGGCTTTTTTGTCTTCGTTCACCCATTCGGCTATGATGTCGCGGGCGCCCTGCAGGGCATCTTCCAGGGTGGGCACTTCCGCGGTGATAAACTGGGCGGCAAGCGTCTCCACGTCCCGATCTCTTTGGGCAAAAATCCGTTTGGCCAGCGGTTCCAGGCCACGCTCGATGGCCATGGTGGCGCGGGTTTTGCGCTTGGGCCGGTACGGCAGGTACAGGTCTTCCAGTTCCGTCATGGTAGCGGCAGCGAGGATGGCCGCGCGCAGTTCGGGCGTGAGTTTGCCTTGTTCTTCGATGCTGGTCAGGATGACTTCCCGGCGCTTGTCCAGTTCCTGAAACTTTTTCCAAAGGTCCTGGATATCAGCAATTTGAACTTCGTCCAAGGAGCCAGTAGCTTCCTTTCGGTAACGGGCGATGAACGGAATGGTGGCGCCGCTTTCCAGTAATTCAAGCACAGCCTCGACGCGGCGGGGTTGGATGTTCAGGTTTTGGGCGATATGTGGAGCGTAAGACATGGGATTTACGATTTACGATTTTGGATTTACGATTTAAATGACGACCAGCGATTCTCGGTTTGTCGGGAATGGCCGGTTTTTGAGGTGTAGTCTGCGAGGCACGAGCAGGTGAAATCTCAAAAACAGTTGAAACGACTCCTTTTTCAACCTCAAATGGCGTATTCTGATCTGGTTTTCGAGATGTCGC
>CAUJEY010000208.1 GCA_963169325.1 Bacteroidota bacterium
GTGGCCGGGAGTTGGAATTGCAGGCTGTCAAAACCGTTGTACACGTTTTTTGTGAATACTCCCCCGGGAATCAGTACAAAGTTTTCGAGCAATGCCCGGGCAGGTTTGGGCAGTACGCGGAGCGGGAGGGTTTGGCTAAAAAGGTCAGCGGTGAAGCAGGCAAGCGCGAGGAGGGTTAAAATCAGGGTGCGGGTTATTTTTCCGGTGCATTGCATTGGCTAAAACTTTATTTAAATTTTACAAAGTTAACGTTTTTTACTACTCAAAAAACGCAACCCAATTGCGGTGGACGTAGCCGCCGGTTTTGTCAAAACATTTTACAAAAACCACGCCCCGATCGAACCAGCCAATGGTTTCATATTGATCATTTCGTAAGTCATGTTTTTCAAAACATTGCCTAAATTTGTACCCATACAATAAATAATATGGGAAACATTGACATAGTTAGCGTAACGCTAAACGACCTTGACCAATTGCAAAAAATTGGCAGGCAAACTTTTTTCGAAACATTTTCAGCAGGAAATACAGCCGAGAATATGAATAAATATTTGAAAATGCCGACTATGTTTGGCTGGGCGTTTGGGAGAAAAACCCAAGGGCAATCAATTTTTATAAGAAAAATGGTTTCGTTGAGTTTGATAAGCATATTTTTAAATTAGGCAATGACGAACAGACAGACCTCATGATGAGGTTACAATTGAGGATAGTTGAGAAATAATAAAAGTAGTTAACCATGGTTCTTGGATTTAGCGATGGCGCTTACACCGGCTATAAGGTGTCAAGTATGTTACACAGAAAATCTTCAATTATCCCCCCAGCCCTTCCTACAACTCCTTCGAAAACGGCTGCCTATAATACCGTTTCCCCGTTGCCCGGTACAGCGCGTTGGCCAGCGCGCCAAAAACAGGTGGAAACGGCGGCTCGCCTAAACCCGTCGGATCGATGTCGTTTTCAACGAAATGCACCTCTATATGTCTCGGTATTTCGTTGTGCCGAATGATCCGGTAGCTGTTAAAATTGTTTTGTTCCGGCACGCCGTCTTTCAGTGTCAGAGCGCCGTACAAAGCGTTTCCGATACCGTCTATCACGGCGCCTTCCACCATGTTGGCAGCGGCATCGGGATTGATGACAATACCGCAATCAACAGCGCTGTACACGTTTTCAACCGCCGGCTGGCCGTCTTTCATAGTCATGTCTATCACATGGGCCGCGTAGGAGTTGTGGCAGAAATAGGCCGCGACACCCCGGTGCAGGCCGCTTTTTTCCGGCGAACCCCAATTCGATTTTTCTTTTACCAGTTTTAAAACTCCCGCATAGCGGTCTGCGTCGTAGTCGTTGGCGGTACCTACCGGATTTTCTTTGGCTCGTTTCAACAGTTCAAGCCGGAAGTCGATCGGGTCTTTGCCCATGACTTCCGCCAGTTCGTCGAGGAACGATTGCTCGGCGGCTGCGATAAAATTGGACCTCGGCGCGCGGAAAGCGCCGATCGTGATGTTGGATGGTATTTCCCAACCTTCGGCTAAATAATTGTCTACGGCGCCGGCCGGAAAACGGTTAGCGTGCACCGCATGTTCGGGGATGCCGCCGCCTTTTACGTGAAAACCGGTGAGATTATTAGCGGCGTCCAGGGCCGCACGGTAAGTAGCCGTGTAAGCAGGCCGGTAAATGCCGTAAGTCATGTCATCTTCCCGGGTGTAGACCAGTTTGACGGGCGCTTTCACCTGGCGGGAAATCAAGGCTGCTTCCACCATATAGTGTGGATAAGCCCGGCGGCCAAAACCTCCACCCATGCGGGTCATCTGAATATCAATTTTTTCAACCGGTAGTTCCAGCCTTTTGGCAAGCGTTTTTTCGGCAAATTCCGGCGCCTGCAAGGGGGTGACGAACAAAGCTTCCGTTTCGGTTACGTGGGCAAAACAGTTCATGGGCTCCATCGTATTATGCGCCAAAAACGGGGCCGTATAGGTGCGCTCGACGATCCGGGCTGCGTTTTGAAAGGCCGATTCGGGGTCGCCGTCTTTTCTCAATTGTGTTGCCGGTTTTTGGGCCATTTCCAGCATTTTGTTCAGGTGCGCCTCCGAACTTTCAAGCCCGGCCGGGATGAGTTCTTCCCGTTTGCGGCCCCAGGCATTAACGGTTTCCTTGGTTTCCGTGATGGGTTCCCACTCGATATTCAACTTTTTTCGCGCATTCATTACTTCCCACGTGCTGTTACCTACCACCACAACTAATTCATTGAACGTCCGCGTATCAAATGCCGCCCTTTCGTACCCTTCCGGAAAAACCGTAATGGTGAACACGTCTTTGATGCCCGGCATCTTGCGCGAGCGGCCGGCATCCAAAGACTTCAGTTTCAAACCAAAAGCCGGCGGATGTTGTATCATGGCGATCAGCATGCCCGGCGCCCGGTAATCCAGGCCGAACAAGGACTTTCCGGTTACAATATTGACGCCATCCACATTTTTCTGGGAACTGCGCACGATTTTGAAATCCTTCACCGGTTTCAACGGTGCGTCTGTGGGCACGGGCATGGTAGCCGCTTTGGCAGCGAGATCACCATAAGTAGCCGATTTTCCACTTTTTTCGTGGTACAAATTGCCCGCTTTGGTGCTCACTTCCTCCACTGGCACATTCCAGGTTTGGGCGGCGGCTTCCCGCAGCATCTGCCGGGCAGTGGCGCCGGCAGCGCGCAAGGGTTTCCAGGTCGTCCGGACGGATTGGCTGCCTCCTGCAAACTGCCGAACGTACAGGGAGGTATTATAAGGCGCTTGTTCTACAACGACCGCTTTCCAATCCACATCGAGCTCTTCGGCTACGATCATGGGCAGGGAGGTTTTCACGTTTTGGCCGAACTCCGGGTTTGGCGCCATTATCGTGACCCGGTTGTCGGCGGTTATTTTGATATAGCCGTTGACCTGAACCCATTCGGGATCGACGTTCAACCCGCCCGGAGCGAGGTTGGCTGCTTTTATATCTTTGGCAAACCAGTTGAAACCCAACATCATGCCTCCGCCGGACAGTGCGGAAACTTTTAAAAAGGAACGCCTGCTGTATGTATTTTTCATGGTGGATGATTTTAGGTACCCACGAGGCCGTATCATAAGTAAACACAAAAATATTTTAACACATAGGCACATAGGCTACATAGAGCTAATACTATGTGTTCTATGTGCCTATGTGTTAAAATAAAATCTGCCATGTTTTTTAAAATGCGATTTATGATACAGCCTCGTATTTGATTGACGATTTTAAGTTCGGTTATTTATTGGCCGCGGTTTTAATGGCGGCCTTGATGCGCGCATACGTACCGCAACGGCAGATATTGCCGCTCATATAAGCTTCGATATCCGCATCGCCGGGGTTGGGGTTATTTTTGAGCAAGGCCACGGCACTCATGATTTGCCCTGCCTGGCAATAGCCGCATTGGGCCACGTCGTGCTCCAGCCAGGCTTGTTGCACCGGGTGGTCGCCGGTTTCGGACAATCCTTCGATGGTCGTGATTTCCTGTTTTTTTACCGCCGATACGGGTAACTGACAGGCGCGGACGGCCATGCCGTCCAAATGGACGGTGCAGGCGCCGCAGAGGGCGATGCCGCAGCCGTATTTAGTGCCTTGCAGGTCGAGGTGATCCCGCAATACCCAGAGGATAGGGGTAGAAGGGTCGACGTCTACCTGACGGGTTTTTCCGTTGATTTTCAAATTAAATTTGGCCATAGATGCGACAGTTTAAACGCTCAAATTTATAGTGTTTTTTTGGGTAAAATTTTAATTTTTCAAACAATAAGATACGAAAATCAAATAATATTTGCCGGCAACCGCAATTGCAATATTTTTACCGGATGACAAGAACGATATGCTGCAATTGACAAAAATGACCGGCCGGAGCATGACCATCTGGCTGCATGTGGCCTTCTGGCTGGTGCTGGGCGTACTCAACCTCGTGCTCTCCAATTGGTACCTCGACCCCAGTTTGAACATCTGGCGGCCATTAGTAAACCATGCGGTGCTGGCGCTGCTATTTTACGCCAACGCCTGGCTGGTCAACCTGTTCCTCGAAAAGAAAAAGTATGTGGCTTATGTTGCCTTGGCAAACCTGATAATATGGATCACCGTGCCCGTCCGCTTTTATATAAATGAAAAATCCCTTTTGCATAGTGGGATTGAGCCGGTAAACCTGCAGCGGAGCCTGCTTTTTGGGGCGATCGCCACGGGCTATGGCATCGTCATGCTGAGCACGATTTACCAGGTGCTGATCAACCGGTACGCCGCCGAGCGAAAGGCGCTGGCCATCATCAACCGGCAAACAGAGACAGAACTGCAATTCCTTCGGGCGCAAATCAATCCGCATTTCCTGTTCAATACCCTCAACAACATCTACTCCCTCGCTGTAGTGCGCTCCCCAAAAACAGCGGGCATGGTGCTTAAACTCTCTCAACTCCTGCGGTACGCGGTGTACGAGCGGCAGGGCGACCTCGTGCCGCTGGAAAAGGAAGTGGAGCACATCCGGCATTTTATGGAACTGTTCCAGATGCGGAACGAGGAGCCGCAGGACATCGAGTTTAGCACAGTGGGCGAACTAACGGGGGTGCAAATCGAGCCGATGATTTTGATTCCCATGGTCGAAAACTGCTTTAAACACTGCGATTTTGAAACCAACCCGAAGGCTTTTGTGAAAATGCAGCTGGCTGTGCAGAATGGGCTTTTGACCTTCAACACCACTAACACGAAAAATAATGCCGACCAGCAAAAAGACCGTGCAGGCGGCGTCGGCCTGGAGAATATCCGCCGCCGGTTGACCTTGCAACACCCCGATGATTTTCAGTTGGAAACCCAGGACGAACCCGGCGAGTTTAGGGTCTTTTTTTCTTTAAAAGTTGATAAACGTTGATACGGGTTGATGAGGGGGATAAAACCCATATCAACTTCATCAACCTGTATCCATCTCCTAAAAAATTACCATGTCTACCATCAGAATACTGCTTGTTGACGATGAATACCTGGCCCTGAACTTGCTCGAAACCTTTATCCAGGATGTGCCGGGATTGGAGGTGGTGGGTAAGGTAAAGTCGGCGATGGCTGCCCTCGAAGTGCTGAATTCGCAACCTGTGGATCTGCTTTTTCTCGACATCCAAATGCCCACCCTGAGCGGGGTGAATATGCTCAAGACACTGCAACACCAGCCGGTCACGATTTTTACCACGGCCTACTCCGAGTACGCCATCCAGGCTTTCGATCTGAATGTGGTGGATTATTTGGTCAAACCCTTTCCCTTCGAGCGCTTCCTGCAGGCGGTGAACAAAGCAAAGGAACAACTCAAATTGCGCCGGCCAACGGTTGCTCCGCAAACAGCGCAGGGCGATTTCCTCACGGCCAAAGTGGATGGCAAAATAGTTAAGCTATCTTATGACGATATATTGTTCGTCGAAGGCTTGAAAGAATATGTGCGGTTTGTCTGTAAAAACGGGAAATATGTAACGCTGGAAAGCCTGAAAAACCTGGAAGAGCAACTACCCGCCGGCCGTTTTTTACGGGTGCATAAAAGCTATATTGTTTCAAAAGAAAAAGTGCAATCCATATTGGGCAATATGCTCGAAATCCAGACCCATAAAATCCCTGTAAGTCGGGGAAAACGGGACGAAGTGGTACAAGCCATTTTCAACCTGAGCTCGCCCGGCAGTTCCAAGGACGATACAGATTTTGACGACTGATTTGCCCGAAGCCTTGTTCCTGCCTGTCCAAATACCATTCGTTGAAAGTTCCCGCCCACTCGTTGAAGAAGTTTACCCTGCCGCCAGGCTGCCTGCATTTTTGAAGTGCAAATATTTCTGCACTAAAAAAATCTGTCATGCATTCCATCATCGAAAACATCGGCCTGCAATTCGGCCCCGGCGCCGCCTGGCTGCTCACTTCTACCACAATTTTTCTGCGTTTCGCCATACCTGCCTCGCTGGTTTTCCTATTCGCGTACAAATGGAAACGTAAGAAATGGTTCGCCTGGAAAATCCAGCAGAAATTCCCGAAAGCGATGCAAATCCGGCAGGAAATCAGTTACTCGCTGCTCACCTCGCTGCTATTCGGCGGCATGGCATTGGGCGTGTTTTTCCTTCGGAAAATGGGCTACGGTCATCTCTACTTCGAGGTAGCGGAATACGGCTGGGTATATTGGTTTTTCAGCCTCGCCTTCCTTATCGTGGCACACGACACCTACTTCTACTGGATACACCGGCTGATGCACCACCCGCAACTGTACCGCCGCTTCCACCTCGTTCACCACAAATCCACCAACCCCACGCCGTACACCTCCTTCTCGTTTCACCCGCTGGAATCGGTGCTGGAATTCGCCATCATCCCAGTGTTGACGATGATTTTGCCCATACATGCAGCCGTTTTTTTCCTGTTTACGCTTTGGAGCATTTTGTTCAACATACTGGGTCACACAGGCTACGAGATTGCGCCAAGCGGCTTTACCCGCCACCGTTTTTTCAAATGGCTGAACACGCCCACACACCACAACATGCACCACCACCATGCCCGCTTCAATTACGGCCTGTACTTCAACTTCTGGGACCGGGTGATGGGCACGAACCACCCTGAATACGACCAGTACTTTGAACAAGTAGTGGAGCGGGCGCTACGCAAAGCGAACCCAACAGTTCGTTGAATCCTGACTGCCATTGGTTGAATAAATTTTTGCTTATTCAAACACGCCCTCATTTTTGAACCATCAACGGAGCATATCCAACTTATTCACAATCAAAATTTTAAAAAAACATGAAAAATCAAATTTTAGGTTTTGCAGCTTTAGCGCTCGCCACTTTTACCCTCATTTCCTGCGGAAAAGACCGGGCGGAAATCATAGCAGCCATCTCGGAAACCCAACTTTCATACCTCGTGGAGAGTGCGCTTCAGGAAGGCATGGCTGGCCTGACTGCCCAGGTGGAAATGGTGGCCGCCCTTGCCAAGGAGAACGTGAGTGCGCAGTGCGGCGTAACGAAAGACTCGACCATCGTCATCGAAAATGAGACGCCCATCGGCAATGCAGCATACACCACTGAATACACCTGGACGCTGGAGTGTGAAAACGACGTAACCCCGCTCAACTTCGATTTTATTTGTCATTCCGAAGGAAACTACAACAATAACCGCATGGCCTCCAACGACTACGGCGACGCCAACTGGACGCTGGAAGGCTTGAGCGAAAACGTGAATGAGTTCACCGCAAACGGCACTTACGGACGCAACGGCGAGCAAACCTTCAAGGTGGAAGGTATCGTCACGGAATCGAACATGGACATCGTGGTGTCGAACCTGAAGATTGACAAGGGCAACAAGGAAATCACCGGTGGCAGTGCCGGAATGAACATAAGCGGCACGACGGACGCCGGGGAGAGCTTCAATTTTGAAGGGCAAATTGTCTTCCTTGGCAACGGCAAAGCCAGACTGACGGTGAACGGAAAAAACTTTATCCTGAATCTTTGATTTTCATCTTTAGAAACGGGCGAGCAATTACTTTTTACCCTTAGCCAGTATCAGGTTTGCATCATTCAGGAACTTAACCTCTTCCTTACCCACTTCTGCTCCTGCGGGATAGCCGAGAGAGCCCAGTGAAGTCAGGTTGAGGTTAGGTTTAGTTTTGTCTTCGGTTACATAAAAAAGCCAGATGGTTGGATAGCCCCTAACCTGAAAGGCTTGTTGAAGGGCCTGGTTTTGCTGCGCAAGTTCGGCAGGCAACTGTTTGCGGCGTGGAAAATCCAGTTCGAGCAGTATGACATTTTTATTGGCCCAGGTAATAAAAGCCTCTTTAGCAAAAACGTTGGACTGCAACTTATGGCACCATCCGCACCAATCGCTGCCGGTAAAAAAACCAAAAATGGGCTTATGGGTAGCATCGGAAACCTCCCGTGCTTTGGAAAGGTCGGTAAACCATTTGAGGCCACTGGTATCGGCCTGGGCGGTTTGAGCCATACCGGAAAACGGAATGCCCGTTAAAAACAAGACAAGGAAAGCAACTGACTTCATAAAAGGTGATTTTTAATGCAAAGGTAAGGGTTTCCGACAGAATATGTCGATTTATCCGGCAAACTCCCTACCAACGCCTCTAATCCGGGAACTATTCAAACCGGCGATCTGATGCTCTATGGCTCTTCTACGCTGGTACTTTTTTATAAAACATTTTCCACATCTTACCAATATACAAAGCTCGGACGGATTGATGACGTCGAGGGACTTGCTGCCGCCCTTGGTTCGGGAAATGTGACGGTTATCTTTGAATTGGAGTAAACGTCGATAATACGATCAATCCAAATGCTTTTTAAGAAAATTAATGACTGTTTTCCTGACCTCATCGGCATCGAACATCACCCCGTAATGCGGTGCGTCTTTTACAATGACAAGTTCATTCAATTTCAATATCCCTGGCGACTTTAATATCTCTGGAGGAAGAACCGGATTTCACCGTGTACAAGCCATTTTCCAGTTTCCAACCCGCAATGGCCTCGTCCCAATAGCTCAAATCTGAAACCGGAATTTTAAATGTCATGGTTTCTGTTTCGCCAGGCGCCAATTTTCTGGTTTTACCGAATGCCTTCAGTTCCTGGACAGGGCGGTCTATAGTGGAATTGGGTTTTGAAACGTATAGCTGTACCACCTCTTTTCCGGCCTGCGTGCCCACATTTTTCACCGCCAACGACACCTGGATGGTGTCATTTTTTACCACCACATCGTAATTGCCGTATTCAAAACTAGTATACGAAAGCCCAAATCCAAATGGATAGGATACCGCCCGATTTGTTTTGTCGAAATGCCTGTAACCCACATAAATCCCCTCTTCGTAATGCGTATAATCTTTATTTCTGACCTTGTCTTTTTCCTTCTTTTCTTTTGCAAAAAACATGGAGGATATACTCATGGGCGCTCCATCTAATGGGAAGTTGGCGTTTGACGCATGGTCATTGAGATGGACGGGGAACGTCATCGGCAGTTTCCCGCTCGGATTGACCTTTCCACTGAGGATATCGGCTACGGAATTTCCACCTTCCTGCCCGCCTTGCCACACCAACAGAATAGCATCGGGCTGCTCTTTCCAGGAAGCCGTCTCGACGACTCCCCCAATGTTCAGTACGACGGCTACCTGCTTTCCGGCGTCATGAAAAGCCTTGCAAACCAGTTTTATCATGTCATTTTCCTGTTGGGTCAACAGAAAGTCATTCTTCTCGACCCTGTCGCCACCTTCACCACTGTTTCTACCAATCGTGATGATGCCGATATCGGCACTGCCCACTATTTCCTGTACCATTTCGGGGGAATAAGAAATTTGGGGTGGGTTGTAGGGCTTCGTCATAGCTTCAAAGCCTTGAGGCCGGATGAATGCTTTTTTATTGGCCGCTTTATGTTTCTCAAAAATATTTTTCGCCATTTCATTAACACTGAGACCCGCATTTTTCAAGCCCTCTTCCAGGGACACGACATAGGCTTCATTCACATCGCCCGAACCTGTACCACCCACGATGAAATCGTAAGAAGTTACCCCGAATAAGGCCACATTTTTTCCAGCCTGCAACGGAAGGGTATTCTCATTTTTAAGCAACACCATGCCTTCGGAAGCGGACTGCCGGGTGATTTCGGCGTGTGCCTTCAGGTCCGGGTTGTTTCCAAATTTATATTGCTGCATCTTCTTTGATGCCAGAACTAATTTCAGGATACGTTTTACAGAAGTATCAATATCATTCATAGACAATTCGCCATTTTCCCGGGATTTTATCAAAGCATCCCACTGTTTTTTGGTGCCCGGCTCCAACAGGTCGTTCCCGGCGCTGATTTGGGCCGTTGCATCCTGTCCGCCAAACCAATCGGACATGACAAGTCCCTGAAAGCCCCATTCGTTTCTCAAAACATCCGTTAACAAACGCCTGCTTTGTGTCACATAGGTTCCATTCACTTTATTATAGGATGACATAACCGTCCAGGGCTGGGACTTTTTTACAATAATCTCAAAACCCTTCAGGTAAATTTCACGCAGTGCCCGCTCGGAAATAATGGCGTCATTAAAATTCCTGTTCGTTTCCTGGTTATTGGCGGCAAAATGTTTTACGGAGGTGCCGACCCCATTCGATTCTATTCCATCGACCATGGCCGCCCCGATATAGCCGGTCAGAACAGGGTCCTCAGAGTAATACTCGAAATTTCTGCCACAAAGCGGATGGCGGTGGATGTTGGCGCCGGGCCCCAGAATCACATCTATCCCATATTCAAGTGCTTCATTTCCCATGGCCGCTCCAACGTCCTCTACCAAATCCACATTCCAGGTGGAAGACAGCAAGGTGCCGATGGGGAAAGCCGTGCAATAGTAGGTTCGGTCTTCGCCTTTGCGCTTGGGTTCAATCCTCAATCCGGCGGGTCCGTCGGACAGATAGACCGTCGGAATACCCAACCGGGGCGTCGGTACGATGGTGCCCACGGCGCCCGATATACCTTCACCCGGTTTGACCATGCCCATACCAGATGCCATACCGGACCCTTTGAGCAAATGAATTTTTTCCTCGAGGGTCATTTGTGATAACAAGTCATCGGCACGTGCTTCAACAGACCTGCGGTTATCCTCGTAGATATCGAGTTTTCCATTGCCATTTCTGTCCGGAAAGGTATAGCCATCCACCGTGATTTCTTTAAAGTCGGGATTTTCGGCCCAGTCCTTTTCAAAATTAAGGAAAATCGACTTGAGGTACATCCAACCGCCGAACCCGGCAATTGCAACCAGTACGATGAGTGTGCCCAGGACGATGAGTGTCCACTTGAAAAACTTATTCATGTGCTTGAAGCATTTGTGACAAATCGCCACAAACCTAATCATAATTACACACGGTTTGCAGGGTACAGTCGTACCTTGCTTAGAGCATGTTGGGGATTTTCTGCTGGAGGCAAAAACGAGGGCTTTTTTTGTCAGTTTTTGCGTTTTTGAAGGAGCATAGCTGGGGCTACGTGACTGAAAAAAGGCGAAAAATGGTGAAAAAAGAACCGTTTTGGGCTCAGCGAGAAAATCCCCAACATGCTCTTAACGAATTCCAAAGCAATACTTACGAATTTCAAACAAGGGGAGTCAAATGAGCAAAGCAAAAATTATCGCGGCCTACGAAGCCCTGGCCCTGCACTACCTGCCCGATTGGACGCCGGCTATCCGGGAGTTTTACCGGGTGCTGAAGCCCGGAGGCTACCTTGTCATTTCTATCGAGCACTCGTTTTTTGAATACAACTTCTTTCAATCGACACAGTATTTTCAAACGGAACCTGTAAAATGTACCTGGAAAGGTTTTGGCCAACCCGTTGAAGTACATAGCTACCGTCGGCCACTGTCCGCCTGTATTGCGCCCCTGACGGATAACGGATTTTATATCGACCGACTGGTCGAGCCTAAACCCACGCCGGAATTTGAACAATACGATCCCCGGCATTTTAAAGAGTTGAATGAATTCCCTTCGTTTATGTGTATGCGCGCGGTGCGGCGGGGAGATTAAAGGCAAGTTTATGGGGTTGGGGGGAGGGATAAAAGGTTGCCCCACCCCTTGCTGGAAATGTGGACAGCGGGATATACGACGAAAAAAAGGCGTTGGTACACAAAGTGCCGGCTGCATACGCTAATCACCGGGCGACTTCAAAGTCACCCGGTGATTAAACCCGAAACGATCAACAATGAAATTGGCTGAATTACAACTCAGTCGCCTGCTCCACAAATTCCGTCAGCGGCGCCTTGGTGGTTTCTTTGATTTCCTTGATGCCGCCTTCCACATTCACTAATTGGTCGAAGCCGCGGCTTTTGAGGATACTGATGGCGGTCACCGAGCGGTAGCCGCTGCCGCAATAGGTCAGGTACGGCGTGTCGCGTTTCAGTTCGGCCATGTTCCGGTTGATGAAGTCCAGCGGGAAGTTTTGTGCGCCCACCACGTGTTCGGCATCGAATTCGCTATGGCGGCGCACGTCGAGTGCCACTTCGCGGCCGGCTTTGAGCCGTTCGGCAAACGCCTGGGCTGAAATACTTTCGATGGTGTCGGTTTCTTTGCCGGCCGCCTCCCAGGCCGCCATACCGCCTTCCAGGTAACCCAGGGTATTGTCGTACCCTACACGGGCCAGGCGTGTAACGGCTTCTTCTTCCCGGCCTGCTTCGCAAATAAGCAACATGGGTTGTTTCAGATCGGTGATCAGGGCGCCTACCCAGGCGGCGAACTGGCCGTCCAGGCCGATAGAAACGGCGCCGGGGATAAACCCTTTGACGAAATCCTTTTCATTTCGCGTGTCGAGGATCAGCGCATTTTCGGCCTCTGCCACGGTGACGAATTCCCGGACGTTCAGCGGGTGTACGCCGCGACCGAGCACGGTGTCGATGCTTTCGTAGCCCATTTTGTTCATCACGGCGTTTTTGGGGAAGTATTGCGGCGGATCCACCAGGCCGGTGGTCACTTCTTTCACGAATTCGGCCTTGGTCATATCGGCGCGCAGGGCGTAGTTGAATTGTTTTTGAAGGCCGATGGTAGATTCGGTTTCCTTCGCCATTTTTTTGCCGCAGGCCGATCCGGCGCCGTGGCCCGGATATACGGTCACATCGTCGGGAAGGGTCATGATTTTGTTGCGCAGCGATTCGAACAGGTACCCGGCCAGGTCTTCGCGGCTAAGGTCGGTTTTTACCGCCAGGTCGGGCCGGCCCACGTCGCCGATAAACAGGGTATCGCCGGTAAATACGGCGGTCGGCTTACCGTGTTCATCGCGCAGCAAAAAACTGGAGGATTCCATGGTATGGCCCGGCGTGTGCAGCACCTCAATGCTCACTTTGCCTACTTTTATTCTTTCGCCGTCTTTGGCAACATGAGCCTGGAAGTTGGGCTGAGCAGTGGGGCCAAAAATGATCGTAGCGCCGGTTTTTTTAGCCAGGTCGATGTGCCCCGACACGAAGTCGGCGTGAAAGTGAGTTTCCAGGACATATTTGATCCAGGCGTTGTCCTTAGCTGCGCGATCGAGGTAGGGTTGCGTTTCGCGCAGCGGGTCGATGATGACGGCTTCGCCTTCACTTTCGATGTAGTAGGCGGCTTCGGCTAAGCATCCGGTATACAATTGTTCAACTTTCATAGAGGTGAATTTTTTTACTGTTTAAAAAACGTTGCGATTTCCCTTTTCCCGGCAGTACGCCCGGAATGATACCCCAAAGATGCGGGCGCCTTTGGCAACGATTTAATGATGGAAAACAGCCGGTAAAAAAATCTGCGTCATTTGTATTTTTATAAATATTTATTATGTATAAGTAAAAAATACAAACGCGAATTGGAATAGTACAAGGAGAGCGGGGCTATTCCACGGTTACATTCCGGTAAATATCAGCCAGCCGTAATTTCTTTCGGTTGATGGTGACAAATCCGTTTTGAACATCCTGTTCTTCCACGTTGAGCCATTGGCCGGGCCGGTTGGTGCGGGAGTAGAGCGAAACCCCGGGCGTATGCTGGCTAACTAAGAGAATATGTTGTACGGAAGGCAGGGTTTTGTAACGTGGTACTTTCACCGCCAGGTCGTAGCGCATGGTTGATTTGGACAACACTTCTACGACGATGCAGGGGTTCAGGAGGGTTTTGATTTTCCGTTTGGCGGTTGGATGTACATGGTACTGCGCCTTCCCCTGCAGCACTACCACGTCGGCATTATGCACTGCCTGAAAATCGGGGATGAAGGTGGCAACATTACTCCCTAAAATATGGAAGGGGCTGTCGAGGCCAAAAATATCAGTTAGCAAATAGATCATGCGGCCAACGATGGCTTCGTGAGTTAAGGAGGCATATCCCATGGCAATAATTTTTCCGTCAGAGTAGTCGATCCGGTATTCACAGGAAGGTAAAAAAGCGAAATACTCGTCTAAAGTAGCCGGCACCTCCAGTACTTCGTCTAATTTGAGGCGTTCTTCCAGCGTTTTGGGTAAGGCTAACGTGGCGGCAGTGTTTGGCATAAGTGTGCTCGGTATTTTGGTCAAATATACGGGGTTTAAGCCTGCAAATGTTTGAACGTCGGGCTTCTTTTTTACAATCCTCCCAGGTATAGTTTAATAACGCTTTCGGAATACCTTTGCCCAGTATAAAAACCCTTGTGAATGGCAAAAAAAGATTTAAAACCATCCGAAACCGGCGAAAAAGAACTGCTACCTGCTGCCCGCCGCCACGTGCTCCAACTCTGGAACGAGCAGCACGACGCCCGGCTGCTGTACCACAATTTCGCCCAGGCGGCCGCGGTGGCTCGCCTGGCCGACGATATTGCGGAACAGGAAGAACTGGGGAGCGACACTGCGGAAATTGCCCAACTCGCGGCCTGGTTTTTTAATGCAGGCTATCTCTACGACCGGCGCCAGGTAGCCGAAACAAGCGCCATCCGCGCCGAGTTTTTTCTGGCCGAACAACATTGTCCCCCCGAAAAAATTCAGGCGGTGCGGCAATGTATCGTGTCGGCATTGACGGAAGCCCGCCCCAAGACTGCCGAAGCGCAGGTGTTGAGCGATGCCATCCGTGCCTACGACTGGGTGGAGGCCTTCGAATCCCGCGCACCTTTGCTGCGGCTCGAACGCGAATACCAGGATCAGGAAGTTCCCGACGAGGAAGCCTGGCGCCACTACCTGCGCGAACAACTGCAACGCGGGTTGTTTTTTACGGCTTACGCCAAAATAACCTGGGAGCAAGCCCTGGCAGCCAATATCCTGCATTTGCAACCGGTACACCCTGCTCCTGCGCTTCCACCACAAGAACTTGCCGCAGCACCCAAACCTGCCGCGCCTGCGCGTTTCGAGCGCCTGGCCCGCCGGCCGCTGCGCTCGAGTATTCAAACGTTTTTTCGCGCCAACTACGCCAATCACATCCGACTGAGCGCCATTGCCGACAACAAGGCCCATATAATGATCAGCGTCAACTCCATCCTGCTTTCCGTGGCTATTTCGATGTTGTCCTATCAAAGCGCAACCAACAAAAACCCCTTGATCGTACTGCCCATCATTATATTTTTGGTGACCAGCCTCACCTCCCTCATATTTGCCGTGTTGTCGTCGCGCCCCCGGGTGACGAGTTTTGTGCCGGCGCCGGAACAAACGGTCAGCCCCGTTTTTTTCGGCAATTTTATACACCTCACGCTGGATCAATACGAAGCCGCCGTAGATGCCATGTTGCGCGACGGGTCGCTGCTATTCGGCAACATGGCCCGCGATATCTATTATCTCGGTCAGGTGCTCGACCGGAAATACCGTCTGCTTACCTTTTCTTATACGGTGTTTATGATGGGTTTTGTGGCTACGGTGGGCGCGTTTTTGGGGGCGTATTTTTTGGGGTGAGAAACTGTTTTTTGTGGTTCGGACTTGGTTAGGTAAGAATTTCACGCATTTGGGTCTTTTATCTAAGTATTTGGGCCAAAAATACAAGCCGATGAAGCACTGACGTACCTACTTTTGCAGACTTAAAATTTCATTTGTTTAATCCTCTCAAAGTGTTTTGCATTTTGTCGGATATACGGCATAACTTATTTTTTTTAAAAGTTTATTTAAATTTGACAGCGAAAGACCTACATTTGTGCCGCAATACTGAAAAGTGCCTTTTAGGGCGTTGGTATTGTTCATCTCTCCTTTTTTGCTTTTTAACACGCTTCTAAATGTTCTTTATATTGATTTCTATTTTAAATTTTTTTATCCATTTACACCTAATAAAATGTTCGCGACTATGAAAAAAAGATGTTCTACAAGAGTATTATCTTTAAAGGATAATTGGTTGAGAAATGCACTTTTTGTGTTTACTTTACTAATTGTTTTTGCCGGTTCGTCTTTCGGCCAGTGCGACCCTAACACAATAGATAAATGTGAGTTGGGGCTGAATAGCGCACTGCAGGCAACCTGGCATGGCCAAATTGTTAAAACGCCTGTAGGATATTCTCTTGCGGGACAAAACTTGGCGTCAAATGGCAGCGGTAATCAATTAAATTTAACTGCTATTCCAAGCGCCGGTTATACCATGCCTGCCAATGTTTTTCCCGTTTGGGGCGCTATTGGCGGCAGAACCCAGGTGGTGTTCCTCGGGAGCAATGGCACCATATACGCCGTAGGCGATGAAGGGTCCCTGATAGACGCAGGCAGGACCTCCAGTACCGCTTGGGGCGCAACAACGCTTCCTTTGCCTGCTGGTGTGACAGCCTGTGATGTTGCAAAATGGGAGGGTACTGCCGTAGACGGGGGAGCAGGGTTTCTGGCTTTTATGACCTATAGCGGCGTACTGTATATTACAGGGCCGGATGCTACTTCCGTTCGGGCCAGCGCTACTTCCAATATCTTTAATACGGTAACACTGCCGTCCGGCGTGACCGCTGTTGATTTTGCCGTTGGTTATAGAACTTTATTGATTTTAGGTAGCAATGGAAACTTATATGCCTCCGGAGATCAGATGTACAGGGGGAATGGAACCGCTTCCATTAACCAAACCACCCCGCTCGTATTGGTGACACAACCTCCGACCAGTGTCGCCGGTCTCGCCGGTATTCAGCAAATTGAAGCTGGACGGTCGTCTTATTATGTTCTTGATGTAGATGGAACCATTCACGTGTTGGGAGAGAATAGCGATGGCCAATTAGGGGATAATACAACAACGGACCGCACCTCCTGGACAAAAGTTGGCGCGGGAGGATGCTCCGGTGGTGTATTAGGCAACGTCGTATATATAAGTGCTGTAGGCACGCACGATGAAAATAGTAAAAGCGCTTCCGCAATACTCGCTGACGGAACCTTACGGTCTTGGGGCGATAACGATCAACATGCAATAGGTGGACCTGTGGATGGGACTATCTACGACTGCCCGCTTATTCCCGCCGGCTCTGGAAACAATGTAATTGCGGTTGCCAGTGGTGGACATATTACGCCTTATATGAACTCCAACTCGCCAACAGAAGTTTGTAATGTCGGACACAATGCCGACGGAGGCTTTGGTGATGGAACGGAGGATGATAGAAATTCCTATGAGTGCAACTCGATTGGATCTGATGTTTGTGATCCTATTTCATTTGCCGACCTTCGGCTGACCAAAACGGTGAACAATCCCGCACCGAATGTGGGCAGTAACGTAATCTTCACGGTGACGGTGTTCAACGACGGCCCCGACAATGCTTCCGGCGTAGAAGTTGGCGACCTGCTTCCCAGCGGCTATACTTATGTGAATTCGACGCCGAGCCAGGGCTCGTACAATAGCGGCACCGGCGTTTGGTTGGTCGGCGCGATCAATAACAGCGCAAGCGCCAATATAACGATCACCGCCACGGTGCTTGGCGCCGGCTCCTACGCCAACACGGCGCAGGTGACGGCATCGCTCCAGAATGATCCGGACTCTTCGCCGAATAACAACAATGCGAATGAGGACGACCAGGCGACCAGTACGCCGGTGCCGGTTACCGGAGCCGATCTTCGGTTGACCAAAACGGTGAATAATTCCACACCGAATGTGGGCAGCAACGTAATCTTCACGGTAACGGTGTTCAACGACGGCCCGAGCAATGCCACGGGCGTAACAGTTGGCGACCTGCTTCCCAGCGGCTACAGTTATGTAAGTTCAACGCCAAGCCAGGGTTCGTACAATAGCGGCACCGGCGCATGGACGGTTGGTTCGATCAACAACAGCGCGAGCGCTAACATAACGATCACTGCCACGGTACTTGCCAGCGGTACGTATGCGAACACGGCACAGGTGACGGCTTCGGGCCAAACCGACCCGGACTCTTCGCCGAACAACAACAACCCGGCGGAAGATGACCAGGCGACCAATACGCCTGTACCGGTACCGGTAGCCGATCTTCGGCTGACCAAAACGGTGAACAATTCCACACCGAACGTGGGCAGCAACGTGATCTTCACGGTAACGGTATTCAACGATGGCCCGAGCAATGCCACGGGCGTAACAGTTGGCGACCTGCTTCCCAGCGGCTACAGTTTTGTAAGTTCGACGCCAAGCCAGGGTTCGTACAATAGCGGCACCGGCGCATGGACGGTCGGTTCGATCAATAACAGCGCGAGCGCCAACATAACGATCACTGCTACGGTACTTGCCAGCGGTACGTACGCGAACACGGCACAGGTGACGGCTTCGGGTCAAACCGATCCGGACTCTTCGCCGAACAACAACAACCCGGCGGAAGACGACCAGGCGTCGGCGACAACAACGCCGCAAATTGCCGATCTGGAAATAACCAAAACGGTCGACGATAACACGCCGATCGTTGGTACCAATGTTGTCTTCACTATCACCGTTTCCAATGACGGCCCGGATGCAGCAACCAATGTCACGGTAGAAGACGTGCTGCCCGCTGGACTTACCTACGTCTCTGATAACAGCGGCGGCGATTATAACAGCGGCACCGGAATTTGGACGGTAGGAACGATCAACAACAGCGCGAGTGCAAGTATTGAAATCACGGCAACAGTAACAACTGCCGGTAACAAGACTAACTATGCGCAAGTTGACGATAGCGACCAGTACGATCCGAACTCAACACCGGGCGACAACTCGTCTGCAGACGACGACGACGACAGCGTAACGATCATGCCTTGCCCGCAGTCGGCTATCTGTAATTTGCCAGCCAACGTCAACCAGCAAGGATGTGCTATACCATCGGCACTGACGAATCCGAACGATGTGTTCACCATCCAGGCATGCGGCCAGACGGTCACAATGTCGAGTAATGATAATGGCGATGTAAATGTTTGTGGAGATGGAGATGGCGCTGATTTTATCCGGATATACACCTTGTACTTTAACGGAGTCCCGTTCACACAGTGTACCCAGCATATAATCATCAACGACAACACTCCGCCGCAAATCGTAGACAAACCCGATTACGCTCTTGCAGGCTGCAATCCTGCCTGGCCTAGCCTCACGACAACCTGGACGGACAATTGCTCCGCCGGCGGTATCATTGCGGCATCGGCAGGACCTGTTCAAAACAATGGCTGCTCGGAATCACGCGTATACACCTTCACAGTGGTGGACGATTGCGGCAACCCGGACACCGAAACGACGACAGTGACACGGAACGCCGATGCTGTTAAGCCAGAGATTGTTGACCTTGCAAACTACGCGCTTCCCGGCTGCAATGCCGCCTGGCCGACCACCCTTACTACCACCT
Organism: Bacteroidota bacterium; assembly: GCA_963169325.1. Lineage (GTDB taxonomy): Bacteria > Bacteroidota > Bacteroidia > Chitinophagales > Saprospiraceae > M3007. The sequence goes on from CAUJEY010000208.1 coordinate 19,162, forward strand.
GGACGGACAACTGTTCCGGTAGCGGCACGGTCACAGCCACAGCAGGCACGGTAACCACCAGCGGCTGTACGCAATCGCGTGTGTATACGTTCACCAAAACAGACGGTTGCGGTAATACCGACGTCGAAACGACGACGGTGACGCGTACTTATGATATCACAAAACCGGTGTTTACGAGTGTACCTGCCAATGTTACGGTACAATGTAATAATATACCTCCGGTGGGTGCAGCGGTGGCCACAGACAACTGTGGTACGCCAACCGTCGTCAATAACCTGGAGGTACGTACCAACGGCGCTTGTCCCGACTCGTACACGCTGACTCGTAAATGGACGGCCACGGATGCCTGCGGCAATACCAAAACCGCTACACAGAAGATTACCGTGGTGGATAACACCAAACCGATGTTTACCTTCGTTCCGGCCAACCTGGTACTCGAATGCTCTGATCCGGTGCCCCCGATGGGAACGCCTATGGCGTCGGACAACTGCGATGCATCTGTAACCATTACTGAACTGGATGAAGTGTGTATCTACTCGAATTGTCCGGCTAACCGTCAGTTGCAGCGCACCTGGAAGGCGACGGATAACTGCGGCAACTGGACTACTGCGGTGCAGTTGATCGATATAAGCGATACACAAAAGCCCAACTTTACGGTTGTACCCCAGCATATCACGATCGAGTGCAGCGCCTTGTTTCCGGTAACGCCGGGCTCGCCGACCGCCACCGACGCTTGCGACCCAAGTGTACAAATTACGTATAACGGCCAGACCAGCGTCGCCGGCGCTTGTCCACAATCTTACGTGGTAACACGCAAATGGACGGCTACCGACGATTGCGGCAACACCCGGACGGCTACACAAACCATTACGGTGGTGGATACGACTCCGCCGGTGTTTAACAACGCCCCGGCCAATACTACGGTCATGTGTGGTATGGTGCCGCCTGCGCCTGTGGTGACGGCGACGGACAATTGTGATACCTACGTACCGGTGACCTATTTAGGACAAACCGTCAGCGGCCCCAACTGTCCGTACACGATTACGCGGACCTGGACAGTGGCGGACGATTGCGGCAACCCGCGTACGCACACGCAGACCATTAACGTGGGCGCGGCGCCCATCAACGGGCCGACAGGGCCGGAAGGTATCGAGGCTAAAATTCCGGAAAGCCGCCAGACGGGGGATAAAGCCGGAACCTTGAAGGCCTTGCTGGCGCCCAACCCGGCATTAGACGAGGTATGGATTTCGTTTGAAGTGGAAACCGACGAAGAAGCCACGCTGCGACTGTTCGATGTCAATGGACGTTTGGCAATACAACAATCGTTTAACGCACTCGCAGGGCCGAACCGTTACCGGCTCGATCTGGCCGGATTGTCCGGCGGCGGGTTGTACACGGTGCAGTTGTTGGTCGGCGACCGGCGCGCGGTGGAACGGTTGGTGATTTTGAGCAATTGAGTTTGTTGTTTTAGATAACAACACATTTTCTACTGCCGGGTTTCGGAGCGCGCGTCGCTTCGAAGCCCGGCAGGTTTTTATACGGTACATTTGAACATTTTCATGGTGCAGATTGTGCAGATACGCGTTGAGGGGTGAACGCTAGCGGTTTACTACGCTACCTATTCTTGGTTAGATGATCGGTGCGAAAGTGCAAGATGTACGACATATGTGGATTTGATTTAAGCAAAGTTATCAGGGTGTACTTACGGCCGCCAGCAACGCTCTACATTTGTTCGAAGTATAATTATTTAAAACACGATAGACTCTTGCCATTTCTGGCAGATTCCCAATTGTAATTAGGCGCTTAAACCGCCGGAATCTGGCTGCCTTTTAATTTGTTTTTTTTCAGTATTTCCGATTACAACTTTTACCTGTTGCTGCGTTAGCACCATGGTACTAATGTATAGGTCAATCATATGCCTGCGAAAGGCCTGTTTATAAATGAATAAAATGTTATAAAAATGGAATATTTTACCAATAATGTCTCTATGTTCATTAAAGTAAAACACCGTCTCCGGTTCCGACCGGCTGTTGTTGTGTTGTTTCTGGCTTTTTGGTTTTCGGGTATTGATCAGGCCTGCGGCCAATGTTTTACCTGCGACAATATCATCGATGTAGCCGGGGCCAGTGCATCCGGCAATGTTTCTGCCGGCTGTGTTCCATCTCCTGCCGGCGCTAATTTTGGCTGTCAGGGCTACAGAATCGATGCCACAACAGTGCCCACCTTGCTTCCTGGCGCCACTATTTATTTTTCGACTGGAAACGGCGGTGCTTGCTCGACGGGCGGTATGTCCAGCGTATTTGTAGAAATAGATGGCGATTGCACACCTCCTCCCGCCGGTGTTGGAGAGGTAAGCACCTCCGGCAATTATTCCGGTTCGTTCGTTATTCCTGCCACTGCCACGGAGGTTGTCATTTACGTTTGCAGAAGTACCGGAGGCGGCAATCCCAATATTTGTAACATTACGCAGTGTGGAGTCGATATTAGTTCCACTACCGTTACGCCGGAGACCTGCGCAGGCGCCAATGACGGAAGCATCACGGCAACCGGCGTGCTGCAGGGGGCCGTAGTGGGCGTATTGACCTATTCTATCGACGGTGTGGGCGGCAGTACAGCCAACACAACGGGCGTTTTTACCGGTTTGGCGCCGGGCGCCTACACGGTTACTGTTTATGATAGCGGCAGCACCAATTGTGTCGGCACGGCGATGGTAACGGTAGACGCGGCGGCAACGCCCACGCCATGCAGTGTCAGCGGTGCGGATTTTGTCTGCAATAACTCCGCCGGCAACGTGTACACTGCCCCCGCTGGCATGAGCAGCTACAGTTGGGGTATTTCGGGTAGCGGGACGATCACCAGCCCCACTACTGGATCTTCGGTAACAGTGACGGCCGGTAATTATCTGGGTAACTATACCGTTGCCGTGACGATAACCGACGCTAACAGCTGTTCCAGCACTTGTTCAAAAATAAGCAATATCTTTCTGCTTACGCCCCCTGCAAACATCACTATCAACCCCACCCCGGCCTGCTTCGGCGCCACCCTGGACCTTTCCATCGTCGCCGCATCCAGTAGCACAGTTTCCTGGACGGGCGAAGGCGTCACCAACACTAATGGCACTTTCAACCCCGACGGCTTCGGCGGGTTCTATAACCAAACGACCGCCATACCTACGACTACCGGTCCGCATATTTATGGCGTAACCGTGACCGCCGATAACGGCTGCTCCAATACCGGCACGGCTACGGTGACGGTCCATCCGGCGCCCCCCGTGTGCTCGATCAGCGGTCCTTCATCGGTATGCTCCGGCTCCACGGGCAACGTGTACTCCGCCCCTGGCGGCGTGAGCGGCTACAGTTGGGGCGTTAGCGGTAGCGGAACGATAACGAGCGCCACGAACGGCTCTTCCGTGACGGTAACCGCCGGCGGTGCCGGAACCTACACGGTGAATGTAACGCTTACGGACGCCAACGGCTGTACCTCCACCTGTACCCAACCGGTAAACATTAACGCCTTGCCATTTTGTTCGATAATCGGCCCTCCCCCCGGCCCCGGTCCCAGCAACGACACGCTTTGCGTTGGACAACAATATGTGTTTACGGGTCCTCCCGGCATGAGCGCCTACCAATGGGGTGTCTCTGCCAGCTGCTCCATAAACGGCAGCAATACAGGTTCTTCCGTAACGGTTACGGTTAACAGCGGTACCAGCGGTTCCTCTATGGCCGTGTTTGTCACTATCACTGATGCCAACGGTTGCATATCCAACTGCTCCCTTTCCCGGATCGTCCAACCGGCGCCCACCTGCTCCATAAACGGGCCGCTCACCGCATGTAGCGGCTCTACGGGCAACGTGTACACCGTAACCTCCGATGCAGGAGCATTTGGTTACTATATTTGGAGTATTAGCGGCGATGGGGTGATTACCAGCAACCCTATCAGTGGTTTTGGCCTCACATCCGTCTCGGTAACCGCCGGCGCCTCCGGTACGTACACGGTTACCGTGGAAACAAAGTTCTCGTTCAATACCTGCCTTAAGAGCTGCTCGCAGACAGTGACGATAGAGGGTTGTTGTGAATTTATAGCCGGCTGCCCGACGAATACCGGTCTGGGGACTTACAATTGTAATACCCTTGGGAATATCCCGGCGATGCCGACGACCCTGGCCGATCTTCAGGCACCGCCGTACAACATGATCATTGGCGCTGATCCATGCGGTCCGATCAAATTCACGGCATCCGATAACGCCACGCCCAATGTTTGTTCGCCCTCCAACCAGACGATCACCAGAACCATCTTTGTTTGGGAAGATGCCGATGACGATGACGAATACGTCACCGATGAACCATCAACCACGTGTGTGTATACTTATGTTGTTCAAGCAGACCTGACGGACCCGACGATCAGTTGCCCGACGGCCATTTCGGTACAATGTATCGGCGACGTCCCTGCCTGCCCGGCAAATTTCGCGGCCTTCGATGCCTTGCCCGGCGCCTCGGCTTCGGACAATTGCGACAACAACCTGACGTATTCCTGCTCGACGGGCACGTTGGTGGGCGGCGCTTGCGGCGGCACGATCACGCGGACGCACACGGTGACGGACGACTGCGGCAACGATTCATCGTGCCAGCAAACGATCACGGTGAACGACAATACAGCGCCTCAAATCGTGGATATCGCAAACTATTCCCTCTTAGGCTGCAATACCGCCTGGCCCAACCTTATGACAACCTGGACGGACAATTGCTCGGCGGGCGGTGTCATCGCGGCATCGGCAGGCCCGGTACAAACCAATGGCTGCTCCCAATCGCGCGTGTACACCTTCACCGTCGTGGACGGTTGCGGCAACCCGGATACCGAAACGACGACCGTAACGCGGAATGCTGATGCTGTTAAGCCGGAGATAGTTGACCTTGCAAACTACGCGCTCCCCGGTTGCAACGCCGCCTGGCCGACCACGCTTATAACCACCTGGACCGACAACTGTTCCGGTAGCGGCATGATCACAGCCACAGCGGGCACGGTAACCGCCAGCGGCTGTACGCAATCGCGCGTGTACACCTTCACCAAAACAGACGGCTGCGGCAATACCGATGTCGAAACGACAACGGTGACAAGAACCTATGACGTGACCAAACCGGTATTCACGAACGTACCTGCCAATGTTACGGTACAATGTAATAATATCCCTCCGGTGGGTGCAGCGGTGGCCACAGACAACTGTGGTACGCCGACCGTCGTCAATAACCTGGAAATACGCACCAACGGCGCTTGCCCCGACTCGTACACGCTGACGCGCAAATGGACCGCCACGGATGCCTGCGGCAATACCAAAACCGCTACGCAGAAAATCACGGTGGTGGACAACACCAAACCGGTATTTACCTTCGTTCCGGCCAACCTGGTACTGGAATGCTCCGATCCGGTGCCACCGATGGGAACGCCCATGGCGTCGGACAACTGCGATGCATCTGTAACCATTACTGAACTGGGTGAAGTGTGTACCTATTTCAATTGCCTGGCCAACCGCCAACTGAAGCGCACCTGGAAGGCGACGGATAACTGCGGCAACTGGACAACTGCTGTACAGTTGATCGATATAAGCGATACACAGAAGCCAAACTTTACGTTTGTACCCCAGCATATCACCATCGAGTGCAGCGCCCTGTTCCCGGTTACGCCGGGCACGCCGACGGCCACCGATGCCTGCGATCCGGTTGTACAAATCACGTTTAACGGCCAAACCACTACCGCTGGTAGCTGCCCGCAGGAGTACATAGTAACACGCCAATGGACGGCCACCGACGATTGCGGCAATACCCGTACGGCCACGCAAACCATCACGGTGGAGGATAATACCCCGCCGGTGTTCACCAACGCCCCGGCCAATACTACGGTGATGTGCGGGATGGTGCCGCCTGCGCCCGTGGTGACGGCAACGGACAATTGCGACAACAACGTACCGGTTACTTACCTCGGCGAAATCAACAACGGCCCGAACTGCCCGTACACGATTACGCGCACCTGGACGGTGACGGACGATTGCGGCAACCCGCGGACGCACACGCAGCTGATCAATGTGGGCGCGGCGCCCATCAACGGACCGAACGGACCGGAAGGTATTGCCGGAGAACACGTAGTAGGCCGGCAAACAGACGGAAAATCCCATGCCTTGACAGCCCTCCTGATGCCGAATCCGGCATTGGAGGAAGTATGGGTTTCGTTTGAAGTGGAAACGGAAGGCGAAGCGACCCTGCGACTGTTCGATGTCAGCGGCCGCCTCGCAGTACAACAATCCTTTACCGCCGCCGCCGGGCTAAACAACTACAGGCTCGACCTGTCCGGATTATCCGGCAGCGGCGTGTACACCGTGCAGTTAATGGTCGGTGACCAGCGCGCGGTGGAACGGTTGGTGGTGTTGAGGAAATAGAATGGTATTTTAAGTACGAAGGATTTTTATCTGCCGGGTTTCGGAGCGCGTGTCGCTTCGGGACCCGGCAGTGTTTTTGATATTGGCGGCCGAAGACCTGTGCGGAAACACGACCACAACCTTGGCTAGTTGGTCTGGGAGCGTCGCGTTCCGGCAGTGGAGGATTTGAAACTGACAATATGGTTTGATTATCCCTATTTTTGCAACCGAAACATTAAAATTACTTCGGTATGCCCATCACTTCGCTTGATCAATTGGACCCCAACGGTTCGTATACCTACGCGGATTATTTGCTTTGGAAGTTTGAGGAGCGCGTTGAACTCCTGCGAGGAAAAATCCGCAAGATGGCAGCTCCTTCCATGAAGCATCAACGCACTGTAACCAGGTTTACACGCGATATTGCCAATGCATTATGGAAAACACCCTGTCAGGTTTTTGTCGCCCCGTTCGATGTCCGCCTGACCCGGACTCGCGAGGATAAAGATGTCGTTACAGTGGTACAGCCCGACCTGTGCGTCATCTGTAACCCGTCCAAATTGGACGCGCGCGGTTGCAACGGCACACCTGACCTCATCATTGAAATCCTCTCGCCGGGCAACAGCCGCATCGAGATGAAAGACAAATTTGAGTTGTACCAAGAGGCCGGCGTACTCGAATACTGGATCGCCAACCCGACTGAAAAAATGATCCAGGTATTTCGCCTCAACGAGCAGGGCCACTACATTGGCCTCCCCCCCTCCGTGGAAGGCGATATACTGACCACACCCATAATCCCTAATCTGGGGGTAGATGTGACGGAAGTGTTTGTGGACTAATTTCACTTTTACATTTTAGATTTAATTTTCTTCTTCCGGCGGTGGAAACACCTCGCTCAATATTTAAGTACGAAGGATTTTTATCTGCCGGGTTTCGGAGCGCGTGTCGCTTCGGGACCCGGCAGTTTATTTGATGACGCCTTCTATCTCAGCAATAATACCGTTCACGATGCGCGCCACTTCCGCGTGGCTTGTTTCCACGTCGGCCATGTTTTTAAAAGTGGCCAAACGGCGGTCTTTGAAATTTCCCTCCAATATTCCCGAGGTGATTTTTACCACGACGGGGTGGTGAAAAACGAGCAAAACCTCATCCGGTTTTCGCGCCGGCGGGCCGAAAGTCACGATATCTTCCCGGTAAAAATAACTCGGCGCGTTCCATTTGATGCGCTCCGAAATTTTCGGGTTCGCGCCAAGGATGATGCCGCGAAGGGCTTCGATTTCGGTTTTCATCGGGTGTTCGAGTGCAGCCATGTATTGTTCGACAAGTTCGGCGTCGGTTTGTTTTTTTGCCATTATAAACCACAGGTTTGAAAGATGATCAATCTGCGAGCCGAACCATGCAGCGCACATTAGTTTCGCCCAGATACCACTCTAAACAATAGCCGTCCGGATCAATGCGCGGATCGTCGAGCAATTGCTGGAATGTACGTCCGATAGCGGGTATGTCATCCCGGAAGTTATGGATAAGCCGGCTCAGGTATTTCCCTTTTTTGATAAAAAATACATCACAATCCAGCGCCTCGCTATCTTCTGCCGGATCGGTTTCAGTGGCGGCCAAGTACATAATTTCGCCCGGCCCGACCGGGTAAGAAATGCCGAAGTATTTTCGGTCAGGCGAATACGTCACCAACGAATGTAGTTTTTTATGCGCTGCCAGGACGCCTTCCGGGAAGGATTCGGCGCTAACGCAAATAGCGGTTATATCGCGATCCAGTTCCGTTATTTCAGCCATACGTCTCTGTGTACTTTTTAAAATTGTCCAAAATAGCCTGCCAGCCGTCCCGCTGCATGTCGTGCGGATTCATGTTTTCGGCGTCGAAGGTCTCGGTGATGTGTACGCCGTCGCTGTTTTCCCGGAAGGTGATTGCTACTTTTCTGCCGTCGGCTATAGTGTAGGCGATGCGCTGGTGTTCCACGACTTCATCGTAAGTGCCACCGAAATCGAAACTGAAACTCCCGTCTTTTGCTGCCATGGTGTAAACAAATCTCCCGCCCGTGCGCAGGTCGTTTACGGCCTTGGGCGTGTGCCAATCGTCGGAGGCGTTGTTCCATTGCGTGATGTGCTCGGGGCCGCTCCAGTATTTCCATACCTTTTCCATCGGGGCTTCGACTATGGTTTCGACCGTGATGGCGGTTTTTTCGGGCGCCCGGGTCAATTTGTCGATTTCAATTTTCCGCATTTGCATCATCGCGGCCATAGCCGTTTGGGCTTTCACCGGGTCGGGGTCGGCGAGCAGCCGCGGCAAAGCATCCGGAATGATTTGCCACGACACCCCGAACTTGTCCTTCAGCCAGCCGCATTGACTTTCGGCGCCGCCTTCGGCGGTGAGTTTGTCCCAAAAATAGTCCACCTCGGCTTGTGTATCGCAGGGTACTACAAACGACACGGCCTCGTTGAACGTGAAGGTCTGATCCATCGGATTGTCCATCACCATGAAGGTCTGGTGGTTGAGACTGAACTGGGCGTGTTTCACCGTTCCCTCCGGCCCTTCTTCTCCCGCGCCATAGTGCAATATGCCGTTGATGGCGGAATCGGCGAACAGGCTCGTGTAAAACCGGACGGCTTCTTCGCCCCGGCCAGCAGCGGGGCCGGTGAACAGGAGCGAGGGGGTAAATTTTTGATGACCCACATCTTCCAGTCTGCCCATTGAAATTTGCCACGCTACCCCAAACCGATCCTGCAAAAAACCGTATTTCTCGCTCCAATCCTGGCGTTCGAGCGGCATCATGATAAAACCGCCCTCGGAGAGTTTTTGCCAAACCGAATCGGTTTCCGCAGCCGTTTCACAAACGACATAAAAGGAAACGGACGGGTTGAATTTGAACTGCGGACCGCCGTTCAGGGCGCTGAAAGCCTGTCCGTCGAGCGAAAAATCGACGACCATGACCGCCTCGCCGTTGCGAACGGTGTTGTTGATTTTTGAATTGTTGAAAACGGTGGTGTAAAAATTTGCGGCTTCCGCCGCCTGGTTGTCGAACCAGAGAAAGGGTGTTATTTTTTTAGTTGTTGCCATGGTTGTTGTTTTTATTTCGGTGAATTGTTGCGAGGTCCCTTTGCTGAGGCTACTTCGTAGTTTCCCGCAGATTTTTTCTTTTCCCGCAGATTTCCGCAGATTTTTTTTTCTCCCGCAGATTTCGCAGATTTCCGCAGATTTTTTTCTTCTCCCGCAGATTTCGCAGATTTCCGCAGATTTTTTTCTTCTCCCGCAGATTTCGCAGATTTCCGCAGATTTTTTTCTTTTCCCGCAGATTTTTATTTCGACAACATTTAAAAATCTGCGGAAATCTGCGAAATCTGCGGGAGGAGAAAAAAATCTGCGGGAGAAGAAAAAAATCTGTGGGAGAAGAAAAAAATCTGTGGGAGAAGAAAAAAATCTGCGGGAGGAGGACGGCTTGTCAGGCTTTTTCCTGCATTTGCTCTATCCGGAAGTGTACGATTTTGGTGATCAAGTCGAAAGGTATGGGTTCGTCGAGCGGGAATTGAACCGAGCCCTTGCCGGTTTTGTACCCGGCAAGTTCTTTTTGGAAGGCCTCCATACCGGTCGGGGCCGGATAAAATCCGATATGGTTTTTGAAGGCGGCAAAATGTACCAGATTGCCCTTCAGCGTGAACGTCGGGATGGCATACCGGATGGCCTCCTTTGCATCCGGTGCTGCCGCTCTGATCGTCGCCCGGATTTGTTCCAAAATTGTTTGAACGTCTTTGGGAAAGCCGCCGATGTATTCGTCCATATTTTTGGGTGCCGCCGTTGTCATGTTGAAATTGATTTTTGACTAAATTGTTTTAATTTTTTGACGACACAAAGATATTGACCCTTTAAACATTCAAAAGGGTGTAAAAGCGACAGAAGGGGGTGGCTTGTGCGACATTTTTTGTTTTAAAATTGATTTTTATCTTTGCACCCACGAATACCCTCCCAAAAACGCTTTTGCTCAACGTTTACCTTATGACAACGCACAACTGGTGAAACACATTTCTATCCTCGTCCCCGAATCTGCCGTACTCGACAGCATTACTGCCCCGCGTTATTTGTTCACAGCGGTCAACCAGTTTTTGGCGTCAGCCGGAAAGCCGCCGCTATTCGACGTACGCCTGGTCGGGTTGACGAAGGAAATCCGGCTGCACGACGGCCTGTTTTCAGTACATCCCGACGCGCTGATTGGGGAGGTAAAAAAAACCGACCTCGTGCTCGTGCCCGCCCTCGCCGGCGACCTGGGCGCCGCGCTTGAGCGAAACAAGGACTTCCTGCCGTGGATTCAGGCACGGCACGACGGCGGCGCAGAAGTGGCCAGCCTGTGCGTCGGGGCGTTTTTGCTGGCCTCCACGGGCCTGTTGGACGGTAAAAAGTGCTCGACCCACTGGCTGTTTGCCCATGAATTCCGGCGCATGTTCCCCGACGTGACGCTGGTGGCCGACAAGATCGTGACCCAGGAGCGGCGCGTGTTCACCAGCGGCGGCGCCAATTCGTACTGGAACCTGCTCTTGCACCTGGTGGAAAAATACACCGACCGGGCCATGGCCATCCTCGCCGCCAAGTTTTTTGCCATCGAGATCGACCGCGACAGCCAGTCGGCCTTTATGATGTTCAACGGCCAGAAAAGCCATGAAGACGAGCCGATCAAACAAGCGCAAACATTCATCGAAGAAAACGTGGCGGAAAAAATATCAGTGGATGTGCTGGCTTCCAAATTCGCGATCGGACGGCGCAACTTCGAGCGGCGTTTCAAAACAGCGACGAACAACACCCCCGTGGAATACATCCAGCGGGTGAAAATGGAGGCCGCCAAAAAAGGACTCGAAGCCGGCCGTAAAAACGTAAACGAAGTGATGTACGATGTGGGCTACTCCGACGTGAAAG
>CAUJEY010000209.1 GCA_963169325.1 Bacteroidota bacterium
AAAGGTTTTCCAGTCGGTGCCGCCGCCGCATATATACATTTTAGTGCCGACCACACCCGCTTCCAGCATTTCCCCCCTGGGTATCGAAAGTTTTTGTGCAGGCTCCCATTTCTTATTTACCGGGTCGTAAATATCGACCACATCCGTCGGCGTGACCTGAAGTCCGGTAGCGTGCCAGCCCCCGGCGTATACGATTTTCCCATTCACCACGGCTGCCGCACCGCTGGACCTGGAAAGACTCAGGTGTTCCGTAGTAAACTCCTTTTTTTCAATATCATAAATATCCACATGGTCGTAGGTAAAAACGCCCGAGCTCACAAGATTGGTCCATCGGTGACCCCCGATAAAATAAATTTTACCATCGTGCGCAAGGGCCGATATGGCGCAGCGGGCTACCGATAGTTCACCTATTTGTTCAATAGTCCCATCGGCCAGGTTCAGCACCTCGACTTTTTTATTGTACGTAGCGTTCACCACATTACTCGATTGTGGGCCACCGGTAAAATAAACTTTGCCTTCCCAGGCAACAGCAGCGTTCAAAAAGGAGGGAGCGATGGTTCCGGGAACCTCCGTCCATTGCGCGGAAGCGAGTATTGGGAAAAGCAGGCAGAGGGCGAGGAAAATTGATTTCATTGTTCGTTAAATTTTGAAAGTGAGCCGGTGTTTAAAATCCGGGTTTATGTGTGAATACCCGTTGGCTGCTGTTTCTTACCCCTGCCGGGAATTTTTTTATGGAAAGCGACTGGCGCACCTCAACGAAGACAGCAACCAAACTATATTTTTACCCGCCTGGCCGACATACTTTTGCTGGGTATTGAAATAACTTATGATGAAAATAAGCACCGTGTTACTGTTTCTCTTAGTCGTTTTGACCTTTTTTGCGTGTAAAGGTCCCGAAGTGACGCCGCCCGGCCCGGCCGAAACCTATCCCGTACAGGTATGGACGACTTCGGAAAATGCCGTCAGGTTGTTGGATTTGAAAACAATCAAATTTGCCCGGCAGAAGGAGGAGCGTTTTCCCGTTATTCAAATTGATACGGCTCAAAAATTTCAGACGGTGGATGGGTTCGGCTACACGCTTACAGGCGGCAGCGCAACGTTAATCCACAAAATGGGCGCTACTGCGCGCGCCGCATTGTTGAACGAATTGTTTGGAAACGGCGATAAATCTATCGGCATCAGTTATTTGCGCGTCAGCATCGGCGCATCGGATCTGGATGCCGCGGTATTTAGTTACAACGACCTGCCGGTGGGGCAAACCGACCCGGGGCTCCAATATTTCAACCTGTCGAAAGACACGGTCGACCTGATACCGGTGCTAAAAGAAATTTTGGCCATCAACCCAAACATCAGGATCATGGGTTCGCCGTGGAGCGCGCCGGTTTGGATGAAAACCAGCGGTAGCAGTGTCGGGGGAAATCTGAAACCGGAATATTACGGCGCTTATGCTGCCTATTTTGTCAAATACATTCAAGCCATGCAGGCGCGGGGTATTCCCATCGACGCCGTAACGCCGCAAAACGAACCACAGCACGGCGGCAATAATCCGAGTATGGTTATGTCTGCGGAACAGCAGGCCGAATTTGTCAAAAAACACCTCGGCCCGGCTTTTCGGGCAGCCGGTATCAACACGAAGATCATCGTTTGGGACCACAATTGCGACAATCCCGGCTTTCCCATCGCGGTGCTCAATGATCCTGTTGCCAAAACCTTTATTGCCGGCTCCGCTTTTCACCTGTACGGCGGCGATATCGGCGCCCTCTCGGCGGTACACGACGCGCATCCCGACAAGGCGCTCTATTTCACCGAACAATGGACGAGCGCCAACGGCAGTTTTTCCGGCGACCTGAAATGGCACCTCAAACATGTGATCATCGGCTCTATGCGCAACTGGAGCCGGATCGCACTGGAATGGAACCTCGCCAATGACCCTTCCTTCGGCCCCCACACGCCCGGCGGCTGCACCCTTTGCAAAGGCGCGCTGACCATCGATGGCGACGCCGTCACCCGTAATGTCAGTTATTACATCGTGGCGCAGGCCGCCAAATTTGTGCCACCGGGCTCTGTCCGGCTGGGCAGCAATATTACCGGCCCATTGCCTAACGTGGCGTTCAGAAGACCCGACGGAAAAACAGTGCTGATTGTATTGAACGAAGGCGGCGATTTGACTTCCTTCAATATCAGCTGCGGCGGGAAGTGGATTGTTGCTTCATTGGCAGGGGGATCGGTGGGCACGTTTTTGTTTTAAAGTCAAAATGTAAAATGTAAAAGTCAAAATGTAAAAGGATGCCGCGCACACTTTTGACTTTTACATTTTGACTTTTACATTTTGACTTTAAACCCCCGCTCTCGCCCTACATTTGCACAGTTATGAAAATCCTCTATCATCCCGCCGTGCTCGACCACCATACCGGCGCTACCCACCCGGAGCACCCGAGCCGCTTTGAAGGTTTCGGCGATTTAACCCCCGAGCCGGCTATCCCCGACGGCGAGCCTTTTCTCGAACTGGTACATCCCCAATCGTACATCGACCTGATCCGGAAACATTGCACCGAAGGGGAACCCATAGACAACGACACGCAGGTCTCGAAAGACAGTTTTCGGGCTGCAGCAGCGGCCGTGGGCGCTACCATACGCGCCATGGAACGCGGCGACTTCGCCCTCGTGCGGCCACCGGGCCACCATGCCTACCGCGACGAAGCGCACGGCTTCTGCCTGTTCAACAACGTGGCCATAGCCGCCCAAAAGGCGGTAAACGACGGCAAACGGGTACTCATCCTCGACTTCGACGGACACCTTGGCGACGGCACGATGGATATTTTTTACAAAACGGATCAGGTACTCTACTGGTCGCTGCACCAATATCCGGCTTACCCCGGCAACGGCTCGGCCAACGAGATCGGAGACGGTAAAGGCAAGGGATTTACGATTAATTGCCCCTTGCCTGCCGGCAGCGGCGATGATATTTTCCGGCACGCCGTCGAGTACATGATGCCTGTGGCTATTCAATTTCAGCCCGACGTGGTGGCCGTGTCCGCCGGCTTCGACGCGCACCAGTTCGACCCCCTGCTGCAACTGCGCGCCACCGGCAATTTTTACCACTGGATCGGCAAAACCCTTCAGACGACGTTTCCCGGCAAAATTTTCGCCACGCTCGAAGGCGGCTACAACGTGGAGGAACTGCCCGGCTGCGTACACAATTTTATCGCCGGCGTCAATGGCGAGCCCCTGCCTCATCCGGAGACCGGTACTACTTCTGGGTTGCGGATTTGGGAAACGTATGAAATGTATTTGCACCAGGCGGCGGGGCTGCTGATGAAATATTGGAAATTTTAATGAAAAGAATACTCGACAAATTCTTCTACCCCAAATCCATCGCCATCGTCGGCGCCACGGAAAAGCCCGATAAAATCGGCTATGCCGTGGTGCGCAACCTGTTGAGCGGCGGGTTCGGCGGCGGCGTGTATCCGGTAAACCCGAAATACAACACCGTGCAGGGTAAAAAATGCTATGCCCGGCTGAAGGATCTGCCAGAGGCGCCTGACCTGGTTGTATTTGCCGTACCGTCGGCGCTAATTCCCGCGTTGATGAAAGACTGCAAGCAAGCCAAAGCAGAATGTGCCGTGGTATTGTCGGCCGGATTCAATGAGGCCGGCCCGGCGGGCGAAGCGTTGTTTCTCGAGCTCCGGCAGCAAGCCGCCGCCAAGGGGGTTCGGTTGCTCGGCCCCAATTGCCTGGGCCTGGTGACGCCGGCTATCGGCCTGAACGCTACCTTTGCCCCCACCATGCCGCCGGCCGGCCGCGTGGCTTTTATTTCGCAAAGCGGGGCGCTCGGCTCGGCCATTCTCGATTGGGCTGCCGAGAAAAATGTAGGTTTCAGCCATTTTGTGTCGGTGGGCAGCATGGCCGATATCAGTTTCGATCACCTGATTGATTATTTCGGCTCCGACAGCCGCACGGCCTGTATCCTGATTTACATGGAGAGTTTGGGCAACGCGCGCAAGTTCATGAGCGCGGCCCGCGCCTTTGCGCGTTCCAAACCCATCGTGATACTCAAGGCGGGCGCCAGCGTCCAGGGCGCCCGGGCCGCCTTGTCGCACACCGGCGCCATGGCCGGCAACGATGCCGTGTACGACGCCGCGTTCCGCCGCGCCGGGGTCATCCGGGTGCAAACGATCCAGCAATTATTCGATTGTACGCAGGCGCTGGCCACCCAACCGCTGCCACCCGGCAACCGCCTGGCCATTGTGACCAACGCCGGCGGCCCGGCTATTCTGGCCACCGATGCCCTGGATCAACGCGGCGGCACGCTGGCCACCCTGAGTCCGGAAACACAGGCTGAACTGGACAAGGTTTTACCGAAAGCCTGGAGCAAGGGGAATCCCGTGGATATTCTCAGCGACGGCACGGCCGATCAGTTTCGCGCCGCCGTGCATGCCTGCCTTTTCGACCCCAATGTGGACGCCGTGCTGGTTATTTTCACGGCACAAAACGTAAATGAGGCGGAAACCGTCGCCCGCGTGGTTGTGGCTGAATCGAAGGCTGTTTATTCCAAACCGGTGTACGCCGCCTGGATGGGCCTGCAAACGGTAAAAACCGGACGCGCCATCCTGGAAACCGGAAAAGTGCCCTGGTACCCGTTTCCGGAACGCGCCGTGGTCACCTTTATGCACGCGGTGCGCTACCGCGAAAACCTGGAACTCCTGCACGAAACCCCCTCCGACTTGCCCATCGAATTCCCGGATATTAACCGCGACGAAGCCCGGGCGATCCTCGATGGTGTACGGCAATCGGACCGGATTTATTTGGACGAGTCGGAGAGCAAACGCCTGCTGGCCTGCTACGGTATCCCGGTCAATACCAGTTATTTAGCCAAATCCGAGGACGAAGCCGCCGCCATCGCCGGCGCACTCGGAGGAGCCGTGGCCGTAAAGATCGAATCGCCCGACATCTGGCACAAATCCGACGTACACGGGGTGCGGCTCGGTATCGAAACGGAGCACGGTGTGCGGCAGGTGTACCGTTTTTTAATGGAAAATGTGCGCCAAAAACGCCCCGATGCGCGCATCACCGGCGTCACCGTGGAACGGATGGTAGATACTCAATACGAATTGTTGATCGGGGCCGTCAAAGACCCGGTGTTCGGACCGGTGGTCGTGTTCGGGCTGGGCGGCATCGCCACCGAAGTATGGCAGGACCGGGCCATCGGACTGCCGCCGCTCAACCTGGCTCTGGCCAAACACCTGGTGGAAGGTACCAAAATCGCCCGGCTGCTGCGCGGGTTCCGCAACCAAACCGCCATTCCGCTTGAACCCCTTCAAACGGTACTCGTGCGTTTCGCCTATCTGCTGATGGATTTTCCAGATATCCGCGAATTGGACATTAATCCCTTCGCTATCAACGCCGAAGGCGGCATCGCGCTCGATGCATCGGTGACGCTGGAAAGCAGCCCCAGCCGCCAACGCGATCCTTATGAGCACCTTAGCATCCAGCCCTACCCGACCCAGTGGATCAAAACCGTGAAACTGCGCAAGGGCCAGGAAGTACTGCTGCGCCCCATCCGACCGGAAGATGAACCTTTGGAGGCCGAACTCGTTAAGAATTCATCGAAAGAAAGCCTGTATTTCCGGTTTTTCGGCTATATACCCGGTATCGACCATAAAATGTTGTCGCGGTTTACCCATATCGACTACGACCGCGAAATGGCCATCGTAGCCCTGATCGAAGAAAACGGTGAGAAAAAGATCATCGGCGTGGTACGTATCGTCGGCGACGGCTGGCGGGAATCCTGCGAATACGCCATCCTGGTAGCCGACGCCTGGCATGGCCAGGGATTGGGCGGCCTGCTGACCGAGTATATCATCGAAATTGCCCGGGCCCAGGGGTACCAAAAAATCACGGCTTCGTTCCTGAAAGTGAACGGTTCGATGCGAAGGCTGTTTGAGAGGAAGGGATTTAAGATTAAAGGGGGGGAGGATGAGTCGGATTGGGCGGAATTAGCGTTAGGGGGTTAAAGGTAATTAATCGTCATTGATCGTCATTGGGCGTCATTGAGAGCGTCATTAATCGTCATTAATTGCAGCGATTCTTGGTTTGTCGGGCCTGGCTGGTTTTTTTGGTGTAGTCTGCGAGGCACGAGCAGGCGACATGGCAAAAACCGGCCAAGCCCGACAAAACGAAAAACACGCCGAAAAATGACGCTCAA
>CAUJEY010000210.1 GCA_963169325.1 Bacteroidota bacterium
GTTAAAATGGTAGGGCAATTTTCCTTTGGTTATACTACATCTAACCTTATTTTTGATGCAGGGACTTCCCATCTCATTTTTCTAACCAGTAGTTCTCAGTTTTATGGTGCTGATCAAAATTTTTATAAAGTGACGTTTGAATCTACTCCTTACGTTAATACTAACTATCTTTTCAATGCCAATGTATTGGATAAACTCACTTTGGGAAATTATATAATGGTGAATCCATATGGTGGTTTCAATAATTATTTTCATGAGGCTGAATTTCTACAAAACGCTGATATTTCCGGTAATAATATATTTGATAACCTTATCTTTTTGCCTGGCAAAACGTATATCCTTCAGCCCGCCTCCACCCAAACCATCACCCCTCTCGGCAACTTTATCGCCGAAGGCACCGGCGGCTTCCCAATCGAAATAAAATCCTCCAACTTGGGCCAACAAGCCACCATCCACAAAGACGGCGACCCCATCTGTCTCGACTTCCTCTACCTGACCGACATCGCTGCTACCGGCACGGGCTTCCGCTACGCCGGCGCCAACAGCGACGATGTATCAAACAACTCCGGTTGGCTTTTCGAGGCCTGCCCGGGATGCTTCAATGACCCGGCGGCGCCTGCCCCTGCGCTCGATCCGGTTTCGGTTACGGATGTGCAACCTGGCCAACAAGCCACCCTTGTCCTGGCCAATCTCCCCAATAACTCCGAAGCTGTCTGGTTCAATGCCGATCAAACAACCGAGCTATATGCCTCCATAGATAATAACTTCCAACCGCTGATCAATCAAGGCACGAAATTTTACGGCGCCTACCGCGACGGGAGCACCGGCTGTGTGAGCGATGTGCTGGAAGTGCTGATCTGCCCGGAAATAAGTTTCACCCTCATCGCCACGCCGCCGGTCTGCATCGGCGGGACAAACGGTTCAGTGGAAGTAACCGATGCGTTAGGTCTTGGCTCACCGGTGACGTATTCGATCACCGGAGGCAGCCCGCAGAACAGCCCTCTTTTCACCGGCTTAGGCGCCGGCACCTACACCGTGACGGTGCAGGACGCATCCACATGCAGCGCCACACAAACGGTGAACTTGCCAGATGGTGCGCTCGCCGGGCAATCACTGACGATTACCTGTCCAAGCAACTTGCCCAATCTTCAGGCGGGCGCGAACTGTCAGACTGTGCTGGGTGACTATGTCGGGCTGGCGATCGTCACCGGCAATTGCGGTGGCCCGCTGAACCCGGTGGTGCAATCTCTGTCGCCCGGTACTTTGGTGAACCCCGGCACGGTGGCCGTGCACCTGACGGTGAGCAATGAATCGGGCGAAAGTGTGACCTGTGTGTTTAATTTGGGGATACTTGGAGGGTGTCATTAGGAAAAAATATCATATAATTTTGTCTAATATAATTTCAAAGCGATGAAACTAATCACAAAGCCCAACCTGCTTAAGGATACCTTCTTAACCCTTCAGTCCAACTACAAACAGTATTATTGGACAACTGCCTGGGCTGGCGTCGGCTCAGAACCTTTCGATCAATTGAATCTGTACAGCAAGCGGATCAAGCAAATCGTTGTTGGACTCCATTTTTATCAGACCCATCCGGATTTCATAGCACGGTTTCTTTCACATGAAGGCGTGCGATTTATCAAACAACCAGCAGGAACTTTTCATCCCAAACTCTTTCTCTTTTACAACTCCTACGACGATTGGGCCCTACTGACGGGAAGCAACAACTTTACCCTGGAAGCATTTTCCCGAAATACAGAAGTGGCTGTGTTGGTCGAATCGACGGACTCAGGCAGCGGACCAATTTTAAAACAGGCTTTGTCTTTCATTGAAGACCAATGGACCGCAGCCACAACATTTGGAGCGGATGAATTAGCTGATTACCGCGAAATGTGGAAGAAGCAAACGCGAAACATTCAAAGTCTTTCTGGTCAATATGGTAACAAAAGTAAACAATCGCCAAGGCCAGCATTTCAGGTGGCAGTGATGACCATGTCGTGGGCGGAATTTATAAAAAAAGTCAGGACAGAGCACGCGCACCCAATGGTGGAACGGTTGAGTGTAATCGAATTGGCTTCCAGTTTGTTTCAGAAAGTCAATTCTTTTAAGGATTTGAATCCAGATGAGCGGAAATTCATCGCGGGTTTGCCCAATAATATACCTGGCGGATTGGACTGGGGTTATTTTGGGAGTATGAAAGGTTTTGGAGTTTTTGCAAAGGAGGTTGGCCAGAACAATGACTTTATTTCAAAGGCCTTGGATGAAATTCCGCTGTCCGGTCAAATCACAAAATCCCATTATGATGGGTTTATGCAAACCTTTTTGCAGACATTTCAAAATGCTTCCAAAAACATTGAAAATCCAATCGCCTCTGCCACTCGTTTACTGGCCATGAAGCGACCAGATGTTTTTGTGTGCTTCGACAGTAAGAACCGAGTACAGCTATGCAACCATTTTGGCATAAAGCAGGCAGATGTTACGATTGAGTCGTACTGGGATATCATCGTGGCTAGAATAATGGATTCGGAGTGGTGGGTGAATCCTAAACCGGCGAACCGGCAGGAACAAAAGGTGAGCGAAGCACGAGCGGCCTTTTTGGATGCGTTGTATTACGAGCCAAAGTCATAAACATATGTGGTATAACTGATAGAGCATTCTCTTGAAAAGAGAAACTCACTCTTGACTCAATTCTGTACCCACACCCCCAAAATAACCTCATAAAAAACTGATTATCAATTTTTTATAACATTACCCGATTTTAAAAGAACTTTAACCCCGCTAAGTGTCCACGTTAAGCCAAATAGGGCCGGTTGTAGAGATAGTGTTAAAATGTTTAACGGACGGAAAAAAAACGGAATGATCCTTTTTTAAATAATGCATCATTCAACTCCCCCCAAAAACCAATTTCCCATTCACCCTGCGTTCCCCTTGCCGCACCTCATACCAGTAAATGCCGGGCTGGCCGAATACCTGTGCCGGAACATTTTGTAAAGGCTGGTTTACCGTGGTCTCGTATATTCTTTTTCCGGTACTGTCATAAATACGCAGCCAAGCGGCTGTCGCTCCATTCGTATTGATCCAAACACCTTCCCGACCAAACGGGTTGGGGAATGCCTGCACCAGGAGCGACGGAACTTCGATGGGCTTCCAGTTTAAGACTGGTTTGTAAACCGACCCGTCGGCACGAAATGCCAATGGTGGAGTGGGGGAGTGGCCTGCTTGCAGCGTTTGGCTCAACTGCCCGTTTGCAGTGGCCCGGAAAATCGCCCGGAATAAAACGATGTTACCGGTTGGCCTGGCAGGTTTCGCCGGGTACAGCGTTTCCGGGTTTTCAAAGCACGCCGTAAAACAGTTTTTGCCGCCAGGCTCAACGCCAAAATTATTCGGGCTGATTCCGGCTGCGAGAGATTCTATGCGTTGCAAATCAAGGACTTTCGGATCAAAGGAAATAGTGAATTGTGCGCCCACAATTTTTTCCCATTCGGCGGAAAAAATCACTTCGAAAACTTCACCTGTTTTAAAATCCCGGTCTTGCAGCGACAGCGGCCATTCTCCCTGCCAACGTTCCTGCACCGGGCCGGCCATGGCCGGCAAGGCGCTTCCATTTACGTCGCCTACTTTAAGTCCGGTAAAATTCACGGCAATTGGTTGTGCGGGCGGTTGCGCGGGTAGCGTCGGAGTAGCCGCTTCCGGAAATATCGTGCTGAACGGGTTCAGGGGATTGGGGAAAGTATAATCGGCGGGTATAAATCGCCACGCGTTGGAGTTTGGCAGCACCGTATCGATGCCGAGGATCAGTTTGCGCAAGGTGACAATGTCGAAGGTGGTGATGCTGCGCGATTTGTTGGCGTCTGCCGCGATGAGCTTATAGGGCGATTCGAGGGTGTCGAGGCCGAGGATGTGTTTGTTGATCAGCACGAGATCGAAAGTGCTTACGCCGTTTAGTGGGTCGTCATTGCGCACGGGGGCGATACCTGATGCCAGGCAGGGGGCGCCAAACAGGATGGCGTATTCGCCGTTGGCGTCGGTGGTTTGCAGGGGCTGGTTACATACCTCTACTTTGTTGATTCCCAAGCCTTCCTCTGTTTTTATGGCGCCTGTAATAAGGGTCGAATTGGTCGGAGGCATAATCGAAAAGACCGAATCAATAGGGTAAGTATAAAGTCCGCGCGCGTGCGTAGCTGCGATGAGTTCGTTGCGCACCGGGTTACGCTCCAGGTCAAAAACCGGCACGAAGGGCAGGTTGAGCCCCAGGCGTTGCCATTGCTGGCCACCGCTCAAACTGAAATACACGCCGGCATCGGTAGCGGCAAAGAGCACGCTGTCGGCATGGCCGGGCAGCACAAACAGATCGTTGACCGGCACATTGGGCAGGCTATTGCTGATGTTGATCCAGGTGGCGCCGTTGTTGTCGGAACGGTGAACGTGCGGGATTTTTTCGTTGTCGCGAAACCCCGAATGGGTCACGAAAATCCGGTTGGACAGGGTAGGGGAGGCGATAACGGCGGTGACGTACCGTTCCGGCAGGCCGGCGGTAATGTTTACCCAGGATTTGTTGGGTTCGGCGCGCCATACATTGCCGTCGGAGGTTCCGGCCAACAATTTTTCGGCTAACACCGGCGATTCGTCCAGACAGGAAATATTATGAAAACGCGGCTCAAAGATCACACCGTCGGTCAAATCGCCCGAAATGGGCCCCCAGCCGGAGCCGCTTTCTGAAAAATACATCCTGTAAGTACCTGCGTACAAACGGCCCGGCGTATGGGTGCTCATGGTATAGGGCAAATCCCAGTTGCAGCGGTCGGTAGTACCGAGGCAAGGCGAACCAAAGCTCCAGCTGTTTCCGCCGTCGATCGTTTTATGAATTTCTCCGTTTTGGGTTTCCACCCAGAACAGGTTCGGGTCGTCGGGATGAAAGGCGCAGCGGAAGCCGTCGGCAGAGAAAACGGAGGCCCAGCCATTATAGATACCGGCGTTTCCTTTCCGGATGCCGTTATCCTGGGCGCCGCCGAAATACGTGTCGGGCTCGTGGGGGTTGAACGTGGTGTGGTAGAATTGGGTGGTAGGCAGGTTGTTGCTTTTTATCCAGGGCAATTGACCGATTTTGTTGCGGTACACCCCGCCGTCGCAGCCTAAGTACCGCAGCCCGTTGGTGCCGAACTGCAGGTCATGTACATCGGCGTGCGAGTTGGCGGCCGGCTGCCATTGGGTACTGCCGGCGTCTTTGCGCCACATGATGATGCCTAAAAAATAGACCTCCTCGTCGTTGGTTGGGTTCAGCCTGATTTTGCCGAAATACCACCCAAAATTGGCGCAAGCATCTTCTAAAGCCACGATATTCATGCTCGTCCAGGTAGCGCCGCCATCGGTCGACTTGTACAGCCCGCCAGGAGTAGATAGTGAGTCGATGTACACGGCATACAGTTTGTTCGGGTTTTGTTGCGAAATGGCTAACCCGGTACGCCCCATCACGCCGGTAGGCAGGCCGCCGCCGAGTTGGTTCCAGGTAGCGCCGCCGTCCGTTGTTTTGTACACGCGTGCATGCGGGCCGTAAATCATCGACTCCTGGTTGTTTCGGATACGATCCCAAAAAGAGGCATATAGAATCTGCGGGTTGACAGGGTCCATCACGAGGTCGCTGGCGCCGGCCTGGTTGCTGACAAACAACACTTTTTGCCAGTTGAGGCCGCCATCGGTGCTTTTATAGACCCCGCGATCGTCGTCCCGGACGTACGGATTGCCCATGGTAGCGACATAGAGTGTTGAAGAATTGGAAGGGTCCACCACTACCTTGGAAATAATGCCATGCTGTTCCAATGCCAGGGACTGCCAGGTTTCGCCGCCATCGGTGCTTTTGTATAAACCGTGGCCGTTGAAGGTGATCGCCGGCATATTGGGGTCGCCGGTACCGGCATACACGATTTCCGGGTTATTGGGATCGTAGGTGATATCGCCGATGGAAAGTTCCAGGTGGTTGTCGAAAACCGGTTTCCAGTTGATACCGGCATCGGTGCTTTTGAAAATACCGCCGGCGGAAAATCCGGCCAACAGGGTACTGTCGCGGCCGGGTTGGATGGCAATAGTATTTACCCGCCCGGCCACGTTCCCCGGGCCCTGAAGGGTCCAGTCGGCGCTGTTGCCATCGGGTTTTTGGCCCTTACCGTGTTTTTTTACAAAATCCAGGCGCAGATCGGCCATGTATTTACGCCAGCCACGCCAGTCGAAATCCCGGTCGGGATAGGAGCGCTGGAACGAAAAAAGATCATACGGCGCCGCTTTATCCTGCAGGGAGGATGATTCGGTATCCTTATTATCCCGGTTGCAGGAGAGGCTTGATAGGGCAAGCAGAAAACAAAAGAAATAAATGTAGTGTTGTGTCATGCGCATCGGCTTTCGATTAAGATCAAGGAGCAAAAATTAAGCCTCTTTTGATTTTTTTCCGGCGGGTCGGCTTTGATTTTACAATTATTAACGATCATATACTCATGGAACAACGGCAGCCGGCCCTGCAGGAAAATCTGGCTTTTCACCCCTATAATATAATGTTATTTTTGCTGCTTTTCGGGCTGACCCTGTTGTTTTTGGCCCTGACGATCAGTTATGTTTATATTCGGGTTACTATGGATGTGGAACCGGTGCAATTACCCGGTCTGTTTCTGTTTAATACACTGATTCTGCTCGGCAGTAGTTACACCATGATTCGCGCCAAACAGGCGTATTTGAACGACGACACGGGGGCTTATCAGCGGAATCTTAAATATACCATCTGGCTTTCTTTAGTGTTTATGGCCATGCAAACTATTGCCTGGTGGTGGTTATTCAAGATAAATCATACGGCGCTTGCTTCCTCCACGACTGCCGCATTTCTTTATGTTCTTTCCTTCGCACACCTGGCACACGTGGTGGCCGGTCTGCCTTTCCTCATTAATTTTTATCGCGCGGCCCTCAGCCGTATGGTTGACCCCGTGACCGTGCTGGTTTATTTTTCCGACCCGGAGAAACGACTAAAGCTGCGGCTGCTGACAGTTTACTGGCATTTTCTGGATATTTTGTGGATTTATTTGGTAGCATTTCTTGGGGTTAATTATCTCTTTTAGTAATGCTTAAAAATAACTTCACGATCTCTTCCATCGCCGCGCTTGATGTTTTCACCAAGCGCAAACGGTTTCATGTAAATCATGGCATGCGCTTGGTGAAAACACCAAGCGCGGCGAGGATTATTTGATTTAAGTCCCGGCACTTAAGAAAAAACCCGCTCCTACGTTCAGGTAGCGGGTTTTTCAGTAAAAGCCATAAATATTTTTCGTTCCGGCGCTCACGGTAAAACCGACAGGCATTCCGGATTGTATTTAACGTAAAACCTGAAACTTCTTCGTCACATAGCCGCCCGCAGTCCGCGCACTTGCCACATAAAAACCGTCGGGCAAATGACCGACGCTTAATTCAGCGTGTTCCCACTGCACTGCCCCGGAGTTGTACACTTCCCGGCCAGTCGCGTCAAAAATGGACAAGTTTTCTATTAAATCATCACCATTCAGGTGTATTTGCAGCAAATCCTGTGCCGGAGACGGGTAAACAAAAAAGTCACTTGAAGAAACAGTCCTTTTTTGATGCAATCTTAAAGGAATATTGAAGGAATAATTATCGCCAATACTCTGGCTTCCATCAGCCCACATAGCGGAAGGCGCATCCAACGTGAGTGTGAAATAAGGCGCAGTGTTGAGTTTTCCTCCATCCACAATATCGATAATGATGAATTCAAACTTACCGACTACGCCATAACCACTGCCGGCTACGCCGTTGGTCCGGGTAAAAGCCGATTCCAGACGCCCTTGGGCCGGGGTTTTATACATCCACAAATCCGGGGAGTTCCGGTTGATCCAGGAACCGTTGTAGTATTGCATCCGGAACGCCGAATCTACGATGTGTGGGCTTAACGATACGTCGAAAGTAAAACCATAGATATTCGTAACCGGCTGACTGGCATTGCCCAGCGACACTTCTACTTCCACTAAATCGCCCACGCCCGGATTGGGTGTGAGGATATTGAGGAAAAAGGGCAACCCTTTAGAGGTGGCTTGGGTGTAGGGGGTGAGCGTGTGGTTTTGACCGTAAAAAAAGCCGATGGCCAGGGTATCTTCCACATTCAGGGCGCCATTACCGTCGGTGTCCGCATATTTCAAATCGGTCGGATTGCCGGCGAATGGATTGTTCCAGTTGTTACCATGCTGCCCGTACCATTCCAGCGAAGCATTGTTGCGCGCCGGGCCTCCCGTTCCCATAAAATATCCGAGCGGCAAAATGTCCTTGTTATTGACAATGCCGTCATTGTTGACATCGCCAGCCCAGACACAATCACCCACACAATACGGCGCCGGGGCAGAGGCGACGTTCACCACGTTCAAGGTGATTTTTACGTTTTGGCATTGGCCGTTCGGCGTCACGCAATAATTCATTTCGAATTCATCCGTTCCCACATAGTTGTTGTTCGGGGTATAAACCAACATATTGGTACCGGAAACGGTTTGCCCGTTCAGATTCAGGGTGGTATAACCTGGGTAAAACGTACAGCTGCCGTGATCCGGCGCGTCTGTAATATCGAACGTAAAAGCGCTGAATGGAATCTTATATTCAAGGACTAATGGAGTACTCTTTGCCGTGGTCAGATCAAACAAACCGGACGACGGATTTTGGTTGCCGACAACTACCTGCACCGTGGCCACCTCGAGATCGGGCACAAACATATTTCCGATCTTGTATTGAAAAGTGGCTACGCCGGTAAAGTTAGCATTGGGGGTAAACGTTATATTTCCGCTTCCTGTAGTACCGGATACCGTGCCCGGCAAATTATTGGGGATGACCCAGCTTTTTACCAAAAGGTTGCCGATGTCATTATCCCGGACATTAAAAGTGACCGGCGTGCCCTTTGGGGTAAATACCCGGTCATCCATGGCCATCGTGTTCTGCGCCGGCGTATTCAGCACATGTATAACGATGGTCTGATACACGGGGGCGCCATAATTATTAGAAACCAATACGAAATAATCGGTACCCGTGAAGTTGATCAACGGTGTGTACCGGAAAGAATTGCCGTTTGTCATCAGGACGTTGCCGTTAGCCGGCGCCTGGAACACGCTGTATCCCGCGTAGGTAAGCGGCATGGCGAGCGGCGTGTTTTTGGCCGTTGCCGTGCGCAGGGTATCGTTCCCGGGAGGGGTATTATGTACACCGATCGTGTATTGTGCTGTTTTACAGGCGCCCGTGGCGTCGCAAACGACATAGTTGACATGCCCGATCCCGGCAAACCCGGGAGCCGGTATGAATTGTATGGAATTGCCGCCGGTGATAACCGCTGTTCCGTGATTGACCAAAGGGAGCGATTGTAGCGTCAACGGGCCGTTCGAAGTGTTATCGTTGGCTAAAACGTTGGTGGTTACCGGCGTTCCGGCGTTGGTCACGGCAAAATCACTCTGGGCAGTCAGGGTAGACGGGTAAACCGAAACCCGGTACCCGCGGTAAACCAGAAAGGGATAAGAGCCCTGATAATTCATTTCTACCGTGAAAGTATCCACGCCGATAAAACCGGGATCCGGTGTATATTTAATCGCAAAAACGTAGGGATTCCCGGAACCGCCCGATTGTACGAGCACAATATTTACATCGCCGTGTGCGGCAACGGGGCTAACAACATAAATGCTCAGGTTTTGGCCGCTCACGGTATCGGCAACGATGGTGTTTGCCGCGGTAACCAGATTTTTATATGGGCCGGTACTTTGAGCCCAAATAATATTACTTCCCCCGCTAAGGAAAAGTAATACAGGCAATAAATACCTGACGGGAGGTAAGCGTAAAAACACATTCATGGCTACGGTATTAAAAGTACCTTCAAAATTAGAAACTCTGTTTTAATCCGGCAATGGTGTGCGGAAAAAATTATACTTTTGTGAACTTTATGGTATTCATTAATTAATTTTTTTTAAATATTAGTTAACTGGTAAACAGTTGTTTGCACTAATGCTAAAAGTATTTATATTTTACTTTTGTGAATCGCTAAATATTCTAAATTTTACTTAAAACCTCCAGAATACCAATTATTGTCTACTGCGGGGCGCTATTTCCGCTGCGCTTTGTGCGTTAAATTGTAAAAAGGAATACCATGCCCAAGAAGGTAAAAACGAATGAAGTGGATTTGCACAGCAATAAAGTGTATCAAACACTCCGCAGTTTGCAGGCGCCGGACTTGAAGCGTTTGATGAAATACATGAATTCGCCCTATTTTAACCAGAGTAAAACACTGACCCGTCTTTGCGAATTGCTGGGGAGCGCCGCCGAACGCGGAGACCCTGGGTTTGACCGGATGCGGTTTTGGCAGGTTCTTTTTCCCGGGGAGCAATATGACGACGTTAATTTTCGGAAATATTGTTCCGATTTATTGAAATTGGTTCAGGATTTTATGGCGCAAGAGATCATTATGAATGATCCGGCCCGAAGGAGCATCGATGCGATGGATTTTGCGGTGCGCCGGAAGATTGAACCGCTTTTTACCGGAACGTTGCGTCTGGCTCGCGCGGAAATGGACAAAACGCAGTATCGTTCGCTCGAATATTTTAAGAACGCCCATACGGTCGAACGGCTCTATTATTCCATGATGGATTTTGATGTAAAATTAAACGTACGGGCAAATATCGAAGAGATCGGCTACAACCTTGATCTATTCTACTGGATAGAAAAATTGAAACTATATAGTTCTATTTTAAGTCAAAAGCGAACTGGGAACTATGAATATAAAATAAACTTTATTGAAGAAATTCTTACATATTTAAAAACATTTCCGATCGATGAAGTTCCGGAACTGGCTATATATTATTATTCCTTTCTTACTTTGTATGAAGCAGAAAAGGATGATCATTACTTCAAGTTACGGGGGCTGCTCGACCGGTTTGGTATCCTGATGCCGCAGAAGGAAGCTATTGAATTGTATGATTCTGCTCTACATTACTGCATTGGAAAACTTAACAAGGGCAATAAAATATTTCTACAGGAATATTTTGATTTGTTTGAAGATGGCCTCAACAAAAGAATATTCATTGTAAATGAAGAACTTGCTACCTGGCGTTTCAATAATGCGGTAGGAGTCGCGCTTCAACTTGGAAAACTGGAATGGGCAGAAATATTTATAGAATCCTATAAAAAATATCTCTCCGCAGATACACAGCAAAATACATACACCTTCAACCTCGCGCGGGTGTACCGTTATCAGAATAATTTTGACAAGGTATTGTCGCTGTTGCGGGACGTGGAATACGAAGATATCGGATACAATCTTATCAGTAAAGCTATCCTGATTATTACCTATTATGAGCTGGACGAACTGGATGCGCTGGATCCTTTTATGGAATCTTTCCGAGTGTTTTTGAACCGGCATAAAAATATCACCAATCAACGCCGCCGCGGGTATCTTAATCTGATAAAATACGTCAAGCGACTGACCCGCGTCACGTCCGGGGATAAAACCAGTCTTGAAAAGCTTCGGCAGGACATCCTAAGGGATCGACAGATAACCGTCAATCACGAATGGCTCCTCGAAAAAATTGCCGAACTGGAATAATCCCCGGCCGAAGGGTACAGCTGCAATAAAACGCGCAGCCTCCGCCCGGGCAATTTCGCGGGGCACTCCGGCGTTTCTGTTGCCGTTTGTCCTACCAACCATCACCCATCCCAGGTTTTGTTATGTTGCTGAAATTCAAATCCACGCTACTACTGCTCATAGTCCTGTCCATGCCCCTCGCCCTTGCTGCGCAGCGAAAAGGAAAATCGAAACCGGCCGGCGCACTCAGCCCGGAATCCATAGAACGTTTGCATGCTGCGGAGGATACCCTGGCCGTGCTCGCTTATGCTGTGGTGAACGATTCCTTAGCCGAAACGCGTTTTATGGCCTGCCAGGCTTTGATCACCAAACTGGTACGTGCCCTGAAAGCGGAAAATTCCTTCCAATATCCTTTCGACCGCCTGAAAACCATGTCTATTCTCACCCCACCCGACAGCAGTTTCCGGATTTTTACCTGGCAACTGTTTGTAGACGATTCCACCCACCGCTACTACGGGGCCATTCAGTTGAATCAACCCGAACTAAAACTGTTCCCGCTCATCGACCGCAGTTTTGAAATGCCCGCCCCGCCGCTCCACGAGAGCATGACTCCCGACCGTTGGTACGGTGTGTTGTACTATAATCTCCGGCAATTCGACACCAAAGAAGGCCGCAAATACCTGCTTTTCGGGTTCGACGGGTTTACTTTTTTTGAAAAAAGAAAAATTATCGATGTGCTCAGTTTCGACGCCTCCGGTACGCCGGTATTGGGCGCCCCGGTTTTTCACCGCGCAGATGATAAAGAGGCCGATTACCGGGTTATGCTGGAATACACCTCCGAAGCCAAAGTGAAATTAAACTGGGATGAACAATACAAAATGATTCTGTTCGATCACCTGATTCCGTTTAACAACCCCTACACCAACAGCCCCACCTACGTGCCGGACGGCAGTTACGACGGCTTTAAATTGGAAAAAGGGCGCTGGAAATACGTCGATAAAGTGTTCAACGATGTACAGGAAGAAGCGCCAAGACCCGAGCCGGTGCTGGATGGCGGGAATGGGAAAGATATTCTTGGGAAAGATCGGAAAGGAAAGAATTAGACGTACGACTTGCGACGGATTTTACCCATGCAATGTAAAATGGCGGTTGAGTTACCGGGTTTGTTTTACTTTTCTTTTAACCCCAGGGACAACCAAAATTAAAACAAACCCGGTAACACCACCGCCATTTCTATATTACTACAACCGCCAGTTTTACCGTATCACCGTCACATCACCCCGGTACAACAGCACCCGGCCGTCGAGGAATTTAACCTCGATAACATAGACATAAACGCCCGGCATAACGAATTTATCCCGGTATTTACCATCCCAGCCTTCGGCGAAATCATTGTTGTTCGGATAGAAGGTGTTACGTTCGTACATCAAGCTGCCCCAACGGTCGAACACGCGCATATAGTTCACCTGTTCCACGCCTCTGCCCACGTTCGGGTTGAAGTGATCGTTCAGGCCGCGTGGGTTGCCGGGTAAAAAGATGTTCGGAACGTACACATTTCGGTTCGGATCGATATTCACCCGGATAGTGCCGGTTGCGGAACAACCGTTTTCGTCCTGAACCACCAGCGTATAGGTCGTCGATTCGAATGTAGCCGTGTAAGGCTCCAGCACGAACGGATTGCTCAACGCCTCGGCGGGCGACCAGGTAAAGGTATCCACCACGGCGCCGGTGACGATCGGCAGTAACTGCAGGGAGTCGCCCAGTTCTATTTCCACATCATTCGGGTCAAACGTCACGACGATCGGATCGGGCTCCGGCACGAAAATAGTGTCCGTGAACTCGCAACCCAAGCGGTCGATAAACGTGATATAATGCTCGCCGCCACCCATCGTAACCGGAAAATCCGGGTTCAAAAAGACCCCGAAATCAAGGCTGTACTGATACGGCGCGCCGGAGCCGCCGGAAATGGATAAAATGGTAAGCGTCGTTTCATCGCCGTTGCAGAGCAGTTCCTCCCAGGGTTCGATCTGCCCGTCGATAGCCGGCGGATCGCTCAGGATGATGTTCTGCAACTCGCCGGAACAACCCTGCGAGTCCGTAACCGTTACGGAATAAGCGCCCGAACCGAGGTTTTCAATCGGGTTGGTCGTTCCGATGTTATTGGTTCCGTCCGACCATTGATAGGTAAAACTGCCCGCATTACCGCCGGTAACCGTTAAGGTAATGCCGCCGGTATTGTCGCCAAAACAATCGATCTGATCATTTTCTGCCATTACGTCTATCAGACCCGGCTCGGTAATCATAGCCGTAAAAGTTGCCGTACAGCCTGCATTGTCCGTCACCGTCAACGTGACCTGCCCAACACTGAGCCCGGTCGCGCGGTTGATCGTAGACGGGTTGGCCGGCGGGCCGCTCCACAGATAGGAATAGGGCGCACCGTTGCCGGCGCTTGCTGTGGCGATAGCCTCCCCGTCGGACCCGCCGAAGCAGGTAATCGGAATCGTATCTATCGTTGCTTCAATGGCTGCGGGGCTGCTAATAAGAACAGAGTCGATTCGGAAACAGGTGCCGTCCGTAATGGTTACCGTATTCCAGCCGGCGCACAAATCCATGCGCATGGAATCCGCAGAGCCGTCTTCCCAAATGAAATTAAGGTTGACAAAGGTGGGCGGTACCGTGTTGTAATAAGAGACGAGGGTTACCCGCCCATCGCATACACCCGGGCAGGAAGTGCCTGCAATGTTGTTAATTTCAAGCGCAAGTCCGGGCGGGTTGGTCAATGTGAACGTGCCCACCAGGGTGCAGCTTTGCAAATCTGTTACCGTTACCGTGTAAGTGCCGGCGCTTACCCCGAACAAGATGGAGTTGTTTTGACCACCATTCCAGATGTACGAGTAGGTTCCTCCGGGGCCAGGATTTCCACCCTCAACATCAATGGCGATACTGCCGTCGGATCCGCCGGCGCAGGTAGGTTGCAGGAGCAGCGTATCTGCAAAAAACATGGGCTCTACGGCTCCCAGCATGACGGTGTCCATGTTCACGCAGTTTTGCGCGTCGCGAATCGTAATGATATAAGTGTCGCCGGGCAGGCCACTAACGGTGGCTGTATTACCCACTACACCGCCGCCCAGAGTGGTCCAGGTAAAGGAAGTAGCCGTGGGTGAAATAACCGTGAGCGAACCGTCGTCGCCGCAACGAACCGACATGGAGTCGATTGCGGTAATGGCCGGCGGCGGCGGCAAGGTCAGCGTGACCGTTGCGGAATCCACGCAGCCGTTGGCGTCGGTGACGGACACGGTATAGGTGCCTGCAGCGAGATTAGTCGCATTGGGGCCGCCCGGGATTACTACCGGCGGATTCGATCCCCAGGTGAACGTCCGGGTTCCGGTACCTCCCGTACCGGTAGCCGTGATAGAACCACTGGTTGGCGACTGGCAGGTAGGGTCGACTTTAGTTGCGGTTACATCGAGTTGCGGCGGATCCATCAACATATAACTGGCTGTGTCAGAACAGCCGGTTGCCGTTTCCAGCACCAAGACCTGGTATTTGCCCATCGGCAAGCCGGCCCAGGTGGACCGGTCCCCGTTATTGGTTTGCATCGCGCCGGGCGGATTAGGCGGCGGCACTGCCGTCCAGAAGACCAAATAATCCGGGGCAGGGAACGCCGGTTGCGCACTCACCTGAATTTCTATGGAGCCGTTAGCCGATCCAAAACAGGTGGGATTGATGAGGTTGTTCAAGTTCACGGTCATTTCCCGTGCATTGGTTATTTCCACTTCTTCCGTATGCGTACAACCGTTACAGTCGGTGATGGTGACGAAGTAATAGCCGGCCGGTTTGTTGCACATGTTGAAGGTGGGACTTCCGGTGCCGAATTCATCGGCGAACAGCGGCGTGCCGCTCGGGTTCGGTGAATATTCCCACTGGTACGTATAATCATTCGGCAAACAAGGTGTACCGCCGTCAGCCGTAATGCTAATACAACCGTCGGCAACGCCAGGGCACGAGGCCGGAGTCACCTGGATATTAGGAACCGATATAGGAGAGGGTTGGCTCAGCGAGCCTGCGGCCAATGCCGTACAGCCGGTACTGGTTTCCGTGACGGTTACGCTATAGTTGCCTGCCGGTATATTTGTCAGCGTTTGTGGGTTGCCTGGTTGTGGCGGGTTCCAGGTGAACACAAAGTTCGGCCCTGCCGGCGCGGGCAGAACAACACCGTCCACGGTGATTTCTGCCTGAACGCTACCGTCGGATGCCAGGTGGCAGGTAGGTGATTGCAACACGAGCAGGCTGGCGCCCAGGCTCGGCACATCGATGATGAGCGTATCACAAACCTGCATGCCGGAACCGCCTTGGTCCGTCACACAAACTTCGATTGTGCCTTCTGCGAGCGGCAGCGTACAAACGGTGTCCGGCGTGGAAATGCCGCCGATAAAGCCGCCGGTACCGCTTGGAAGCGGTTGCCAGGTCAGTTCAAAAGGCGCCGTGCCGCTGGTAATAATAGCGCAAACAGGCGCCGAACTCATGCAGGTAGGCGGTCCGACTTCGAATGTGACTACCAAAGGAATCAAATCGATACAAACCTGACCGGTATCTACGGTCACCGCGAGCTGATTGCCGATGTTATCATCCATGGAAACCAGCGTCGGGAAACTCCCAATGTCCAGCGGTGAGCATTCGCCAATGACGCCAAGCACGGTGAAACACATTTCGAACAGCGTTTCACCATCCGGAATGGTGATGCCATTAAAGGTGCCGTCCGTGAAAGAATAACCCAGGTAACCCTGAATGGCACTTTGATCGTTCAGGTTGGATTCATTACCCAACATCCCCAATAAGGGATTCAGGTTCTGAATTCCGGTGTATTGCAGCAGGGCGGAATCCCAGGAAACGGACCACGACATACCCAGGATACCCTGAATATTTTGGGAAGTAAGCGGCACACAAACCTGGGTGCCAGGCGCGGCCACCAATTCCGGCAATGCCAGCGTGACGTTATTGGAGGCATCGCACACATCCATGTTTATCTGGAAGGTGTAGTCGCAACTTTTTCCGTCTTCCACCACTATATTGTACACACCCGGTTGCGGCACAGCAAAGATGACGTCGGTGCTGTGCTTCATTTGCGACGGCTGGGTAAAAATCAGCGCTTTCACGCTCGGGTCGCTGGCCAGGGTGATGGAGACATTGTACGTGGAATTTAGATCCCATTCCGGAAAGCCGCCCCACAGGCGGAATTTTCCTTTACAATCGTCGCCGAAGTTGGTGGAAATGCTGGACGTACCGTTGTTGGGGTTGACCTCCGTGATTTTTCTGAGATAAACCACAGAAAACGCGGAATTGATCCCCACATCCGCACAACCCGACTCAAGCACACCGTTGCCGATGTCCGTAATGGTGATGGGCGCAAAGTGGATGAGCAGTGGGTTTCCGTTGCCAAACAAGGCGGAATTGATCAACAGACCACTGTTGAAAAACCAGTGGTCGCCACTGGCCGGGCCGTTTGTCACCCAAAAACCATTGACACTTCCGGGCCAAAGGCAGGGGTCACCCAAAACAATCGCGTCGTCGCCGGTTGCGGTCGGCGGACAATTGTAATAGGCATAACTAATGCCGGGCGGTGTTGCGGGGTTGGGGTCCATAAACATTTCGTCGCCGTTGTGGTCGATCAAAATGGAGTCACCCTGGCAGAGGAAAATCGTATCGAGATCGATATCATTGCTCTGACCGATAAATTGCCCCAGCGTAAATGTGCCCGCTGAACAGGCGGCGTCCGGCGAGGCAGGGTGGGGCGAAGTAATATTTGGTTTGGAATTAACGGTAATTGATCTTGGAACCTGGGCGTGAACTAAAGTTGCCGTTAGGCAAATGAACAGCGGGATTAGAAGTTTGTACATGCGTAAAGATTTGCAATGGTTAATGGATATGTCAGCATGGGATTGCAATGCAAAGAGATGCATTGCTGCTGTAATTTGCTGTTTTTCAGGGGCGTTTTAACAGTTAAAAAGCCGGATTATGTCCATTACATGTCTTCGGGTTTTAAAAGTGGACGCAAAATTAGGTATTCGGAACGCATCCGGACATATCAGGGCAGGAATAAATATTTCAAACACAAAGAACCGGCAGGAAAGCGGCTTAACGTCACCTTAACTTTTTTTATTGCGAGCCTCAATGGTCCCATACTTTGCCATTCAGAATTACGGTGTCCACCGGGTCGTTTCCGAAGGAATAGGGCAGTTGCGCCAGAGAACCTACGGGCTTGGTAATGAAGAGGTTCGCTTTTTTTCCAAGGGCTATGGTTCCATAATCTGCTTCCAACTCCATTGCCCGCGCGCCGTTCAAAGTGGCTGCATTAATCGCTTCCTCAGGCAACATTTTCATTTTAATACAAGCCAGCGACACCACAAACGACATACGCCCCGACGGCGAGGATCCGGGATTGTAATCCGTGGCCAACACCACGGGCAGTCCGGCATCGATCATCTGCCGCGCCGGCGCGTAGGGTATGCCCAGGAAAAAAGCGCAGGATGGCAACAAAGTCGGCAGGGTGTGGCCTTTTTGTAAAGCGGCGATTTCGGCGTCGCCGGTATATTCCAGGTGATCTACCGAGATGGCGTGGTTGGCTATGCCCACTTGCACGCCGCCGGAATAATCGAGTTCGTTGGCGTGTATTTTGGGCTTCAGGCCGTACATCCAGCCGGCCTGCAGAATACGTTCGGTTTCTTCCACGGTAAAAAAGCCGCGGTCGCAAAACACATCGCAGTAGTCGGCCAGCCCCGCTTCGGCCACCTTGGGCATCATTTGCTGCACCACCAGGTCTACGTATTCTTTGCGGCGGTGCTTGTAATCGGCGGGTATGGCGTGGGCGCCGAGGAAAGTCGCCTTTATCGGAATGGGGCTGACCGATTTCATCTTTTGTATAACCCGCAGCATTTTCAATTCGCTTTCCACCGTCAGTCCATAGCCGCTTTTGATCTCGATGGCGCCGGTGCCGAAACCGATGACTTCCCGCAACCGTTGCCAGGCGCTTTCGTACAACTCCTCCTCCGGCATTTGCTGAAGCCGGTTGGCTGAATTCAAAATGCCGCCACCCCGGCGGGCGATTTCTTCATACGACATGCCCCGAATCCGGTCGGTAAATTCTTCCTCCCGCGTAGCGGCAAACACGATATGCGTATGCGAATCGCACCACGACGGGAACACCATCCGGCCGGCGGCATCCAGCGTTTTGTCCGCTCTTTCCGGACATTTCTCCATAGTGCCGAAGGCGGCGATGCGGTCGTTTTCCAGCAACAAAAAAGCGTCGTGTACCACCGGTAATACCGCCATGTCGCTGCCCCGCGCTACCGACCGGGGGGAAGTTTCGGCTTGAACCAGCGTTTTTATATTACGGATTAATAAACTGGGCATGTCGTTCTTTTTGAATAAAAAATATGATCCGCAAAACTATGTACTTTTGGCAGCCCTTTTGGATAACAATTGCCATTCATTATTTTGAATATGAAAATTATAACACTTGTAACCTTTGCAATGCTTCTTATCTCCGCCTGCAATTCCGACGAAAAATGTAAATACAAACCGGAGCCGATCTTTGAACCGGGGCTGCCGCACGTTGAGCAGTATAATTTTGAAAAACAAGGCAACCAATCGCTGGAGAGCCTGCTGCTCGATACCAAAGTATTGCTGGAAATCCATCAGGATGTTTGTATAAAAACCCGGCAGGAATACCAGTTTACAGTGCAGGGCGATTACAGCCGGTTTCCCGATTCCCTGTGGATGAAAGAAGCCGTGCGGCAGTTGGTTTACCTGAGTTCATTTTCGCCGAAACAGGCCCCCCTGAAGGCCTGGGCCGATGTGCTGGAGGAAATGCGCCCTACCATGCGTTTAGGCGAAGACAATGAAGTGCAGCCGGGCGTTTTCGTGCGGGTAGACCGGATCGTAAGTCCGGAAAAAAGCACGTTGATGCTTGTTTTTTCGCAGGACTGAAGTTTCTGTATGTGGGGCGATTTTTCAAATCGCCTTAAATAGTGGGGCGGGTTTTTTAAAAAGCAAAAAAAACCCCACCCCCCAAACCAAGATAAAAAAAACCCCCCCCCACAGCTGGTTAATGTCTGTCGACACGCGGAAATACAGTACCAGGACGGCAAAAATCAGTGCATACGCCCCGGATCGAAGCGCAATATCCAACAGGTTTATTCCAGTAGCCGGCAAAAACCAAACGGCTGCCAGCGCTAACACTGATAAACCTGCCACCACCAGTGTGTTCCGGGTAAATGGTTGAATATGGAATTTCCGCCAAACCAGGATCAGGTTGAACAGATTATAGCAAGTAATGGAGAGCAGTGTAGCCACGGCCGCGCCGGTAAGTCCCATGATCGGGATCAGCCACAGATTGAAAGCAATATTGGCCACGGCCAGCACGCTCAGGGAAACAATCGAGTAGCGGTAAAATTTTGAATAATACACCAGCTGGTTGTTCAGGCCGCAAGCC
>CAUJEY010000211.1 GCA_963169325.1 Bacteroidota bacterium
GCACTCTGGCGGGGTTCCGGAACCTCGTTCAGATGATCCAAAAGACCGCCCAACAAATTTTCTATTTCCATTATTTCGTTTTCCCAACAAACGTATGGAAATTGTGCTAAAATACTGCTCTATGTTCATGCGTCTGCCCTGGGGCATTCCCCTCGGCGATCATTTTCGGATTACACCCTCTATCCGCTACCGGTCCTTATCGAGAGACATTGAAATCAACGAGGTGAAAACGGCGGCCGATCTGAACTATATCTCCGCAGGTGTAGGGTTTGCTTGGTTATTTTAAGAAATTCAACGAGGCTGTTTTATAAGTCTGTCTCCCGCAGATTTCGCATATTTTCGCAGATTATTTTTATTATGAGTTATCAAAATAAAAATCTGCGTTGATCTGCGAAATCTGCGGAAGATTGAATAATCGCTCACGCCCACAATACTGGATATTCTCAATTTTAACACATAGGCACATAGATCACATAGGTTTTAAACCTTTTAAAATTAAAAAACTATGTGATCTATGTGCCTATGTGTTAAAAAATGTCCAGTAGTGTGCGCGCCGGCTATCACAGTCTTTGTATTCAGTAGTTTTATTTTTTCTTTAATTGACAGGTGAATAATATTTTGCCTGCTATTTTTATTTCATCCATAGATTCTACTGTTCCACTTGCAAGGCCATTATTGTATTTAGAATCGACATAATAAGTGAGAGACTCGAATTCTATCAATCCTTCTATCAATTCATTTAATTTAAATTTTGGTTCATTGATGAGGGTAAGATTTTTCTTTGCCATTTCCAATTCCAGTTTGTTGACTAACACCGTATCCTTTAATGAGTACTTAAATGGTTTTGTTTTATGTGCATCCTCAATAAATTTAGATGAATAACCTTTTTCATCAATTTTTATAATGACAAAACTCCCTCCGAAAGTCCACATTCCTATATATATTTGGATTTGATTGGTATCTAAAATACAATTACAGTCTATTAGATTTAAATTTTCATCTATCAATGTAGAATTCTGTGATTTGTTGCTCGAATATTTTTTGATTTTTGACCTGCTTCTGTTAAATTCAAAACTTTTCCTCCTGGCAACTTCTTTTTTATAGTGTTCTGCATGCAAAGAGTCGGTAGTTCCCTGGAGAGACTTAATTTCAAGTGAATATAGATGATCGAATTCTTTATTGGCTTCCTTTTCAAATTCAATTCTTTTCTTTTCAAATTCATTCAAAACCAGAAAGGAATCCCAATTTTCAATCTTACCTATCTTGAAATGTTGGTTTTGACCATTCAGTGTATTGATTCCAATCAAAATACTGATTATCAAGCAAAAAACGGGTGTGTTATTTTTGTTTTTCATTAATTGTTTTATGCAATGGCTGAATGTGATCATATATATTTTGATTGTCAATTTATAGCAACGAATATAAATAGGAATAATACAAAATAAATAAAAATCAAAGCAATTATATTTATAAGAATTAATTGCCAATTGTATTTGGATTTAACATGCCAACATAGCAACAATATATTTGCCACTATTTGTAACTTGAAAAAATTATGTGATATTTTTATAGCCCTGGACTGTGAAAGATAGTCAACTCCTCCAAATGAATTAAGGATCAAAATCATCCCAAATATCATAATCATAGAGTTGATAATTAGTACTTTCCAAAATGACAATTTTTGTTTTTCCAATCTATTTTCCAATTTAAAGTCATCGAGAATTCTTTCGCTCGAATAATACAATGTCTAGTAGTGTGGGGAGGAAGTCCTAGTTTGACCGGCATAAGGATAGTTTAAGTGTGTGGACGACAAATATTGGGAGTTTTGCGGATAGAGATGAGGCAATTTTTACTATCCGACATTTCCTTCACTGCCAGATCGCCGCGTTAAGCGGGCAGTTGGCAGCCACGCTGAGTTTTCACCGTTATTATCCTAGAATACGCGCCTGTGTTGTAATATTTCTTGGGTTGTAATGAAGTTTGTGAATCCTTTTTTGGTTAATCCACCAATAAGCAGTTTATCTCCTGTCCAAAGTTTGATGTCAAGGAATAGACTGAGCGCAACATGAGAGATGTCGTCCATATCTACGTCCCTGACAAGGTCAGCAGCTTTTTGCCAAAATTCAAAAGGGATTGTGCTTTCCGAAAAGAAGTCAACCTGTTTATAAACTAAAAATTCAACATCGTCATATTCCTGCGCATCATACCCGGCTATCTTGATTATCTTATCTTTATGATAGTTGATCTCTTCGCGTAGATATTCGCAGCCGTAAAAAGTGAATGTATCCTGAGAATTCAAGATGATGTCGCCAATGCTACTTTCAGGATTCAGCATGGCACTGAAGATAATATTACTGTCAACTACGACTTTCATTCTCCGGGAAGAAAACGATGTTTATTCTTTTCCCACCAACTTTTGTTGACCTCTCTGGCGAGTTTGTCAACTTCTTCTTGAGTCGCTTTGCTCTTGGCAACAATTTCTTTGTAGCGGAGGTAGTTCAAAAATCGCTGAATCTCCTCAATGTCAATATTCGTTGGCAGCTTCACGATGATGGCATCTGCCGTGCGTTCGATGGTCATGATAACAGTTTTGTTAGCCCCCAAAGATATTGGCAAATTGCTGATTATCCAAGTCAGGAGTTGAACCTTGCGGGCGAATGCTCTGAATTATCTACCGCAAGCCTGCCTTCGCTTGCGTGAGGATGTAAAAGTAAAATACAATTTTAGATCTCCGAATCACCCCACAGCCTTTTTATTTCGCCAATAATTTCGCCGCACCATAAATCCAAATCCAACAAGCACAACCGCGCCGGCCGCCACGACCCACCACCAATTAAATTCTTGAAAATCAATCGCCTGCATATCGCCATAAGCAGTCACAGCCGCCCAGTACACGGGGTGGGCTTCGTCGTGCGCGTGTGTTTGCAGGAAGTCGAGTTTAGCCCGGCGAAGGGCTTCATCCTTGCTGGAACCGGCTTTGATCTGCTGAAAAAACAGCCGTATTAATTCCGCGTTTTTAGCGTCGTCCACACTCCACAAGGTGGCCACCACGCTGCGGGCGCCGGCATGAAAAAAACCTTTGGCCAGGCTGATCACGCCCTGCCCGAGCCGGTATTCGCCCACGCTGGTTTCGCAGGCGCTCAACACCACCATATCGGCCGGCAGAGATAAGTGATAGAGATCGCGGGCATACAAAAAAGGGCTTACGGTCGAATCGGTCCCGCTGAACGCCAGGTACGACAAATCGCCCACCGAACTGCCCGCCTGCCCGTGCGTAGCCAGCAACAACACCCGGTACCGGGCAGCCTCCCGCAAAAACGCCGGTACCGTGGCCGCCGGCCCTTCAAGCAAGTCGCCGCCGAACAAGGCCTGCACCGCCCTTACTTCCGGCCGGTTGTGTTGCAACGGACGCAGGCCGAATGGACTGTTGTCGTACGAAGGCGCAACGGCAAACAGACCTTTACCGGCGCTTTGTGCCGGTTTTTGTAACAATTCGGCTTGTTGCGTGGCCGAATAGGCATAACTGATCTGGTAATCGCGCACGAGATACCGGTGGCTTTTAAACCGGCTGAAATCGGCGGGCCGTTCGCGGAGCAGGCACTCGAACGGCAGATAGGCCAGAGCGCCGTCAGGAGCGATGATCCATTTTTTCGGCAAGGGTACGGCGGCTTGCACGGGCGCCACGATTGTTTCATACAGCCGGAAGGCCAGGTCGGTATAGGTGTGTGCCAGTTCAGCGGCAGCGGTTCCGGCGGCTTCCGGGTAGGCTTGCAGGCTGTGCCGGAGCGCGGCTACCCATTCATCCAACGGAAAATGACGCGCCAGCCGGAGGAAATGAAATTGATCGGATGCAATTACAAAAACAAAAATAGCACTGTCGGAAACCACGTATTCAAGCAGGGCCTGGTCGGATTGCAGCACCTGCTGTTGTACCGTTTTCGGCGTCGCGGTCTGCCAATGGTACCGCAGGCGGTAATAAGCCGGATACCGCGTTTCAAAATCGCGAATCAGGTCAGCCAGTGCTTGCCGTGTTTCGGCAATATCCGTTTCGGCCTGTTGTGCGCGCAAGGTGTCCTTTTGGATCAGCCAGGAAAGCCGTTGTTTTTCCTGCAAATTGAGCGCTTCGCCCAGCACGCGCTCCTGTTCGAGCAGGGAATCGGGGATGCCGGCGAAACGTTCGGCATGTTCGTGCCGCAAATGTTCGAGCAGTTGCAGGCTCTTATAGCGCTCGGCCAGGGCGAAGGCTTGTTCGGGCCATGCGGATTCCCGGGTCATTGCCCAGAGACGGTGGCAGGCTTCCAGGGCGTTCATCAGCGTGGGGTACTGGGTTTCGATCCAGCGTTGCCGGGAGGCGGGAGCGCTCAGTGCCGCGCGCAGGCTGTCCGACCGGCGCAGCGCAGTGTCGAGTACCGCTATGG
Organism: Bacteroidota bacterium; assembly: GCA_963169325.1. Classification (GTDB taxonomy): domain Bacteria; phylum Bacteroidota; class Bacteroidia; order Chitinophagales; family Saprospiraceae; genus M3007. Next base: position 4,419 of record CAUJEY010000211.1, read on the forward strand.
ATTGCCGGAGCAATACCGGGTCATTCATCCGGATACCCCGGCGGCAGAGTGCGGCGCCCCAAGCGCTGAGTACCTCCGTGCCGGTAATGGGGTCTGCCATTCGGGCGGCGTCGAGGGCCTGCCGGAAAACCGCGCGGGTGTCGGGCCAACGATCCAGCCGTTCGAGTGCGAGGCCCGTGTTTTTTAAATAAACGGCATTTTCCGGGTGTGCATCAATCTGCCCTGTCCGCAGGCTTTCCGTCGCTTTGTTAAAAAAAAACAAAGCTTGGGTAGCGCGGTTCAGTTTTAAATTGGTTGTGCCTAAATTGTTGTAAACCAATGCGATGTTGACATGTTGACCGCCTTGAGTTTGTTGAAAAACAGATAAAGCCCGTTCGTAGAATCCGATGGCGCGGTCGAAATCTTTTTTTCCGGAATAGCAGTTGCCGAGGTTGATGAACAAGCCCGCTATAAACGGATGGGCGGGGCCGAAAGCGGCCGTAAGCACCGGTTCTGCCGCCTGGTGGTGTTGGAGTGCCTGCGTAAAATCGCCTTCATATTGGTAACACAGTCCGATTTTATGCCACAAGGAAGCGGCGGCGGGCGACTGTTCGCCCTGCACCTGACGTTGTATAGCGTATGCCTGTCGGTAATAGTCCAGGGCGGCAATATGGTCACCGTTGTCGAAATGCAGATCAGCGATATTTTCCAGTGCGCCGGCTACGGCAGGATGCCGCTCACCCAAATGCCGTTTTCGGATGTCAAGCGCCTGGCGGTACAGCGTAACGGCTTTTTCGCGGCGGCCGAGCACGGAAAATGCATTGCCCAGGTTGTTGAGTGCCTGGGCGGTTTTCGGATGATCGGGGCCGAAGGTTTTTTCGCGGATCGTCAGGGCTTTTTCAAATTGCTCCAGGGCAAGCGGGTAATTGCCCGACAGGTAGGCACAATTGCCGAGGTTGCTAAAACTGACGGCCAGGTCGGGGTGGCCGGCGGGCAGCGTTTTTTGCCGGATAGCGAGGGCTTTTTCGTGCAGCGCCGTAGCGGTGGCATAATCGCCGGTTGCCACACGGCAGTTGCCCAGGTTGTTGTACGAATCCGCCACCAGAGCATGCGCCGGCCCCACGGCGGCTTTGCGAATGTCGAGGGCTTTTCGGTATTGGATTTCGGCTTGTGCGTAGTTTGCCTTTTTGTAAAAATACTCGCCCAGGTTGTTGTAAGCCTGCGCGGTAAGCAGGTGTTTTGGGCCCGGTTTTTTCAAAAAAATGCTCAATGCGGCGTTGTACTGCTGTCCGGCGGCGTCCCATTCCCCTTTTTCCAAAAAAACATTGCCCAGCAACAGCAGGCATTCCCCGGTCTCCGGCGCCCGGTCCGGGAACGATGCCAGCGCCCGTTGCACCTGTTGCAACGCTTCGTCGTAGCGGGCGGAGTCGAGCAGCAGTTGGGCTTCGGTGAGCAGGCGCCGGCCCGGTAATTCGCCGCCGGACTGGCCCGTACCGAACAAAAAGACCAGTGACAAACCGAGCAGTATAGTGACTCTGAACATATTTTCGATGCTTACCTTTGCCTGACTTGAATTCCCCGGCAACAAAAAACGAAAAAATATTGGCAAACTGCGGGACATTTTCCCAACTCAAAACACACGTATGCAACAAACCGATTGGACGGACGAAAATCTCCTGCAAGCCATAGCATCGGGCGGACGTACACGACAGGACGCTTTGCGTGCCATTTATGCCGATACCGAACTGAAGCGAAAAGTTATTCAGCATGTACGCAACCGGCAGGGTAACGCCGAGGACGGGCAGGATATGTTTCACGAAGGCATCATCGTGCTCGACCGCAACGTGCGGGAAGGAAAATTCAGGGGAGAAGCGCCGCTAAAAGGTTATTTATACTCGATATGCCGCTTGCTTTGGATGAACCAACTCCGCAAAAATGCCCATACCAAACCCGTGGCTGAAATGCCCCCGACCAAAGAATCCGATGAATACACCCCGGAAATCGCCCTGATCACCGATGAACGAAAAACACTGCTCAATCGCCTGCTTGAACAATTGGGCGAACGATGCCGCGACATTCTGGAACTTTGGAAACTCTCCTTTTCGATGGAGGAAATAGCCGAAAAACTCGGTTTTTCCAGTTCCGATATGGCGCGTAAAGCCAAATACCGCTGCCACCTGAACCTGATGGAACTGATACAAAAAAATCCGGAAGTACAGGAGTGGAGGTAATTGAAAACCTTCTAATATGATCAATGATGAATATAGAACTCTACATCGAACGCATCGAGCAATACGAAACCGGCGCTATGACGGCTTCCGGTCGCTCGGACTTTGAAAAGGAACTGGCTGAAAATTCCGAATTGCAGGAAGCATTGGCTTTATACCGCCAGGCCAACGACGCCATCGAGCAAAATATCGAAAACAACCTGCGGACGCAATTGCAGGGCTGGGCCTCGAATGATGCCCGCGCTTCGGCAGCGGAAACACGCCCGGCCGGCCGGGTAGTGTCGATGGGTACGGTGTGGATGCGTTGGGCCATGGCTGCCGGAGTCGCCTTGCTGATCGGTTGGTTCGGATTCCAGTGGGCTGGCAATCAGTATTCCGATCAGGCGCTTTATGCATCCTACTATGAAAAACCCGCCGATTCGGCTTTTAGAGCAGGAGATTCTGAAACGCACCCCTTACAACCCGGTTTCGATGCGCTGCAAGGCGGCAAATACGCGGACGCTATGGTCTTTTTTAGCGACATACGGCCCGATAACGATCGTTATGCCGAAGCGCAGTACTATTTCGGCCACGCGGCAGTACAGTTGAAACAATACGATACGGCCATCGGGGCTTTCCGGCGCTGCGCCGAACGCAACGAAACGAAATTCAGTGAAAAAGCCCAGTGGAACCAGTTGCTGGTTTATGTGGCGGCAGGCAGAACGAATGACCCCGAGTTTAAGGCATTGTTGGAGATCATGACCTTGTCTGAAGAAAATTCCTTTAACAGCCAGGCAAAGGCGTTGCAGGGTAAATTGGGATCGGTGTGGAGAAATATTGCAAGATAATCCCGGTTCGTGTTGTGGCGCGAATTTTTAATTCGCGCGCTCTAAGAGCGGCATCAGGGCCTTGCAGTGCGAGACGATTTGCCAAGATACTCCTAAATGTCGTACATTAACTGCTGTTTTTGTGAAATTTATACGCTTATCTGCCTGACCATGAAAATATCCGTTACACTCGCCTGCCTGCTTTTTTTTGCCCTGATACTTCCCGCGCAAGACCGCATCACCGGCCGTGCCTGGGCCACCCGCAGCGAAGTAATCGCCCAAAACGGCATGGCTTGCACCAGTCACCCGCTGGCGAGCCAGGTTGCCATTGACATTTTGAAAAAAGGCGGCACGGCGATCGACGCGGCCATTGCCGCCAATGCTTGCCTGGGACTCATGGAACCTACCGGCAGCGGTATCGGCGGCGACCTGTTTGCCATTGTATGGGATGCCAAAACAAAAAAACTATATGGCCTGAATGCCAGCGGCCGCAGCCCGAAAGACCTGAGCCTGGCGTATTTTCAGGAAAAAGGCCTGAAAACGATACCTGCCTACGGCCCCTTGCCGGTCACTGTGCCCGGCTGTGTCGACGGCTGGTTTTCCCTGCACAGCCGTTTCGGGCGCCTGCCCATGCGCGACGTGCTGCAACCGGCCATCAACTATGCGGAACAGGGTTTTCCGGTCACGGAATTGGTGGCTTATTACCTCCAGCTCAGTGCCCGGCGTTTTGCCGACCAGCCCAATTTTAAAGAGACGTACATGCCCGGCGGCAAAGCCCCGGAGAAAGGCGACTTATTTCGCAATCCAGCTTTAGCCGGCACTTACCGCCTGCTGGCCGAAAAAGGGCGCGATGCGTTTTACCAGGGCAGCATTGCGCGCACCATCGGTGCATTTATCCGGGAACAAGGCGGCTTTTTATCCTTCGACGATCTCACGGCGCACCGCGGCGAATGGGTGGAGCCCGTGGGTGTGAACTACCGTGGCTACGACGTGTGGGAAATTCCGCCCAACGGCCAGGGCATGGCTGCCCTGCAAATGCTGAACATCCTCGAAGGCTTCGAATTCAAACCGGAAGACTACGGCACGGCACGGCATGTCCATTTGTTCACCGAGGCTAAAAAACTGGCTTTCGAAGACCGGGCGAAATACTACGCCGACCCCGATTTTGTCAAAATACCCGTGCAGGAGCTTCTGAGTAAAGAATATGCCGCCCGCCGCCGGACCCTCATCGACCCCAACCGCGCTGCTGCAAACGTGGCAGCCGGCGAACCGCTTTCTCAAAATACCATCTATATGACTGTTGCCGACGCGGCCGGCAACATGATTAGCCTCATACAAAGCAATTACCGAGGCATGGGCAGCGGCATGGTGCCGCCGGGATTGGGCTTTATGCTCCAGGACCGCGGCGAACTGTTCAGCCTCGATCCGAAACACGCCAACGTGTTTGCGCCGGGGAAACGGCCTTTCCACACCATCATTCCGGCGTTTGTGACCAAAAACGGCGAACCATTCCTCAGTTTCGGCGTAATGGGCGGCGACTACCAGCCCCTCGGCCACGTGCAGATTGTGATGGATCTCATCGATTTTAACATGAACCTACAGGAAGCAGGCGATGCGCCGCGACTTGACCACCAGGGCGGCAACAGTGACCCCACCGGTGAAGCAACCGGGCAGAGCAGCGGCCGCGGGGAAATCCTGCTGGAGCATGGTTTTGATTACGAAGTGATCCGCGAATTGATGCAAAAAGGACACAAAGTGGGCTACGGGCTCGGTGGTTACGGCGGCTACCAGGCCATTCGTTGGGATGCGCAGCGTAAAGTGTATTTCGGCGCCAGCGAAAGCCGGAAGGATGGGTGCGCAATAGGGTATTAGAACGGTATCAGCGGCTCGCTACGTAGGCCAATATCTGCTCAATCTGCTCGTCTGTGAGGCCCGAAAAATCGTTCATGAGCGTCGGTTTCCATTTCGTCCAGAGTGCTGTGGCGCGCGGATGATTGGCTTTCACCATTTGTTGTGAATGTCTGATCCAGTGGTATAAATCCTGGCGCGGATAGGCCGCCCAGCGCTCCTCTACGCCGCGAAGGGCCGGACCGGTGAGGTCGTCCACCATATTTTTGTTGTGGCAGGAGGCGCAGTTGGCGGTAAAAAGTTCTTTGCCGGCAATGGCGGCAGGGCTTAATGGGCTGGACATACTTTCCGTCCCGCAAAAAAAGCCTTGTTCCATCTCTTTTTGCCTGGTTTCCATTTGCCGGTAGGCAAATAAGCCGGTAAAAAGCAACAGGACGCCGAGCAGCGCCAACAGGGCGAATAACTGGGCTTTTAACTGAAGCAGCCAAGCATTTGTGTTTTCCATATACGGGGCGTTTTGTGAACAGTAATTTGTTTACAAAACGCCCCGTGAAAAGATATAGTTCTTTATTTTATTTTAAACTGTTACTCCCATCAAAATCCCTGCAACCGGTCCGACTCCAACACCTGTACCCCACTCAAATCCCGGTTGGCCATTTCAATCAGTGCCGCGGCCACTTTGGAGGCTTGAATGCCCCGGTATTTTTTCGGAATCAGAAACGCAAATCCCTGCGCGAGTACGATACCGATTTTTTCCCCTAAACGAAACTCGCTTCGGTTACCGAGTAAAAACGAGGGCCGCGCGGTAACAAAGTTGTCAAACCCAAGCGTTTCAATTTTTGCCTCCAAATCGCCTTTGGTGCGCAGGTAAAAATTGGACGACTGCGCATCGGCGCCGAGGGAAGACACGAGCAGGTACTGCCGCACCCCGTTTTGCCGGGCAATTTTACCGATCTCGTAGGGATAGGTACAGTCGATCCGGTATTGCGCTTCTTTGGAGCCCGCTTTGCGCAAAGTGGTGCCGAGGGCGCAGTACAAATCTTCGCCCTTGATTTTTGCCGGGTCGGGATGGTCGAAGTCGATGATTTCCTGACGAAGTTTGGGATGCTGCCGGTCGAGTGGGCGGCGGCCAAGGGCTACAACCGATTCGTATCGCGCATCGTCGAGCAGTTGTTCGAGCAGTTGGTTGCCGACGAGGCCGGTGGCGCCGAGGAGGAGGGCTGTTTTTGGCATGGCTTGGAAGGTTGCTGGTTTGAAGGTTTGAAGGTTGCTGGTTTGAAGGTTACTGGTTTAAGGGTTGCCAATGTGTTTAAAATTGTCCAGCAGTATTCTTCATCGCTTCATTCAACTGCCGGTAATTGATCTTCCCTTCATTCGTTTTCAGGTGTTCCACGATGGCGAAGGCTCTGCCGATACGTTTGTCGGGGTCTTTTACCTGACCGACAATGTATAACAACGTGCGTATTTTACCGGGCGTAAGGGCGTGAAAAAGCCGGTCACCATCCGCATCCTGTGCCAGCACCTCTGCCATTTCTTCCGGCATGGGTAAGCCGTATTCGCTCTCGTCTTTGCGCAGGCTGACTTGCACAGGACTTCCGGCTTTCAGCCCCAAGGTGTCGCGTGTCTTTTTATTGACCGTAATTAAAAACGACCCGTCGCCCTTGGGCAGCAGGGCGCATTGATACGTTATCTTTTCATTCAGGGTACAAACTACCCGGCGGACGTCGTTCGACACGAATACCTGTGCAATGATATCCGGGACGACAAAATGGGCACCCCAAAGCTTGTTGGTGGAAAGTTCTAAAGCGGATGTAAAGTGAAAAATATGCTCCTCCTGTTGCATCTTTTTGCGACTACATTTACCTGGCATTCCCATAAGGGAACTCAATCCGTTTGTACAGTTCGCGGAGCGCCAGATTTTTACCGAACAATTCAAAACTACTGTCTAACGTATCAAAAAAAGTGTGGCGCCATTCTCCGGAATTGGTATCTCTTTCGTACAAATAGACCATTGGATGGGTCAGTTCGGCGTACAAAATATACCGAACGGAGGGAATTTGTTTGTAGCATGGCAGCTTTTCCACAAAGTCGCGATCACGTGTAGAGGGCGATAATACCTCGGCAATAACGATAGGCGATACTTCGGCCGTCATGCCCGGTTGATAGGTGTACAACTCCTTGGGCAGTTGTACGACTGTTGCATCCGGATTGAAAACACTCTCACAGTTGGTTATGTAAACCGGGCGATTGGAGTTAAAAATTTCGAAATCCGAATTATCAAAAATTAACTCGAAAAGGTGGCCAAAACGATTGGCTAATTTACTGTGGGGGTCAGGTTCATAACTCATTTCGAGGATGATTTCGCCTTTATGATATTCCACCCGGTATTCACTTGTCTTCAGCAAATCCCAAAACTCTTCCCAAGTCCCGTGTTTGCGCAACGGAAGATTGGGGGTGCTGATTTGTTCCGGAAATACAGAAACGGCAGTCATGATGCTCTTTTTTTACAAAGATACGGGTAAAATGCCAACATGCCTCCAGTTTACTACCCCGTGAACTACACCAAATCCGAATATATCGCCGCGCGCTCCAGGGCGTCGGGCAGCGGGCCGAAGTGTCCGAGTTTGAGTTCGGCCATTCGCCGGCCGGCAACAGCGCGTTCGAGCAGGGTTTTGCCGTCGAGCCTGGCTGTGAGGTAACCCGCCCAGAAGGCGTCGCCGGCGCCGGTGGTATCTTTCACTTCTACTTCGCGGGAAGGGAGAAAATGTTGTTCTTTTTCATTGGCCACCCAGCAGCCGTGTTCGCCTAAGGTAAAACAAACCTCCTTCGCGCCCATTTTCAAAAAATGGTCGAGCACGTTCGGCGGGGAAGGATTTTCTTCGCCGTAAAGCCGCGTAAAATCAACATCGCTGACTTTCACCAGGGCGCCGATCCGGCAATATTCGGACACCACGCGCTGGGCTTCGCGGCGGTCGGGCCATATTTTCTCGGCGTAGTTCGCATCGAGGCTCAGTTGAACGCCGGCGCGTTGCGCCTTGTAGGCCGCCTGCAAAATGACATCGCGCGAGGGATTTTTGCTCAGCGCAAAACAGGTGGTATGAAACAACGACAAGTCCTCAAAACGACCGTAAGGGAACTGCCGGATGGAAAGCATAAAATCGGCGCCCCGGTAGGGCTGGAAATTGGAAACGGCGGCGGAACGGGTGACTAAAATCAGCGTAGTCGGATCATCCACCTGGGAAACGCAGGAAACATCCACGCCTAAACGGGCGACGTAATTTTTGAGCACCGTGCCCATATCGTCGTTGCCGACGGTGGCGGCAAGCATGGTTTTGTGCCCCAGACGCGCCATATTCATGCACAAATTCGCCGGGCTACCGCCTGGCACACGGCGAAACAACGTCGCTTCATCGAGCGTGCGCACAAATTCGGCGGTAATAAAATCTGCAAGCAGTTCGCCGGCACACAAAATATCAGTCGTTCGCCCCATAAAATAAAGTCAGTTTTTTAAGGTTAACAGTGGAAGAATTGGCGTTTATTAAACTGATTATCAGATATCTAAACTATAAATAGTCCATTTGCTTCACTGCAAACCGGCGGCAATATTACTACATTTTAATTTTAATTTAATGAAGTGCAGCAGCAAAGGGAAATTTTTGTTGAAAAGCCGTCCGTCGGAGGCATTGGCGCATAATAAATAAAGAACTTTTCGCTTCATTTTTACCTTTGGCCGTGTAATGCGTCACTATCCTTCCAAACTACTGTTATTTGGCGAGCACATACTGCTCCTGGGCGCCCGGGCCCTGGCCGTACCGGTGCCTGCTTTCGGCGGACAATGGGCCTGGCAGGCTGCCGGCGCGCCGGCGGATATATGGGCGCCGCGGATGCAAGCCTTCGCGGCATCGGAACAGTTGGCCGCCGTGGCCGGACTGGAGGTAGCCCGGTTCCAAACCGATTTGAACAACGGGCTTTTTTTCGAATCTACAATTCCGGCGGGTTACGGGCTGGGAAGTTCCGGCGCTTTATGCGCCGCGGTGTACGACCGGTATGCCACAAAAAAGACAACTGATTTAGCCCGGCTAAAGGCCGTTTTTGCCGGTATGGAAAGTTTTTTTCACGGCCAAAGTTCGGGGATCGACCCGCTGACCATTTACCTGAACCGGGCATTATGGATCGACAATCGCACGGAAGTCAGCTATGTTGACCCGCAACCCTGGACACCGGCAGCCCCGGTCGTTTTTTTGCTCGACTCCCATTTGCCCCGGCAAACCGGACCGCTGGTACAGTGGTTTCTGGAACAAAGCCGGGCGACCGCGTTTGCCCGTCTGCTGGAGCAGCAATTGTTTCCCGCGCATGAAGCCGTACTGGAAGCCTGGCAAAACGGCGATGGCGAAAATTTTTGGCCGGCTTTACAGCAGGTTTCCGCGTTTCAGTTTGAACATTTCCCGCCGATGATTCCGGCGACCGTACGCGATGTTTGGAAAACGTGTTTAAACAAAACCGATGTTTTATTAAAAATTTGTGGCGCCGGCGGTGGCGGATTCGTGCTGGGATTTGCGGCTGAAAAAAATGCGGTAATCGAAAAGTTCGGCACCTTTGCGCCGGTTTTTCCTTTTGAACAACATGATGTGGTGGAAAAATAAAAAACTCCGGCCGGCCCTCTGGTTTTTGGGCGGCTTGCTTTTTGTAGCCCTGGCCCGGGATTTCCTGGCCAATGGCCGGCCTTTGTACTGCCGTATCGATGGCGGATCTTATTTTCCCGGCTTGCGCGCGGTCTGGACGGATGAAGACCGGCCCTATAACCACCCGGTGCTCGACCATATCCGGCAAAATTTTTTGTGGCGACGGTATGATTACGATGCCGTGGTATTTGCGCCTATTCCTTTTTCGCCGGGCGAGCTGCCGGCAAGACCGGATACGACGGTGAAACAGGCATTGCCCGGCACTATTCACCCCGGTCCCAGGCCGCACTTGCGCCACTGGCTCGGCACCGACAACGACGGGTATGATGTGGCCGCAGGGGTAGTCGGAGGCGCTCGCGTGGCGGTGATGACCGGCGCCATCGCGATGTGCCTGGCCTTCGGAATCGGTATTACGCTGGGGGCCATTGCCGGGTATTGGGGCGATTCCCGCCTGCGTATACGACGCGGTCAGTTGTGGATGACTTTACCCGGGATCCTGTTCGCCTGGTTTTATAGTTCAGCGTTTAAACTATACTACCCCGCCGCAGGCAATCTGTGGTTCAGTTGGATCGTATCGATTGGAATATTTGTTTCCATCCTGCTGATTTTTAGTTATTTAGGAAAAATACTGCTGCGTTCCGACTGGTTAAAAAAACCGGTGCTGGTTCCGGCCGATCTGGTGATTATGCGTTTTGCAGAAGTATTCACCTCGTTGCCGGCGCTGATGGTCATCATTGCTTTCGCCGCGATGCTCAACGATCAGGTGCAAACCTTATGGCCCATGATCGCACTGATCGGCATATTCAGCTGGGCGGAGGTTGCCCGCTTTGTGCGGGGCGAGTTGCTGCGGGTACGGGAACAGGATTATGTGACCGCGGCCCGGGGGATGGGGCTGAACGAATGGCGGATTTTATGGCGTCATGCCCTGCCCAATGCGCTGCGTCCGGCGCTTACGATATTCGCTTTCGGGATTGGTACCGCTATTCTGCTGGAAGCCGCTTTATCTTTTCTGGGTTATGGCGATAGCAACCTGCGCGGCGCCACCTGGGGGAGCTTGCTTCAAAATGCCCGCAGCAGCCCGCAACTGTGGTGGATATGCCTGCCGCCCGGCCTTGCGATCTCCCTGACCGTGCTGGCGCTGAACGCCGTGGGCGAAGCGCTGAGCGAGCGGCGGTGAACCGGACCGGCATTCAATTGTTTGTAGAACGACTAACCGATTTTGATTCACCTCTTTTCAATTGCCTGTATATTGTTTTAATCCAGGTAATGCTTTTATTCCACACGGTTCCGGATATGCGGTTCGACTATTTACGCCTCACCATTTTAGCCTTGCTTTTTTTCCTGCCCTTTTTGGGTGCAGTGCATCTTTTCGATTGGGATGAGATCAACTTTGCCGAATGTGCCCGGGAAATGTTGGTAACGGGCGAATTTTTGCGACCACAAATCGATTTCGAGCCATTTTGGGAAAAACCGCCGCTCTTTATCTGGATGCAGGCGTTTTCCATGCACCTTTTCGGAGTGGGCGAGTTTGCCGCACGTTTGCCGAACGCCTTATGCGGTGTGCTTACGGTCCTGCTGGTGTACCACCTGGGCCAGCGCCTGCACGGCCGTTCCTTCGGCTGGCTTTGGGCTTTGGCCTGGTTAGGCAGTTTGTTGCCGCACCTGTATTTCCGCAGCGGCATCATCGACCCCTGGTTTAACTTGTTGATTTTCGGCGGTTTGTACGGCTTTATCGAATTTCGCTGGCAATTTTTTTCGGTACACCGGAGTAAGGGTTTCTGGCCGCGTTACAAGTATTTGCTGATCGGAGGCTGGTTGCTCGGGCTGGCCATACTGACCAAAGGCCCGGTGGCGTACCTCATCGTTTTTCTGACGCTCGGCCTGTATTGGGCGCGGTACAAATTCCGGAATAAAGGATTTTTTAACCACCTGGTCTTGTTTTCTGCGGCGGCTTTGTCAGTTTCTTTAATATGGCTGGGTGTGGAAACGGCGCTCCACGGCACCTGGTTCGTCCAGGAGTTCATCGCCTATCAGATCCGGTTGTTTAGCACCCCCGATAGCGGGCACGGCGGCTTTTTGGGTTATCATTTCGTGGTGTTATTGTTGGGTTGTTTTCCCGTTTCGGTTTTCGCCTTACCCAACCTGTGGGGCGACCGGCAGGCGGAAGACGAGTTGCTGGAATCGGACACGCTGGCCAGTTGCAAACGCTCCGACCTGGCTACCTGGATGCAAATTCTGTTTTGGGTGGTGCTGATCCTCTTCACTTTAGTGCGCACCAAAATTGTGCATTATTCCTCCTTAGCCTATTTCCCGCTTACTTACCTCGGCGCATTAACGCTGTGGCGCGCATTGAATTGGAATATTATGCCCAAGATTGTCGGGTATGGATTGGCAATTCTGGGTGTGCTACTGGGTTTGTCGCAAGCCCTGTTTCCACTGATCGGACAAAATATCGAATGGCTCAAGGCCCAACTTCAGGCCGACCCGTTTGCGGTGGCTAATTTGTCGGCGGACGTAACCTGGCATTGGTGGCAGGCATTGCCGGGGGTAATCCTTGCGGTATCCAGCCTGGCCGCCTGGTATTTCTGGCGCAAAAAACAACCCTGGAAAGCTGCCCAAAATGCTTTTGCAGGTGGCGCCATTTTTACGGCTTTCACTTTATTAGCCTGTATTCAGGATATAGAACAATACACCCAATATTCCGCTATCGAATTTTATGAAAGTAAAGTCGGTGAAGACTGCTACATCAAACCCGTCGGATTCAAAAGTTACGCCCACCTGTTTTATTCGCGAAAACAACCTATCGGGCAGGACAGCACGATAGACGACTACCCTACCCTCTCCCGGGGCAATCCCGGCAAAACGGTGTATTTCGTGGCGAAATGCACCAATTTGCAGGATTTGCCGGATTTGCCGGATTGCCGGGAGTTATACAGGAAGAATGGGTTTGTGTTTTTTGAGCGGAAAGTGGTGGTTAGGTGAGGCTGTTGCTGTTGGGGTCGAGACGTACTCGCGAGCGTCTGTGATGCGGTGCGCAGTGTTTGCAAGTCTTTGACCATCCCAAATTGGACATTTTTATTAATGTTTCCGAATACTTTTCGCCTGTGGGGACACTGATTTTCATGTTTAAATTTCAAACCTGCCTGTCTCTTTGCATTTAAGCAAGAAAGATTTAACATCTTTAACATCAGTGAAATTTAGATCAAATGGATTAAAATCTTTAGTTGTGTTCAACTTGCCAATTTAAGATGCTATATTATTTCATTATATACACTTTTGCTTTTTTAATGTGTAATTATATTTAATATTGATTAAAGAATCATTTTTTAAAATGAATTTTTCATTAAAAAAATAAGAATTGTGTGGCATTAAAGGTACCCCATCTATATATGAATATGTTACCATAACAACATTCGTTGAATCGTTTTGTAGTCTAAATGGAGCGAAATCACCGCCCCATCCATGTAATACAAACGCATTGTCATTCTTATATAGCATTTTTCCTTGTGGACCGATATAAAAATGTTTCCTCCCAAATTCAATCATAGAATATATTAGTGAAGGGTCTGAATGAGCAACATAAAAGGTTATTGAATCATTAGGCATATTCTTGTCATAAGATTCATAAACTTTTAACCCTTTATTACTATGCACAATTTTACTGTTTAAAATTATTGTATCTCCTATTATTATATATCTTCCATAGTGAGTAATTGCTTCTCCAGAATAAGGCGAAAACAATTCAGCAGTATATTTTTTTTTACATAAATTAATATAATCGTATCCATTATTAAAACACAAATGTTCATTTTTAATAATGCTACCAGATCGGCATCCAACAATAATTGCTAAAGCACATTTAAAAAAAACAATGTTCCTAAAGAGGGCAAATTCAATAAAATATTTTAACATAGTCAGTTCTGTTAGAGACACAGCGAAAAATATCTCTGTGCTTAATATATTTTAGTATACTAATATATTTACCAACATTATTCTATATAATCTTGCTCCTCTAAACATCAGCACCCACCTATCAGTATCAATATGACGGTATGATGTTTTTAAAATAACAAAACCACTCCATTCATTTCCTCCTGATTCAATTAACTTACAAGACTCTGGAAAAACCTTTGAAAGTTCTAATAATGTTGTCCCTTTTCTTAACGTAATTTGCGGATGCACTAAAGTAATACTTAGAGAGGTTTCAAAATCAATAGTATTTATTGTGGCAAAATCATCATATAAATTTATAATATTCCCATTTATTAACATGTATCCTGTTATATCCTTTTTGTCGTTGTCTATATATATATAATTACTTGGATAGCCTTTAATTGGTATCACCGTGTCAGACTTTCCAAAAAGATCGTGTACATCATTTAAACTCATTAAGTGTTTTATTTTTCCATTAATTTTTATTGAATCAGAATGAAGTATTTCATTCCTCCATTTATACAAGTCAAAAAATATATCTTTTTTTTCAATATCACCTTGGCAATTTAATAATAATTAAAATGATAGGAAAATTATTATTTTAGAAAGAATATTGTTTTTCATTAGAAACAAATTTATTTTATGTAGCGCGCCACAGAAGCGCACAAACGGATGGTAGTTTTTTTAATTTTGGAACACCTCCGATCACAGGTCCAAGCGTGCTCGCGAGCGTCTGTGACGCGATGCGCAGTGTTTGCAAGTCTTTGACTTGGGTGCTTTGCATACACGGTTTATTCGCCAGTCAGAGACTGGCTGACGCCACACATCGCGTCACAGACGCTCGCGAGCACATTCCGGTTTATTAGAGTTTCCGAATACTTTGTGCCCAGTCGGTAATTTACTATACCTCTTCACAAGCAAGCTACCCAGATTTACTTAAATCAAGACAAGCGCTCAAACTACTTTATGTTTTTAGCAAATTAATATAGTGTAGATAGCAATTAGGATTAAACCCCGAATCACCTTTCTCTTTACACATTACTCGTATTGTATTATCAATATTCGCTCTTACATTACGGGCGAGGCTAACAATTCTTTCATTTTTGCTATTCGAAAGACTTGTAGATTTTTTATAGGCTAAAATTAAATAATATTGACTTTTTTCAGGTGATATAGAAAGTTGGATATGTGAAAGCATATCATATTGAATAGCCAAATATAATTGACACCAGGGTGCAAACTCCGAATGAGGGTAAATATTGGTTATTTCTTGAGCGATTGATACATAAGGACATGATTCTTCTGCTGCGTCTTTACAATTAAATGAAAGAGAACCATAAAAAAATGGCATATACATAAAATCAGGCTGTTCCAATTCAATTAATCTTTCATATATTAAAGCGTCATCGCCAGAATATCCAACAAAATATATCGTTTTTTCGATCGATGTTACAAAAGGAGAGGTGTCGATATTATTTATGTATTCAGAGATACACGGCTGCAATGTCAACCTTATTTGAGCCTTCTTCAGTTTATTTCTTTCTTTGATTAAGAAGCCAGGCACACCGAAAAGGCCGGACCTTAGGGTATCACCCGGTGAAAATGCTATAGAATGTTCTCCAGGGTAACCTATATTACGATGTAAATTAGGAAGTTCTATTTTATTCCACCTTGATTCATTGTAACTTTTATACTCTAAAAATACCCTCATGTAATGGAAACTTATTGCATTGTTAGTTAAAGGCCATACATCTTTATAGGTGATAGTAGAATTGTTGGTTAAGATAATTTCTAATCGCAGGGGCTCAAGGAATCTTAATGAATCATTAGGTAAGTTGATGAAGCATGATATTTTGTCTGATTGTTGTGCCAACAATTTTCCACAACAAATTAGTATGGCCGTTAGTAATAGAAACTTTTTCACGCCGTTGATGTATTTAGTTAGCATTCTGTAATCAATACCTTTCCGTAATATGCTTGGGCGAGATAGCCAGAACTACGTGAGATAAGGCCTGAAAACCTGATTTTGTCATATTAGAAAAAGTTGAGTGGTTAGCATGTCAGGTATTTTTACAAACCGAAAATCACCAGCAGGAGAAGAGTCCTATCTCACACTGCTGGAGATTTTTAAACACATAGGCACATAGCAATGGTTCGTAATGATTTTTGGCTGGCCCCAGTGTGGATTAAAGCCATATAAAGAAAAAGGCAAAAGTTTAAGTTTGTGGTGCGAATCATAAACCAACTTTTGCCCTATGAGCATCGAGACACTCACGGACACAATATTG
>CAUJEY010000212.1 GCA_963169325.1 Bacteroidota bacterium
GATCAGTCTTTCTTCAAGGTCGAATTGTTTCATGGTCGTTTGTTTAATTTTTCAAATTTCAAATTTACATTTTGACTTTAAACCCCTCTTAGTTCCCCTCTACGCCCTTTTCAAATTTCAAATTTCAAATTTACATTTTGACTTTACCCCCCCTCTTGATCTACTCTACGCACTTTTCAAATTTCAAATTTCAAATTTACATTTTGACTTTTAAACCACGAGCGGCCAATCATATTTTTTTTAATTTAAAGTGTTGAATTAGAAAGGTTCTTTAAGCCAAAATGTAAATTTGAAAGTGCGTAGAGGGCGATTAAGAGGGGGTTTAAAGTCAAAATGTAAATTTGAAATTTGAAATTTGAAAAGGGCGTAGAGGGGAACTAAGAGGGGATTTAAAGTCAAAATGTAAATTTGAAATTTTAAAAATTAAACAAACGACCATGAAACAATTCGACCTTGAAGAAAGACTGATCGAATTTGCCAGTTTGATCATTGATGTAACAGAGGCGCTACCAGCCTCAAAAGCGGCAAATCATTTAGCTGGGCAGATATTGCGTTCTGGCACTTCTCCGGCACTAAACTATGGCGAGGCACAAGCAGCAGAATCAAAACCTGATTTTTTGCACAAGCATAAAATCATATTAAAGGAACTACGGGAAACGCAGATAAACCTGAAAATTATGGCCAAACGAGCATTATTGTCTGAAGAATTGAAAGGGAAATCGCTGAATGAATGCGGGCAGTTGGTGGCCATTTTTACTAAAAGTATTGAGACGACGAAAAAGAATATGTAGATTCTCTATTCCCCCACTTTTCAAATTTCAAATTTACATTTTGACTTAAAAAGGAAAAGTCGGAAAGGAGCAGACTAAAAGTCAAAATGTAAATTTGAAATTTGAAATTTGAAAAGTCAAAATTTCAAATGCAAAACCAAACCTACCGCGCCCTCATCATCGACGACGAATCCGACGCCCGCAGCGTCCTGCGCCGGCTCATCGAGCGATTCTGCCCGCACCTGCGCGTCTGCGCTGAAGCCACTGCGGTAGGGGAGGCGCTCGCGGCGATCCGGGAACATCAGCCGGCCATCGTTTTTCTGGATGTGGACCTGCAACAAGGTACCGGCTTCGATGTACTTGACGCTTTCCCGCATCCGGAATTTAAAGTAGTATTCACTACGGGCCACGACGAATTCGCCCTCAAAGCATTCAAATATCGGGCCCTGCATTACCTGCTCAAACCCATCGACCCGGAAGACCTGATACAAGCCACGCACGAACTCCAGTCGCCCTCGAAATTCTGGCCGGAATATGAATTGCTGCAGCAATCGCTGAAAAACACGCACCAAAACAAACTTTTCCTGCCCACTGTGCATGGCACCGCCGTGATCCGTACTGCGGAGATCATCTACGCATTTGCCGACGATAAGTATGCCACCACAGTGCTCGAATCGGGCGAAAAAATCTTTATCAGCCTTTCCCTGAAAGAACTGGAAGAAAGCCTGCCCGCCGGCGAATTTATCCGTCCCCACCAATCTTATCTCGTTCGAATCGACGCCGTCCGGAAGGTGCAGAAAACGGACGGTGTTGTGTTGGTGCTGAAGGATAAAACGGAGATTCCTGTTTCAAGGCGGAACAAAGAGGAGGTGTTGCGGGCGTTGGGAATGTGAGTAAGTGAATTAAAAATTCGCCCCACAACACATATCTTCGCCCCCTTTCGGAAAACACAACACGCCTACAGATGAAAAAAAACGGAAACGGCTGGATCAACCGCTTTTTAAGCATCATTGAACGCCTCGGCAACGCCTTGCCACACCCTGCCACCCTGTTTGCCGGCTTTGCCGGCTTTATTCTCCTGCTCAGCTGGATACTCAGTTGGTTCAACCTGACGGTAACGCACCCGGGCACCGGCAAGTCTGTTTCGGTGGTCAACCTGGTTTCTACGGAAGGCTTACATCGCATCCTGACCAATTTGATCGGCAATTTCACCGGCTTTGCACCGCTGGGCACCGTGCTGGTGTCGCTGCTGGGTATCGGCATCGCCGAAGGGACAGGCCTGATCGGCGCGGCCATGCGTCTGCTTGTGCTGAAATCGCCCGCCCGATTGCTTACGCTGGTAATCGTTTTTGCCGGCGTAATGTCTAATGCAGCGAGCGAGGTAGGCTATGTATTGTTGGTTCCGTTGGCGGCTGTTATATTTCTGGCGGCCGGACGGCATCCCCTGGCCGGTTTGGCCGCGGCCTTTGCCGGTGTGTCGGGCGGCTACAGCGCCAACTTGTTGCTGGGTACCGTCGATCCGCTTCTGGCGGGTTTGTCGCAGGAAGCGGCGCGGATTGTCAATCCGGAATATACGGTGAACCCGGCCTGTAACTATTACTTTATGGCGGTATCTACCTTCCTGATCACCTTTCTCGGCGCCTGGGTCACCGAGCGGGTGGTGGAGCCCCGGCTGGGTAAATACGAAGGCAACGAAAAGGCGGAAGAAGTGAAGCCCATGAGCGGTGCGGAGCAAAAAGGTTTGTGGTACGCTATGATTGCCGCAGTATTGTTCACGGCATTCGTACTGGGCGGGCTCATTCCGGCCAACGGGTATTTGCGCAACCCGGAGACGGGCGATATCCTGCATTCGCCCTTTATGTCGGGCATCGTGGCGCTGGTATTTTTTAGCGCAGCGATCTGCGGCATCGCCTACGGCATTGGCGCTAAAACGGTGAAAAACGACTCGGACGTCATGAAAGGGATGGCCAAAAGTATGGAAACGTTGGGTTCCTATATTGTACTGGTCTTTTTTGCCGCGCAGTTCGTCGCCTTCTTTAGTTGGTCCAATATCGGCCTGGTACTCGCGGTAAAAGGCGCCGATACTTTGCGCGCTTCCGGGCTCGGCCCCATTCCGCTGATGTTGTCCTTTGTCGTTATTTCCGCCACTATCAATCTGATTATGGGCAGTGCTTCGGCCAAGTGGGCTATCATGGCGCCGGTGTTTATTCCCATGTTTATGCTGCTGGGTTATACGCCCGAATTCACACAGGCCGCTTACCGGGTGGGCGACAGCGTTACGAACATTATTTCGCCCATGATGTCCTACTTTGCCCTCATTGTGGCATTCATACAGCGCTACGACGAAAAAGCAGGCATCGGTACGGTGATCTCCACCATGTTGCCATATACGCTGGTGTTTTTTGTCGGCTGGATAAGTTTACTTATCCTCTGGATTTTGCTGGAGTTGCCATTCGGCTTTGGCGCAGGACTGTATTTGTGAAAGGTTTAAATTAGTATTCCATTCAAACATATATAATGATGAAAAGATACTGCTTTTTGGCGCTCGTCGTGCTGCTTGGCACGGCCCAATTCACCTACGCCCAATTAAAATACCCCGCCACCCGCACCACCGATCAGGTGGATGAATACTTCGGCGTCAAAGTGGCCGACCCCTACCGCTGGCTGGAAGACGATAACGCGCCCGAGACTACGGAATGGGTAACGGCCCAAAACGCCGTTACGTTCGGCTATCTGGAAAAAATACCGCACCGCCGGCAATGGGTCAATGCCCTCGAAAAAGTAATCAACTACCCGCGCTACACCGCACCGACGCTTAAAGGCGACTGGGTGTATTTTTATAAAAACGACGGCTTGCAAAACCAGTCCGTATTGTACCGCCAAAAAGGCTTCGACGGACAGCCTGAGGTCGTTATCGACCCCAACAACCTCGCCGCCGACGGCACTACCCGCCTCACCGTCTTCAATCTTTCCAAAGACGGCCGGTACGCCGGATACGGCCTCTCCAAAGCCGGCTCCGACTGGCAGGATTACTTTGTAATGGATATGACCACGAAAGAAACCATGTCCGACAAACTGGAGTGGGTCAAAGTGTCCGGCCTGTCATGGCGTGGCGACGGGTTCTACTACAGCCGCTATCCTTCGCCCGAACCCGGCTCGGAGTTTTCTTCGAAAAACGAAAACCACCAGGTTTGGTATCACCGCGTGGGCACCCCGCAAAGCGCCGACCAACTGGTGTATGAAGACCCTGCCAATCCGCAGCGTTTCCATTTCGTGGGTACCGACGACGACGAGCGTTTTGCTTTTCTCAGTATCAGCGATCGTGGCAAGGGCAGCGAGGGCAACGCCTTGTTATATATGGACCTGTCCGGGGGCGACAAAACGTTCAAACCTATTGTAGCAACGCCGGGCAAGTACGCTTACCGCTCCGTAGAAGTGATTGGCGACGACATCCTGGTGAATACGAACGAAGACGCGCAGAACTACAAACTGCGACTTTTCAACACCAAAACGGGCGCCTGGAAAGATTTTGTCGGTGAAAAGCCGGAGCCGCTCAGCGGCGTATCATCGGGTGGCGGCAAATTGTTTCTCACCTACCTGAAAGACGTCACCTCGCGGGTGTATGTTTATGATTTTACCGGTAAAATGGAGCAGGAAATCATCTTGCCCGGGCCGGGAAGCGCCGGCGGTTTCGGCGGCGAAAAGATGGACAAATTTGTGTTTTACACCTACACTTCATTCAACTACCCGCCTACCATTTTCCGCTACGATATTGCTACCCGCAAATCCACTGTTTTTCGCAAACCGGAAATTGCCTTCGATCCCGAAACCGTTGAGGTCAAACAAGTCTTTTATCCAAGTAAAGACGGCACGCGTATACCCATGTTTTTGGTGTACAAAAAAGGCTTGCGGCTCAACGGGCAAAACCCCACGATGCTGTATGCCTATGGCGGCTTCAACGTGAGCACCAACCCCGGCTTCAATCCCATGTTGTTGCCCTTCCTGGAGCAGGGTGGCGTGTACGCTTCTGCAAATATCCGGGGCGGCAGTGAATATGGCGAGCAATGGCACGAGGCCGGCATGCGCCTGAAAAAACAAAACGTGTACGACGATTTTATCGCGGCTGCCGAGTACCTCATCCGGGAAAAATACACATCTAAAGAAAAACTGGCTATTCGCGGCGGCTCCAACGGCGGCTTACTTGTCGGCGCCGTGATGAACCAACGTCCCGATCTGTGCCGGGTAGCCTTCCCGCAAGTGGGCGTGATGGATATGCTGCGTTTCCACAAGTTCACCATCGGCTGGAACTGGATCCCTGAATACGGCTCCAGTGAACAGAGTAAAGCGGATTTCGACAACCTCTATGGCTATTCACCCCTGCACAACATCAAAGAAACCGTCCATCCGGCCACGCTGATCACCACTGCAGACCACGACGACCGGGTAGTGCCGGCCCACTCTTTTAAATATGCCGCCGCCCTGCAGGCGAAAAACCGCGGCGCCAACCCCGCGCTCATTCGTATAGAAACCAAATCGGGACATGGCGCCTCCAATACCCGCAAAAACATCGAACTCATGGCAGACATTTATGCCTTTATGTTTTATAATATGGGGGTGACGCCGAAGTAAAAGGGATATTCTCCGTGTCTCCGTGGTGAATTAAAATAATCTACGGCGGGAAAAATTTAGCATACCCTTTTGATACAACCCCGGGCGTAGAGCAAACCGAAAAGCGACCACGATTTGTATAAATAGATTAAACCATTGAAAACAAATACTTTAACCCAATTGGGTAATGCGCAACCCTTTTCCTGAATTCCCGTCAGGGAACTTTTTTTAAAAAACTTTAAACCTCCTTTGGAAATTCGGAATAGGTGTGCTTATCTTTGCGGGCGCTTTTGAAAAACAGGGTTACCAAAATCATATTTGGCCCGGCAAAAGCGAGAGCAATTTCACAGAATAATATCTTAATTCAGGTAATGAATCAGAAAATTCGCATTAAACTACGGTCTTACGACTACAATCTCGTGGATAAGTCCACTGAGAAGATCGTGAAGACAGTACGTGCGAGTGGGGCCGTAGTTACGGGACCGATTCCGCTGCCAACAGAGAAAGAAATTTTCACCGTGCTGCGCTCGCCGCACGTGAACAAGAAATCTCGGGAGCAGTTTCAGTTGCGCACCCACAAGCGCTTGATTGAAATTTACACGCCAACACAAAAAACGGTGGACGCTTTGTCCAAGTTAGAGCTCCCGAGCGGCGTGGACATACAGGTCAAGCTCACCTAATTCGCACAATTCGGATTCAAGGCGGTACTTTCCGGCTGGTGTCAAAGTGCTCCGATTTATACATCGGAATAACTGATGCGGTCGAAAGCGGTTCCAATTCAACGGAAGGTCGCTTTTCTGCTTTTGTACTTGGCCAACGAATCTTTCAATGATTAAGCACCAATCGTTCAAATATAAAAATCGACAACTGTGAACGGTCTGATTGGCAAAAAAATTGGGATGACCAGCATCTTCGACAACAACGGCAAAAACGTTGCTTGCACTATTATTGAAGCTGGCCCCTGCGTCGTTACGCAAGTGTTGAACGACGATAAGGACGGGTATTCCGCCCTGCAATTAGCTTACGGCGAACGTAAGGCTTCCAAAACGCCGGCTGCTTTAGCCGGTCATTTTGAAAAAGCCGGCACCGAGCCCAAGCACAAAGTCCTGGAATTCCGCGACATGAACATCGACAAATCGCTCGGCGATTTGGTGACGGTCACCGATGTTTTCCAGGAGGGCGACAAAGTAAGCGTCTTCGGCACCTCCAAGGGTAAAGGTTTCCAGGGGGTTGTCAAACGCCACGGTTTCGGCGGCGTGATGCAACAAACCCACGGTCAGCACAACCGTCTGCGCGCCCCGGGCTCCCTGGGTAACTCCTCCTTCGCTGCCAAAGTAATGAAAGGTATGCGGATGGCCGGCCAGATGGGCAACAAACAAATCAAGGTGCGCCGCCTGCAAGTGCTCAAAATATTTCCGGATCAGAACCTGCTGCTTGTCAAAGGTGCAATTCCGGGTCACAAAGGCGCTTATGTCGTAATTGAAAAATAAGGCGAAAAATGAAACTCGAAGTATATAATATTAAAGGCGAAGCCACGGGCCGCTCGATAGAATTGCCCGAGGAAGTGTTCGGAATCGAACCGCATGAGCATAGCGTATGGCTCGATGTCAAGCGCTATCTCGCCGCCCAGCGCCAGGGTACGCACAAATCGAAAGAGCGCAGCGAAATGAGCGGCTCCACCCGCAAACTGCACCGCCAAAAAGGTACCGGTGGATCGCGTAAAGGCGACATCAACAACCCGCTTTACCGCGGTGGTGGTCGTGTCTTCGGTCCGCGTCCGCGCAACTACGACATACAGGTGAACGCCAAAGTGCGCCGCCTGGCCCGCCGTAGCGCACTCTCGGCCAAAGCACTCGCTGGAAACATCATCGTTGTAGAGGATTTTTCCTTCGAACTTCCGCAAACCAAAGCCTTCATCGAAGTGCTGCGCGCGCTGAAAGTAATCGATCAAAAGCCGCTGACGGTCACCGGTGCTTATGATAAAA
This sequence comes from Bacteroidota bacterium, assembly GCA_963169325.1. Classification (GTDB taxonomy): domain Bacteria; phylum Bacteroidota; class Bacteroidia; order Chitinophagales; family Saprospiraceae; genus M3007. Next base: position 7,364 of record CAUJEY010000212.1, read on the forward strand.
CCCTCTACCTGTCCTGCAGGAACCTGCAACAGGCAGAAATTGCCCCGGCAACCGACCTCAATACCTATCAAATCATGCGCGCCGGCAAACTCATTCTGGCAGAAAGCGCCATTGAGAAAATAAAAGAAGTCTGTGAATAAAAGAGTTTGAAGATCGAAGATCGAAGTTCAAAGCGCTCACGCTTCAAACTTCAAACTTCAAACTTCGAACTCCAAACTTGGAATCATGGCTAAGCAAATTCTGATCAAGCCGGTCATTACCGAAAAAGCGACCCGCCTCGCCGACAAACGCGACACCTACGTGTTTGTGGTGAACAAAGACGCCAACAAAATTGAAATCAAAAACGCCATCGAAAAGCTGTATAACGTCAGCGTCGACAGCGTGAATACAGCGGTAATGCCTGGCAAACCGAAAACCCGTAATACCAAGTCAACGATTGTGCGCGGTGTTAAGGCCTCCTACAAAAAGGCTTTTGTAACCGTCACGAAAGGCGAACGTATCGACATCTTCGGTAGCGAAGAATAAAAGAGTTTTGAGTTTTGAGTTTTGAGTTTTGAGTTGATTCCCGGTTTGGGTAATGTAGCTTAAGAGTCAAGAGTCAAAACTCAAAACTCAAAACTCAAAACTCAAAACTGAGTATATATAATGGCAGTTAAAAAATTCAATCCGATTACTCCGGGCTCCCGCTACCACGTAGCGGTATCCAAATCGGAACTGACAAAAGGCGCAAAGCCGGAAAAGGCGCTGCTGGTTTCCCTTGGCAGCACCGGCGGTCGTAATTCGGACGGTCACCGCACCATGCGCTACCGCGGCGGCGGACACAAACGCCGGTATCGTATCATCGATTTCAAACGTGAAAAAGATGGTGTAACCGCTACGGTGCAGTCCATTCAATACGATCCGTACCGCAGCGCATATATTGCCCTGGTGGAATATACCGATGGAGAAAGACGCTACATCCTGGCGCCTAAGAACCTGGAGGTTGGCCACCAGATCGTTTCGGGTCGTGGCGCAGCACCGGAAAATGGTAACTGCCTTTACCTTGCTGAAGTTCCGTTGGGTGCATTCGTACACAACATCGAAATGAACCCGGGCGCCGGTGGCGTTCTGGCTCGTAGCGCCGGATCCTCCGCACTGATGATGGGCCGCGAAGATCGGTATGCCGTACTGCGTATGCCCTCCGGTGAGGTACGTCGTATCCTGCTGACCTGCAAAGCCACCATGGGTATTATCGGTAACTCCGATCATAACCTTGAAGTGATGGGTAAAGCCGGTCGTAACCGTTGGAAAGGCCGCCGCCCACGTACCCGCCCCGTAGCCATGAACCCTGTGGATCACCCGATGGGTGGTGGCGAAGGCCGTGCTTCGGGTGGACATCCGCGGAGCCGCAAAGGTCTGAAATCGAAAGGTATGAAGACCCGTAGCCGCACCAAACGCTCTAATACACTGATTATCAGCCGCAGAAAAGGCGCTAATTCTAAATAAGTTCTGCGTTTTGAGTTTTGAGTTTTGAGTTGATTCCAACTCGCAACTCGCAACTCAAAACTCAAGACTCAAAACTCGAAACTAAACATGCCTCGTTCGCTTAAAAAAGGCCCTTATATTCATCATGCACTGATGGAAAAAGTGGCTAAGGCCAAACAAAGCAATAAACGCCAGGTGATCAAAACGTGGAGCCGCGCGTCGATGATTATCCCCGACATGGTCGGTGAAACCATCGCCGTACACAACGGTAAAACGTTCGTGCCGATTCTGGTGACAGAAAATATGGTAGGGCACAAGCTGGGAGAATTCGCCCCGACGCGCAACTTCCGCGGCCACGCCGGTAACAGAAAATAATTCGATTGTAGATTATTGATTTACGATTTACGATTTATCGAATCGTAAGGGTAAATCGAAAGAATCGTAAATCGTAAATCGTAATTCGTAAATTCAACAATGGAAGCAGTAGCAAAATTGCGCAATTGTCCGATGTCCCCCCGTAAAATGCGGTTGGTCGTCGATAATATTCGCGGTAAACGCGTGGTGGACGCTTTAAGCATCCTGCGGTACACCAACAAGGAAGCCGCCGTATGGCTTGAAAAACTTCTCCTCTCCGCCATAAACAACTGGGAGCAGAAGTCTGAACAGGACGGCGCTGCCGATGACTATGATCTGTACGTCAAACGCGCACAAGTCGATCCGGGAAGCATTATCTATCGTTTTCTCCCGGCGCCGCAAGGCCGTGCTTACCGCGTCCGCAAACGTCGCAATCACGTCACGCTTATCGTCGAAAATCGAGTAAAACTCGAAGAAGAATAGCCCCTGGTTTAACCATTCAATCAAGAATTTTACTCCCGATTTTCGGGATTAACAAGTACATAATAACATGGGTCAAAAAGCAAATCCGATTGGTAATCGCCTTGGCATCATCCGCGGTTGGGACTCCAACTGGTACGCCGACAAAGATTACGGCCTCAAAGTGGTGGAAGATGAGAAAATTCGCAACTACCTCCGTGCCCGTCGTCCAAAAACGGCAACAGCCGACCCGCGCGAACGCAACAAACCGATGCAAAACGGCATCAGCCGCATCGTTATCGAGCGTACGTTAAAGCGCGTTACCGTCACTATCCAAACCAGCCGCCCTGGCATCATCATCGGGAAAGGTGGTAAGGAAGTTGACCTGATCAAAGAAGAACTAAAAGTGCTCACCGGTAAGGATGTGCAGATCAATATCTACGAGATCCGCAAACCTGAAATTGACGCCAATATCGTTGGAGAGCAGATCGCCAAGCAGATCGAAGCCCGTATCAACTATCGCCGTGCTATCAAAGGCTCCATTCAGGGAACCATGCGCGCCGGGGGAGAAGGGATCAAAGTTCGCATCAGCGGTCGTCTCGGCGGCGCAGAAATTGCCCGCACGGAAGAATTCAAAGAAGGGCGTACACCCCTTCATACCTTCCGCGCTGATATCGACTATGCCTTGGTGGAAGCACTGACTGTATACGGAAAAATCGGGATTAAAGTCTGGATTTTTAAAGGTGAGGTGCTCCAAAAACGCGAATTGACGCCGTTTGCCGGCATGGAAGGCGGAGAACGCAGACCTGGCGAACGCGGTAATGAACGCGGTGGAGAACGCGGTGGTGATCGTCGGGATCGTGGCGACCGCCGCGACCGTGGCGAACGCGGTGAGCGCAGCGACCGTGGTGAACGTGGTGCCGGTGGCGGCGGCGGTGATCGTCGCGGCGGCGGTGCTAATCGCGGCGGCGGCACAGGCGGCGGTGGAAACCGCGGCGGTAGCGGCGGCGGCACAGGTGGCGGCGGAAATCGCGGTGGTACAGGCGGCGGTGGAAACCGCGGCGGTAGCGGCGGCGGCACCGGTGGTGGAAATCGTGGCGGCAGTGGCGGCGGTGGAGGTCGGCGCTAACATGAAACTGAATATTTACAGGCGCCGAAATTATTTGGATTTTGAAAATCGGACGCCTCGCCGTAACTTTGCAGCCGTTTTCGGCAAAAAGTGCGGATACGCATCATAAAACATTGATTGACAGTACTTTAAATTACTCATACAATGCTTCAGCCAAAACGTCAGAAATACAGGAAGCAACACAAGGGTCGAAACGAGGGATTGGCATACAAAGGCAGTTCCATCTCCTTTGGCTCATTTGCGCTCAAGTCGATGGAATTTTCCCGGATTACAAGCCGGCAAATCGAATCGGCCCGTATCGCCCTCACCCGTAATATGAAACGGGAAGGCAAAGTGTGGATCCGTATTTTCCCGGACAAGCCCCTCACTTCAAAACCGGCCGAAGTGCGGATGGGTAAGGGTAAGGGCGCAGTCGATCACTATGTTTGCCAGGTGCAGCCCGGTCGTGTGCTGTTTGAAATAGAAGGAGTAAGCGAAGAACTGGCTTATGAATCTCTGCGACTGGCTGCTCAGAAATTGCCGATTATTTGCAAAGCGGTCACGCGATACGATTTTGAAGGATAATTGAAAAATTTAAGTGCCTCAGTGTTTTAGTGTTTAGTGTTTACATAAACACATAAACACATAAACACGAAAACACGAAAAAATACAACAATGGCAAAGGAAAAATTGGAATTAGCCGATACAGACGTCGCTGGTCTGCAAGCCGAAATTACCAGCATGGTAAACGAATATCAGCAAATGAAATTCGACCATGCAGTAAAGGGTCTTGCTAATCCGCTGGAAATCCGTGATTTGCGCCGCAAAATCGCTCGTTTCCAAACGGAAGTTCGTCAGCGGGAACTGGCAGAAATGACGCCGGACCAACTCGCTACGCGCAGCAAACTCCTGGCACGCCGCCGCCGTCAACGGTAATTCGCACATTATCACATTAAGAAATAATGGAAGTAAGAAATCTTCGCAAACAAAAATCTGGCGTGGTAGTGTCCAATAAAATGGACAAAACGATCGCCGTTCAGGTGGAACGCCGCCTGATGCACCCGATCTATGGGAAATTCGTAAAGCGTTCCAAAAAATTCTTTGCGCACGACGAAGAAAATACCTGCAATGTCGGCGACAAGGTGCGTATCATGGAAACCCGCCCACTCAGCAAAATGAAACGCTGGCGTCTGGTGGAAATCCTCGAAAGAGCAAAATAATAACCGGTAGACCAAAACGGTCGAAGTTGGACGATAGGCGGTTTTCAGACCGTCCACCGTCAACCCTCCACCGTCCACCGTCTACCGTCAACCGATAAAAGTTATGATTCAGCAAGAATCTCGTTTAAATGTGGCTGACAATTCCGGCGCTAAAGAGGTGCTCTGCATCCGGGTGCTCGGCAGCACACGTCAGCGCTATGCCGGCGTCGGCGACAAGATTGTCGTCACGGTGAAAGACGCCACGCCAGGCGGTATCAAAAAAGGTACGGTCTCCAAAGCGGTGATTGTACGTACCCGAAAAGAAATCCGCCGAAAAGACGGCTCTTACATCCGTTTTGACGACAATGCCGTGGTGCTGCTCACCGCCGCCGATGAACCGCGTGGAACGCGTATTTTCGGACCGGTTGCCCGTGAACTGCGCGACAAAGATTACATGCGTATCGTTTCGCTCGCCCCGGAGGTGCTTTAACTGAAATTACATTAAAATAACATGGCTACCAAGCAACAAACTAAACGCCACCAACCTAAATTCCACATCCGCAAGGGTGATACGGTAATGGTTATCGCAGGCGATGATAAAGGTAAAACCGGAGAAGTGCTCCAGGTGCTACCCGTCAAAATGCGCGCCGTGGTGGATGGTGTCAATATCGTAAAAAGACACGTCAAGGCTTCCCAAACTGAGGAAGGCGGTATCGTTGAAAAACCGGCCGCGATTCACGTGTCCAATCTTGCACTAATCGATCCCAAAACCGGCGAAGCCACCCGTATCGGGCGGCGCGAAGAAAACGGTCAATGGGTTCGCTATTCAAAAAAATCCGGTAATATCATCTAATGATGAAGTACGTACCTCGTCTTAAGGACAAATATCAAAAACAAGTAGTGCCTGCGCTCATGCAGCAGTTCAACTACACCAGCGTCATGCAGGCGCCCCGGCTCGAGAAGATATGTATCAACCAGGGTGTCGGCGGCGCAACCGGCGACAAAAAGTTGGTGGACAACGCGGCCAACGAACTGACCACCATTACCGGCCAGAAAGCAGTGTCCACTAAAGCGCGCACCTCGGTGTCAAACTTTAAACTCCGGGAAGGTATGCCGATCGGAGTTCGGGTCACGCTTCGCGGCGATCGTATGTTCGAGTTTCTCGATCGCCTGATCTCTATATCACTGCCACGTGTGCGCGACTTTCGCGGGGTAAATGATAAATCGTTTGATGGCCGTGGCAACTATACCATCGGCATCACGGAGCAAATCGTTTTTCCCGAAATCGACATCGACAAGGTGAGTAAAATCATGGGGATGGACATCACGTTCGTCACTACTGCAAAAACTGATGCTGAAGCTTACGCGCTCCTCAAAGAAATGGGGATGCCGTTCAAAAAATAAGGTATTACAAAATGGCTAAGAAATCTGTCATTGCCCGCGAAAACAAACGCGCCCGTATGGTCGCAAAATACGCTGATTTGCGCAAAAAATTGAAAGATGCCGGCGATTACGACGCATTGGACAAGTTGCCGCGCAATGCCAGCCCGGTGCGTCAGCACAATCGCTGCCTGCTCACCGGCCGGCCTAAAGGATATATGCGAAAATTCGGCATTTGCCGTGTCATGTTCCGTAAAATGGCATTGGATGGGAAGATCCCCGGTATAACCAAAGCGTCCTGGTAATCCCCATTCAAGCAATCACTCAATCACTCAATCACTCTATAGCATGCACGTCACCGATCCGATAGCAGATTATTTGACCCGCATCCGCAATGCTCAGATGGCGGGCCATCGCATCGTTGAAATCCCGGCTTCGAAGCTTAAAAAGCGCATGACCGAAATCCTGTATGATCAGGGCTTTATCCTGAAGTACGCTTTCGACGATACCAGCGCTCAGCATATCCAGGGCACCATAAAAATTGCCTTGAAATATGACCCTATCACCAAGCAACCGGTAATCCGCGAATTGAAACGTGTGAGCCGCCCCGGCCTCCGCAGGTTCGCAGGCTCCGGCGATATCCCGCGCGTAATCAACGGATTGGGTATGATGATCATCTCTACCTCCAAAGGAATCATGACAGATAAGCAAGCCCGCGAACAAAACGTTGGCGGTGAACTGCTCTGCTACGTATATTAAAAAGTTTGAAGTTTGAAGTTTGAAGTTTGAAGTTCCGCCAAATCCCGGTCTTCAAACATTAAACTCCAAACTTTGAACTCCAAACTTTGAACTTAAAAACTTTTATATAACATGTCACGGATAGGTAAAATGCCGATTTCGCTGCCGGCGAAAGTTGAAATTTCGGTCGCCTCCGATAACACGGTAACGGTGAAAGGTCCGAAAGGAGCTCTGACCCAAAAGGTTGATCCAGATATCAGCGTATCGGTGGAAGATGGCAAAATCGTGGTGACACGTCCCACCGAACAGAAACGCCACAAAGCCATGCACGGTTTGTACCGCGCACTCCTGAATAATATGGTTACCGGCGTTAGCGAAGGGTACACCCGCGAAATGCAGATCATCGGTGTCGGCTTCCGTGTAGAAAGCCAGGGCAATCTTGTGACGTTCAGTATCGGCTATTCTCACCCGGTTATGCTTTCGATTCCTTCGGAAATCAAAGTGACCACCGGCATGGAAAAAGGTACGCCTCCTTACATCCGTCTGGAGGGAATTGATAAAGAATTGCTGGGCCAGGTATGCGCAAAAATACGTTCCTTCCGCAAACCGGAACCGTACAAAGGAAAAGGTATTATCTATAAAGGTGAACAAGTTCGCCGTAAGGCTGGTAAGACTGCCGGCTCGAAAAAATAATTCGATTCACGATTTACGATTTACGGTTTACGATTTTTTAATCCGTGAGTCAAATAGTCCACTCCTTTTACTTGTTGTTGGAATAATCGTAAATCGTAAATCACAAATCGTAAATCAAGCGGCTTCGGTCGGCAATCGAGGCTAAAATTATATAACAATGAAGCGTACAAAAAAAGAAAGCCGGCAGCGCATTCACATGCGTGTTCGCAAAAAAATAAACGGCACGGCAGAACTTCCCCGTTTGAATGTCTTCCGTTCTAACAAAGCCATTTATTGCCAGGTTATCGACGATCTTAAGGGCCATACGTTGGCTGCAGCCAGTTCGTTAGACAATGGCGGCCTTTCGGGCAACAAAACCGAGCAAGCCAAAGTTGTCGGGCAATTGATCGCTGAGCGGGCAAAATCTGCGGGTATCGAAAATGTGGTTTTTGACCGTGGCGGCTACCTCTACCACGGACGGGTGAAAGCCCTGGCCGAAGGTGCGCGCGAAGGCGGCTTGAAATTTTAAAAATAAAGAAATTTAAGTGTTTCAGTGTTTTAGTTTTTTAGTACTAAAATACCCAAACACTAAAACACTAAGACATTTATACATTGAAAAATGGCAAAGCAAGAAACAGATAAAGTAAAACCTGCCGAATCATCCGAATTGAAGGAAAAATTAGTGTCCCTCAATCGGGTGGCCAAAGTTACGAAAGGCGGTCGTACCTTCAGTTTCGCCGCCGTAGTGGTGGTAGGCGACAGCAAAGGCACCATCGGACATGGCCTGGGGAAAGCCCGTGAGGTTTCAGAAGCCATTGGCAAAGCCGTTAAAGATGCTGAAAAAAGCCTCATCCGCGTGCCGTTGCTCAATGGAACTATTCCCCACGAAGCGCACGGCAAATACGACGCCGGACGCGTGCTGATCAAACCAGCCGCCCACGGTACCGGTGTAATAGCCGGTGGCGCCATGCGCGCTGTGCTTGAAATGGCAGGTGTGCAGGATGTGTTGGCCAAATCGCAAGGTTCCTCGAACCCGCACAACGTGGTGAAAGCCACGATCGCGGCGCTCGCCAGCCTGCGCAGCCCCGCTGAAGTGGCCCGTCAACGCGGTATCACGCTGGATAAACTGTTTAACGGATAAATATTCAGTTTTGAGTTTTGAGTTTTGAGTTTTGAGTAATACGCGCCCAAACTCAAAACTCAAAACCCAAAACTCAAAACTTAATAAGGTATGAGCAAAGTAAAAATTACCCTGGTGAAAAGTCCCATCGACAAGACGAAGCGCCAGAAAGACACCCTGACTGCCCTGGGTTTTCGCAAGGTTCATCAAACCGTAGAACACGAAAATAACCCGCAGGTGCAGGGAATGATCCGGGTTGTTCAGCACCTCGTACAGGTCAATGAAGCCTGATTTACAAACGTCTTTGAAAAAAATAACAATGGAACTCAATAATCTACATCCGGCCCAAGGCTCGGTCAAATCACGTAAACGGATCGGTCGCGGTACCGGCTCAGGGCATGGCGGCACGTCTACCCGTGGCCACAAAGGTGATAAGTCGCGCAGTGGTGCGAAAGTTAAGCGTGCGTTTGAAGGCGGCCAAACACCTATGCAACGCCGTTTGCCGAAACGCGGTTTCCAAAATGTCAACCGCGTTGAATATGTTCCGCTGAACCTTGGTAACCTGGAGAAGCTGGTGAACAGTACCGGCCAATCCGCTTTCGATATACAAGGGCTGAATGCCGCGGGCTTCGGTCGTCAAAACGATAAGATAAAGGTGCTGGGCAACGGCAAACTGACCGTCAAAGTAGATATCTCTGTGCATGCTATTTCGGCTTCTGCTAAAGCAGCCATTGAAGCACTGGGAGGAAGCGTTCAACTCGTCTAAAATCTGACCGACGTAATGAAACTGTTTACAGTAATCAAAAATATCTGGAGTATCAAAGAACTCCGCGATCGTATCAGCTTCACGCTTTTGTTGCTGTTGATTTATCGCGTCGGTACGTTTGTGGTGCTCCCGGGTGTTGTTCCGGCTGCGCTGGAAAAAGCCAACCAAAGCCGGGGCGCTAATGACCTGCTCGGCCTCATAAACGTATTCACCGGTGGCGCATTCGACAACGCCGCCATCTTCGCTCTGGGCGTAATGCCCTATATCACAGCATCTATTATTGTGCAGTTGCTGGGTTTTGCCGTGCCTTATTTCCAACGTTTGCAAACCCGCGAGGGCGAAAGTGGCCGGAAGCGTCTGAATCAAATCACCCGCCTGCTGACGGTTGCCATTTCCTTGGTACAAGGCGGCGCCTATCTGAAACTGATTAATAGTATCCCGGGAGCCGTTTCGCCCAATATTGCGGAAAGTATCTTCTGGTTTTCCAATATCATTATCCTGACGTCGGGTACGGTATTCTGTATGTGGCTTGGTGAGCGAATTACCGATAAAGGTATCGGAAACGGCGTTTCGTTGATTATTATGACCGGCATTATTGCCCGTCTGCCACAGTCCTTCGTCTTCGAATTTCAGAAACTTTTCGGCGACGGCCAGCTGTTGCTGTTCTTCATCGAACTGGCTTTCTTCTTTGTGATCGTTATGGCTACGGTTCTGGTGATACAAGGTGTACGTCGGATTCCGATTCAGTTTGCCAAACGAATGGTAGGCCGAACGGGTGGGTCTTTACCCCAATCCAGCGCCCGCGATTACCTGCCGCTGAAAGTCAATTCTGCCGGGGTAATGCCGATTATTTTTGCCCAGGCACTAATGTTTTTGCCGGCCACGGCATTTCAGTATCTCTCCGGGGATAGTTCACAGGCAGGCGGTCGTCTCCATGCTTTTAGTGACATATACTCCCTGGGCTATAACGTGGTGTTTTTCACCCTGATCGTTGTTTTCACTTATGTGTACACGGCCCTGATGATCAATCCGACGAATTATGCCGAATACCTGAAACGCAGCAATGCTTTCATCCCTGGGGTTAAGCCGGGCGAAGCAACCGCATCTTATATCGACAATATCATGACCCGCATCACGCTTCCGGGCGCTGTATTTCTGGGCCTGATCGGTATTCTGCCTTCCGTTGCCGCCACATTGGGTGTGAACCAGCAATTTGCCCTTTTCTTCGGCGGTACTACGCTGTTGATTATGGTTGGTGTGGCCCTGGATACGCTCCAGGTAATTGAAAGTTATTTATTGACTAAAAAGTACGACGGTTTGATTAAATCCGGACGCATCCAGGGTCGTTCTACCCAAGGCATCCAGGTCGGTCAGCCACAGTAAACAAATATCATGGCAGGTCTCTTTAGCGGCGGTTCTGACGGTAAGAAAATCTTCTATAAAACCGATGAGGAAATCGAAATGATGCGGGAGGCTAACCTTGTGGTGTCCAAAACGTTGGCACACGTGGCCAGTATCCTGAAACCGGGTATTACCGGCCAGGAAATTGACAAGGCAGCAGAAGAGTTTATACGCGACCATCACGGGCGTCCGGCATTCAAAGGGTATAATGGTTTTCCATCTTCTCTTTGTGTTTCGTACAATGACATTGTCGTACACGGTATCCCGGGAAACCGCGAATTTCGAGATAGCGACGTTGTTTCTGTGGATTGCGGTGTAGAACTGAACGGTTTTTTTGGCGATGCCGCTTTTACATTTGCGATGCCTGAAGTGGACGAACCAGTAATGGAGTTGTTGCGTGTGACGTATGCCTCATTATATAAAGGTATCGAACAGGCCGTAGCCGGCAAAAGAGTCGGCGACATATCCTTTGCCATCCAATATTACTGCGAACGGGAACACCCTTATGGTATCGTTCGTGAATTAGTCGGACATGGTATAGGACGTTCACTGCATGAAGATCCCGATGTGCCCAATTACGGCAAACGGGGAAAAGGGCCGCTGATGCAATCCGGACTTGTCATAGCCATCGAACCCATGGTAAATCTCGGCGCGAAAGAAGTGTATCAAAGTAACGACGGCTGGACGATCCATACTAAAGACCGCAAACCCAGCGCGCACTACGAACATTCGGTAGCCGTGCGCAAAGGCAAAGCCGATATTTTATCTGATCACCAGTATATTCTGGACGCAATAAAAAATAACCCTTCGGTTAAAGAAGTTTCACCGAAAAATTAGAACTTTGCAGCCCAAAATTTTAATGGGCTTTTTTATGGCAAAAGAGGACCTGATCAAACAAGACGGCGTAGTGACGGAAGCGCTCTCCAACGCGAATTTTAAAGTTCGTCTGGAAAATGGACACATTATTCTGGCCAATATCTCCGGTAAAATGCGGATGCACTACATTCGTATCATTCCGGGTGATAAGGTGTCGGTGGAAATGTCGCCCTACGACCTTACACGCGGCCGAATCATATACCGCTACAAATAGTTAGTACGAATTACCAATAAAATCTGACTTTATATCATTGCAAAATATTAGCCGACATGAAGGTTAAACCATCCATAAAAAAGCGATCCGTTGATTGCAAGATTGTGCGCCGCAAGGGCAAATTGTACGTTATCAACAAAAAGAACCCTAAGTTCAAACAACGTCAAGGATAAATTTAGTTATGAGTTAGGAGTTATAAGTTATGCGTTACAACGCTAAGCCTATCATTCCCAGAACTCATAACCTATAACTCATAACTCATAACTCATTATGGCTCGTATTGCTGGAGTTGATTTGCCCCGGAACAAAAGAGGGATCATCGGATTAACCTACATCTATGGTGTGGGGCCTTCGACGGCCAAAGCTATTTTGTCGAAGGCAGAAATCGATGAAAATACCAAAGTGGAAAAATGGACGGATGATAATATTAAAACCATCACCCGGATCATTGCGGAAGAATTTAAGACGGAAGGGCAATTGCGCTCGGAAGTTCAGATGAACATCAAACGTCTGATGGACATTGGTTGCTATCGCGGTTTGCGCCACAGGAAAGGTCTCCCACTGCGCGGCCAGCGCACCCGTACTAATGCCCGTACGCGTAAAGGCAAACGGAAAACGGTTGCAAACAAGAAAAAAGCAACGAAATAATCGATAATGAGGGATTTATATGGTTTATAGAGGTTTATATGGTATAAGCCTTTTTAGACGCCTTCTTTTCAAGTTATAATACAAATTTATTTCAGATAAAATGGCTAAAGGAGCTGCAAAAAAAGTCGTAAAGCGTAAAGTGAAAATCACCCCGGAAGGGTTGGTCTACATTCAGGCTAGTTTCAACAACATCATCATCTCCATTACGAATAAACAAGGAGAAGTGGTGTCCTGGTCGTCTGCCGGTAAATCCGGATTTCGCGGATCGAAAAAAAATACGCCCTACGCTGCACAGGTATCGGCTAACGATGCTGCCAAAGTAGCTTTCGAGGCCGGTATTCGTTCGGCAGAGGTGTTTGTGAAAGGCCCGGGCTCGGGACGCGAAGCCGCTATCCGTGCAATCGACCAATCTGGTATCAAAGTGTTGGTAATCAACGACGTTACCCCGATGCCGCACAATGGCTGCCGCCCACCCAAACGCCGCCGGGTTTAAATGAGATCAATATGGTCAATGAGATCAATGTGGTCAATTTCCACAGATCGAAATCACATTGACCACATTGACCACATTTACCACATTGACTACATTAATTAGAATTGACCACATTTATATAAAATGGCTCGTTATACTGGACCAACCACCAAAAAAGCCCGCTCATTCGGCGACCCGATCTTCGGGTATGATAAATATTACGAACGTCGCAAATACCCGCCCGGACAACATGGCCAGACGCGTAAGAAAAAAACGGCTTCGGACTATTCCCACCAGTTGTCGGAAAAGCAAAAAGCGAAATATACTTACGGCGTTCTGGAACGTCAGTTCCGTAAGACCTTCGTCAATGCAACCCGGCGTCATGGTGTAACCGGTGAGATATTGTTGCAATTATTGGAAGCGCGGCTGGACAATACCGTATATCGTCTGGGAATTTCCCCGACGCGTCGCGGCGCCCGCCAATTGGTTGGCCACCGCCACGTAACGGTGAACGGCCATGTGGTAAATATCCCGTCGTATTCGCTCAAACCGGGCGATGTGATTGCCATCCGCAGCAAGTCCAAAGGACTGGAAATTGTCACCACACATGTCGGCGCCAAAACGAACGATGTGCGTAAATTCGGCTGGCTGGAGTGGAATCCGGATAAAATGCAAGGTGTTTTCCTGGCTTATCCGCAACGTGACCAAATACCGGAGAAGATCAACGAGCAATTAATTGTTGAATTGTACTCGAAATAATCAATAATAACGGGAAACGGTTGGCTTTCGACTTCGAATGCCAACCATTTTCGCGTTTATGTTGTTTGGTATTACAATTCAATATATCTCATTTACAGCATCCAGCATCAAAATATGAGTATTCTCAATTTCCAGAAGCCCGACAAAATCCTGCTTCAAAAAGCCACTGACTTCGAAGGCATCTTCGAATTCAAACCGCTCGAACCCGGCTTCGGCCAAACCATTGGCAACTCGCTGCGCCGCGTACTGCTTTCCTCCCTGGAAGGTTATGCCATCAGCGCCGTGCGTATCGGTGGGGTGGATCATGAATTCGCTACTATCCGGGGCGTCGTGGAAGACGTCGTCGATATAGTGCTGAATATGAAACAAGTGCGGTTGAAGCCTTTGATTCAGGATGAAAAAGGCCAGCCGGAAAAAATATACCTGACCTTTAGCGGCCGGGAAGAATTTCGCGCAGGCGATATTGAGGAATTCACCAATGTATTCAAGGTGATGAACCACGATTTGCTGATCTGCCGTATGGAACCTTTCGTTACCCTTGAATTGGAACTAACAATCTCCAAGGGCCGCGGATACCAACCGGCTGATGATGGTGCGCCGAGAGAAGCCGTGATTGGGGTTATCCCGATTGACGCTATTTATACGCCCATCAAAAACGTTTCCTATAAAGTAGAAAATACCCGCGTAGGTCAACGGACTGACTACGAAAAACTGACTATTGAGGTAAAAACGGACGGCACGATCCACCCGGAAGAAGCCATCCGCGAAGCCAGCCGGATTCTGATCCAGCATCTGATGCTGATCACCGACGACAATATTACCTTCGATACACCGGCCAGCCGGGAAGAAAATGTGGTGGACGAACATATCCTCCATATGCGCAAATTGCTGAAAACGTCGCTGGAAGACCTCGACCTCAGCGTTCGCGCCTACAACTGCCTCAAAGCAGCCAAAATCAATACCCTGGCCGAATTGGTCCGGTATGACACCCACGAACTGCTCAAGTTCCGCAATTTCGGCAAAAAATCACTCGTCGAAATCGAAGAACTCCTGCAAGATAAAGGTCTGACCTTCGGCATGGATTTGTCGAAGTATAAACTGGACGAAGAGTAACTTTTCTAATGATGAATTATGAATGATAAATGATGAATGCCGAGTGCAATCCTCTTTTTTGTTCATAATTCATCATTTCTCATTCATCATTTCATAAAAGTGTAGTAACCGTCGAGCAGAATCGTGATTGAAAGAGGATGAAACAATTCATCATTTATCATTCATCATTCATCATTCTTTCTCGCCCCGGTGCTGCCACCTGAATTTAGGTACACATCATGCGTCACGGAGACAAAATTAACAACCTGGGGAGAACAGCCTCCCACCGCCGCGCCCTGCTGGCCAACCTGGCCATCGCGCTCATCGAACACAAACGGATCACCACTACTCTGGCTAAGGCTAAGGCCCTGCGGCGTTATGTGGAGCCACTGATAACCAAGGCCAAGGATAATACCACCCACTCGCGCCGTGTTGTTTTCAGTTATCTGCAAAACAAAGATGCCATCAAAGAACTTTTCGGCGATGTTGCGCTTAAAGTAGGCGACCGCCCGGGCGGTTATGTACGGGTGATCAAACTCGGCTTCCGCCGCGGTGATGGCGCCGAAACAGCCATGATCGAACTGGTCGATTTCAACGAAGTATACAACCCGAATGCCGGCAAAGTGAAAACGACGAAGAAAACACGTCGTGGCGGTGGCGGTGGAACCAAAAAGGCGGAGACTTCTGATGCAGCCGCTGTGGCGGTAGCCCCCGAAGCCCCGGTTGTTGAAGTAGCAGAAGAAGTTGAAGCAACAGACGAATTGGCATCCCGCAGTGTGATCATAGAAGATGTGACGCATCAAGCGGGTGGGGAAGAAGCGGCTGATGAAGCGACGAAAGAAGAGAAGAAAGAAGACTAAACAAAAGAGAGACTTCCTTCCATTAAAATAATAACGGCGCCTGCATTCGTATGAATGCAGGCGCCGTTTCTTTTTAAAGCCGTCTGACAGACGGCATTACGACTGAATCCTGTTCACCAAATTCTCCACCACATACCGCTTCATTCCGGTGTGCAGGTCTTCTACCTTCGATTCCAGTCGCTTCATCATAACATTAACCAAAATACCCAGCACGATTGCTACGATGGTGGTAAAAAAAGCGGTGCCCAGGTTGTCGATCAGCACCTGGATGTCGGTGCCACTGATAGCCGCGGGGGCAACGGTAGTAGCGGCATCGGGGCCGGTGGGGGAAGCCATCGCTGTAGGCTGTGATTTGCCCATGTTCAAGATAGCAGCAGCCATCCCCAACACCGTACCCAGAAACCCGAAAGCGGGGATTAACGACTGACAGGTGTGTATCAGCCAGAATTCTTTTTCTACTGTTTTCCGGTGCATATCGCTCACGGTTTCTACGATGGCGAGGGACTCGGAAGGCGAATGGCTGGACCGGAATTTTGTAGCGGCCTGCTTAATCAGGTCGGTGAGCAAGCCCGGGCCCATGTGCCGTTCCACCTCAATGGTTTGGAGTTTGATGCGGTTCACATCTTCCGGATATAAAACGTACTGTTCCGTTTCCGGCAGCAATTTGGCGGTATAAGCAAATTCTTCCCGCTGGATGCGCTTGGATATCGAGTCCATGCCAAAATAGCAGATAAAGAAACTGAAGAAGGTGGCCGCCTGTATCAGACCGGACGGCATCTGGCCGCCAAGTGCGAAAAACAACGTTTCCAGGGAAGATCCTTTCGGGGTGAGGTAGTAGCCGGCACTAACAATAACCATAACAAGAATGGTGAGGCCCAGGCTAATTAAGATCGGACTATTTTTTTGCGAAAACATGATGGCTGAAATTGATTGTGATGAATAAAGGTTACTGGTTTGGGGGGTTAGAGGTTTGGGGGTGTGGAGGTTTATGGTTTGGAGGTTTGGGGGTTTGGGACATAGCAATCAGGTTAAGGATTGGGAGCGTTTTTAAAGTCAAAATGTAAAATGTAAAAGTCAAAAGGAACATCGCGTAAATGGGCGGGTACTGGCATTAATTTCACAGAATGTCCGTAAACACGGGATCACACTTTTACATTTTGACTTTTACATTTTACATTTTGACTTTAAAGGAGTGATTTAAACCCTTAACCTGATGGCTATGGGGTTTGGGAATTTCGGTTGACAGAGCCTGTAACTGTAAACCCCCAAACCTCTAAACCCCTAAACCCCCAAACCTTCCCCCCTTACCCCCATTTCCCCGCTTTTTTCGGTTTTGTCTTGGGTGATTCGGGTTGCGGGCTGGTGGGGCCTTCTGCCGGTTTGTCGGCGGAAGCCGGTGGCAGGGACGATTTGAAACGAATCCCGTTAGCCGTTACGGTGAAGACGCCTGCGCTGACCCATTCATTGCTGCCGGCAGCATAAGTGCCGAAGTGTTGCGTCTGGGCTTTTTGTCCGGGTGGAATAATCTTGCCGAACAAGGCAAACGGCTGGGTGCCTTCATTCCGGCTTCCGCGTTTCACGCGCACCATTACTTCGTAAGTTCCGGGCTGGATATTTTCCTGGTAGAAGTAATTGAGCGCTTTTTCGTATTTGAATTCTTCGTTTTGATACTTGCTGGCCCGGCTGGGCTTCCAGCTTTTACTGCCTTGCCGGAGCATAAATTCCACCGATTGTTTCGCCTTGCCTTCCTGTTGCAGCAGTAGCGTTACCACACCTTTGGTTTGTTTCATCAGGTCCACGGCTACCGGATCTTGCGGCGGTGCAGGCGGCTGGTTCTCTACCGGCGCCGGCGCCGGCTTGGACTCCGGTTTGGGCTCCGGCGTAGCGGTTGTCGGGGTAGGTTTCGGCGCTGCTGGAGCCGGTTTATTGCTCCACCGTTGCCCGCTGGGGCGTTCTTCACGTTTCGTTGGCGAGGTAGTGCGCTTTTCCGTTTTGTATTTTGCCTCGGCAACTACCGGTGGCGGCGCAGGGGGAGTGGTACCGGCCAGGCGGGTGTTCAAAAAGTTAAGAATGATGAACACACCCAGGGCTCCGGTCAAAACATCCAGCGCGGAGACAAAAAGCGGATCGATACTTTTATTCGTCATGACTCAAAGTGTTGGGAGTGGCTTGAATGTAGCGCTGTGCGGCAGGCCGTTTGGATACAAATTTTTGTTCCAGTCTGGCATTACACCCGACGCAGTGCAGCGCGTGAATAGCATTGGATTGTTGGCAATTCCAGCAAATCTGTACACCCATCTGCGGTGCAGCCGCCGGTAATGCCGTTTCCGGAAGTTTGAAGTTGCAGTGATCGCAGCGTGTCAGACCGGGCTGCGCCGAATGGTTACAGTTTGGACAAAGCATTTTCTTAATGATAAATGATGAATGATAAATGATGAATGTTGTGTGATGAATGATGAATCATAGACCATGAGTATAAAAACGGGGTTATTTATACAATGGAATCTATAGCATTCATCATTCATCATTTATAATTCATCATTCAAAAATTACTGTCCGAGATAATACATGTAGGAGATACCGAATTGCAGGTTCCGGTTTTTCAGGCTACCGATATCCACGTTGCGGAGACCTTGCACGAAACGGACATCGAAGCTGAGTTCGCCGCTTTCCCGGATGAATGCCAGGCCGGCGCCGAGATTGAGGCCGATGTCGTACGTTTTATATTCGTCGTTACGGCCGGTGCCCATTTCGATGGTATATTCATTGCGGTCTACTTGTGTGGTGACAGTTTCGTTACGGCCGATGTGTTCGACGGTGAGTTCTTCCAGACCACGTCCGTTGCCGACGGCGAAGGAAAACGTAGTGCCTACCGCAACATAAAAGCCGATGTTGCCACCGCCGAAGTTCTTTTCAAAATTCAACGGTATGTCGATGTAATTCAACGATTCCTTTTGGCGAATGTCCACGACCTTGTGATCGGCCGGGTAGCCGAATTCCGGTCCGTCCCAGAAGACATTTGTTTCGCTTCTCAGGTTTCCGCCACGTTGCATGAAGGCGATTTCCGGTTGGAACGTAAAGCGGTTGCCCAGGTTGAATTCGGCAAAGACGGCAAAACCTCCGCCCGGACGCAGGCTGGCATCGTAAATGTCATTGTATCCTTTTGATAATTTGTAAGTAGACAACGACAGGGTAGGGCGTACGCCGATTCCGGTGAGTTGGGCATTCATTTGCGAAGCAAAGGCAATAGCGAGCAGGAACAAAACCAGTTTTTTCATGATAGAGAATGTTTTTTTGTTGTAAAGTGATTGTCGGTTTTGATGCTTTGTGCAGCCGCCCCGGAAAGAGTAACCTCCAGCGTGTTTTTTTAAGAAAATGATAACGAAAGCGGGTAGGAATGAGTGGGTTTTGTTAAAAAAGGGCGTGTTTTTTAACAGGAGGGCTGTTCGAGGAGAATATGGAGAGGAAAGGAGCGTACAAGGTGGTGACAACGGGATTTTAGGCTGCCGGCGTCACTGTACACTGCGCGGCGCCCACTTTTCAGCACGGCGAAATGGCCACCGGGATAAAAACAATCGAACCATTGGGCCATGGTGGAACCGGCGGCAAGGGCGGCAGGCTGTTGTTGGGCTGGATGATGCCAAAAACGATAGGTATACGATACGGAGCCGGCGGATAATTGGTGTATCCATCGGTAAGCACAACAACGGCATCCGGCGCAGGACGCAGGGCCAGGGCGGCCTCGATTCCTTTAACCATATCGGTACCGCCGCCGCCCGGAATATGTTGTACTTTAAAATAGTCTGACTTTTGCTGAATCAGCATCGGGGTATAGGCAGATGCATCGCACGGAATAATCGTAACCGGCACCTGAAATTGCTCCAGTATGCGCAATACTTCTGCAATCGCTTGCCCGATGTCCCGGCTTTCCATCGAACCGGATGTGTCGATCACGCAGGCGATCCGTGAATTCCAGTCGATATTCAGGGAGGGTGGTAACAAGGGATGATATACCGATTGGCGCCGGCTCGGGCGGCGCAAGGAGTAATCCATGCGGCCGCCAATGCTTTGAACCATTGCCGTACGCAGCCGGTGGTGTAATACTTTGCGCCAATCGACCCGGGAAACCAACTGCCCGTCGGCCCAACGTATCCAACCGGCGGGAGCGTCGCCTTGGGTTCTATGCTGCGTGATCAACAGCGCTACCTGGCGCCGGATCTGGGCGAGTCGGATTTCATCGATCCGGTTGCGGGTTGCGTCGGAGTCATTAATTTCCCACAATCGTTTTTCGCCGTGTACCCCGCTTCCTTCATCCCACGTAAAAGCATCGCCCACGCCTTTTTTAGTAAGTTCGCGGTAATAATATTCCGCCAGTTGCCCATTCGGCAAATAACAGATACCGGGTAGCACCGGCGGGAAAGGCGCCGGCGCCTCTAACCCATCCCATTGACTATCATTGATTTCCATATCAGCCGCAAGGTTCCAAATGGCGGCATCTGCGTTTATTGCCCTTGCCCGGCTGTAGTGTTCGCGCAGCACATGCGCGATTTCGTGTATCCAGAGAAACCCGGTTTGCGCCAATGCCGCTTCTTTGGACTGATCCCGAAGCAGTTCGAGGATGGCATCCGGATTAAAATAGATATCCAGTTGTTCTGAGATAGCCGCGATCCGGACACTCCCGGTCAGGTGTATCCGGCAGGAGAACAGCGCCGGCGCAAACCAGGGCAACCGCTCGGCGCAAAAGGCCCGCGCAAAACGAAGGAATTGTTCGATCTCGCGATTGTTCATTTTTCAAAAACATCAATAAACTCATTCAGGCCTTCATCGGCGAATAAATCATGCAATGCCCGGCTTACACGCTGCTGTTGGTCCGGGTGATTTTGTTGTGCCAATGCCAGTGTTTTGGTCAACAGACCGCTACGTGCGGCTTTTTTCAGGGAGACATATATCAGGTCGCGTCGGCCGTCGGCAAAAACAGCCCGCACCAGGTCGAAAAAGTGCAAAGCCGAAGGGACTAATCCGGGACTGTCGTACCGGCGCGTCAGGGCATGTTGCAGCGAACCGAATAGTATATACACTTCGCCGTCGTTCAATTCGGCAATATCCACTTGTTCGAGGCCATCCAGAACTTTGTCCGCATCCGGTAGGTTCATATTGAACAAAAATTCGGCAAAAGCAATCGCTGTGCCTTCGCCAACGCATCCTTTGAGCAGGGCGTTAAAAACACCTGTGCTGAAACTTCCTTTTTGCGGCGCCAGTCCCAAAATATCGCACGAAGCCATCAGGGCAATGGCAAAATCCCAGGAGCGGGGTGAAGCAAAGGCGTGTTCGTCGTTGTCGGGCGGGGAGGTCAGGAACTGAGGCGCCTGTTTCAGAAATGCGCCCACCCGCAATTGCCACGCTGCTGCGACGATTTTATGATGTTCGACCGGTATTGTGGGCAGTGCGGGGATTTTATACCCGTTTTGGAGCGCATCCAAGTAAAAATCAGTGGTCAACTCCCAGTCGAGGTGTACAAAACGGTTGCGCAGGGGAGGGGAGAGGTCCCAGCCGCCGGTCATCAAATCGGGCGGATTGGCGGCGGCCACAATACGAACCTTGGACGGCAGCGGATAAAATCCCACTTTTCGTTCCAATACTACCCGAAGCAGGGCTGATTGTACTGCCGGCGGCGCGGTGGTCAGTTCATCGAGAAAAAGAATACCTGCTCCGCCGTTTGAAAATTCTTCGACCCATTCGGGCACCGCATAACGGACCCGCCCCTCGTGGTGTACCGGCAGGCCTGAAAAATCGGTTGGGTCGTGAATGGAGGCGATGAGTGTCAGAACGGGAAAATCCGGCCGGTGGAGCGCTTCCAGAAAGCTGGATTTGCCTTCGCCGGGGCGCCCCCAAATTAGCACGGGGATACCGGTGTAACCTTTTGGAGCGGGCGTTTGCAGGGCAATAAGCAGCGCCTCGGCGCCGCGTGGTAAAATATGCATGGCGTTATATATGACGATCATTAAAGAGATCCCGGGGCCATTGGGGTAAATAGGGGGCGTAATAATAAACACGTTCCGGCTCCGGTGGATGAAGCGCATTGTGCGCGGCGGTTCTGACTTCCACGTTAGTATCGTTGAGTATACCGGTCAGGGCTCTGATGACTTCGGGATGTTTAAACTTAGCCAGGGCAAGGACGGCCTCTTTTCGAATAAGACTAAAAGGATCATTCAAGAGTTCCACTAAAACCGGGATAAAAACCGAATTGTCCGCGCGGGCGACCGTCCTGATGTACTCCCTTCTGAGCATTGCATTTTTATGGCGTAGCCCGTCCATCAACAACTGTATACCTGGTGCATGCCGGGAGCCGGCCAGCATGGATTGTGCGATGGTACGCACTTCCGGCCAGGTATTGTGCGCATTTTCCAACATAACCGGCATGCATTCGGGCAAATTCAGGTATTCGAGCCCTTTTGCCGCGCCAGCGGCGATATTGTTGTTGTACGATTGAATACTCCGGGCTAAAATATTGAACGCCGAATAATCGCCCAGCCGGCCCAAGGCCATCAAAATGACCGCCTCCACTTCCGGCGTTTCTTTGCCGATACGCGCCCGCAATACCGGCGCGGCTTCCATTTTGCCCATCCGGCTGATGGTCAGCACCATTTTGGCTTTCGTTTCGGGGTTGATTTTGCTGGTCAAATACCGGAGCAAGGGTTGCAGCGCGCGTTCGTCGCCCAGCCGGCCCAGAACATTCCAGGTCAATGCAACCGATGATGTATCCCGAAGTGAGCAAGCGGCTTCATAAACCCCCGGTGCTGCGGCAGGGTCGCCGATTTTGGCCAGGTTTTTCAGCGCCTCGTTGCCACAATCAGGATCGTGCAACAACCGGAGTAGCCCTGGAACGGCATCGGTGCAGCGCAGGTTGCCCAATACTTTCATCGCGGCAAGCCTGGCGCCGGAATCGGGGTTTTCCATAGCCCGGAGGAGTACCTGCAACGCTTCAGTGCTACCGATACGCCCGAGGGCTTCCGTTGTTTTTTCAATATGTTGATTGTCGTTTAAACAGGCTTCTAAAAACCACAATCCTGCATTGCCTTCCACTTCGCCCAAAGCGCCGATAATGAATTCGCTCAAACGGGCATATTTTTCATACGATTGCTCCGGGAGGAGTTGAATGGTTTCCGCATAACCAAGGCGGTAAAGCGAGGCGATAATTGGCCGGCAGGCGTATATAGCATCTGGATTATCCAAATTACTTTTTATCAAATCAAGCTTCGTTAAAAGGGCCGGGATACTCTCCGCGCTGCCGATATATCCCAGGGTACTGGCGACGGTTGAGGTAAAGCCCCAATCCTTTTCTATGCCTTTTAGTAATTCAAGTAACTTTTTTTCCAGTACGTTATCCTTTGCGGAAGTGTTTATAAAAGAAAGAGCTGCCGTCTTTAATTTGTCATTCGGATCGTCGAGAAAAGAACAAGCTAACCGGTGTGTGGAAGGGTCATTTATTTGCCGGAGGGCATTCATAATATTCAGGCGATCGTCGTCGGTTTCGGCGCTGTTCAGCAATTCGGCCAGTACCGGAAGCGCCCGGTTGTCGGCTAATGAGCCTAAGGCGTAAACGGCTGTTTTTTGATCCTCCGGTTGTCGTGTCAGGTGTTCCAAAACGAGGTCGGCGGCGGGATACCAATCACAATTGCCAAGTATATGCAAGACTTCGTGCCGGACTTGTTTGTTGGTGGAAAGTAGCTTTTTAGCCGCCAATTCCAGTAAAAATGCTTCCCCCGAATAAGCCAAACTAAAAAACACGTTCTTGTTTTCGCCCAACAGGCAAAGCAACGGATAACGGGCTATCGCGCCAAAAGCAGCCAGGGTAGATTTTCCTTTTTCCATTTCATTTTCATCGCCGGCCAGGGCAAACAGCGTGCCGCTACGGATCGCGTTTGCCGGGTGATCCGGTTCCGAAGGGAGGCTATCAAGTCCTTGCATCCAAATGTCATCTCCCGGGTAAGGGCCTCGGATGGTACCGGCCGGAAGTAATTCAGAAACGGCGTTTCGCAAGGGCTCCAGCAAGGCAGGCCAGGGCTGGTGACGCATAGGGTCGGAGGTAATGACCGGCAGCAGGCAACGGAGGCGTTCACGCCAACTGTCCAGGCGTTCCTCCAGTTCAGCGTTATCTTCCAAAGGGAGTATAAGCCGGCGGGCGGCTACCGGAAGATCGAGCCACATAGGCTGAAACTCCAGGAGTTCGCCCCAACGGTTGAAACGGATAAAAATATCCTGCGGGGTGTCCTTAATGCTGACCGAGAGACTGGCAGTGACGGTGGTTGGCGCTTCAGGTTCTTTGTTTGTGTTGGATTTTTTGAAAAACATCCGGGTAATATTTGTTGGGTTATCGGAAAGGGTAGGGGATTCGGGGGTAAAAATAGCGGAAGCGCTTGATGTGGTTGATTACTTTTGCCCTCGCGGAAAAAATCTCAACCCCGGTGGTTACGTTTCTTCCGCGAACTGCACTAACTATGGACAACACCAACTGGTCAGACGAATCGCTAATCGCCGGTATTCAAAGCGGCGGGACGGCGCGGGAAGACGCGCTGAAGCGACTGTATCAGCTGCC
>CAUJEY010000213.1 GCA_963169325.1 Bacteroidota bacterium
GCCGCCTCGTCGTGGGTGGCTTTTTTATCCAAAAAATCAAAAACCTGCAAAAACAGCAATTCTTCCGAAGCCTGGTTGCGGGTGGCAAACAGCCGGAAATGGCGTTTTTCCGCACTGGTCATCGAGCGGATCAGTTGAATAAGGTCATCGGTTCGCTGCTTGGGCATCGTAAAAAAGCGTTCTGTAAAAATATGATTTTCAACGCTTTACTTGGTCGGGCGGATGCCTGGGATTTTGGAGTACGTATTTTATTTGATTTCGGAACCGCGAAAGTACGCTTCTACCTTTGAAGCATGGCACAACGTATTCACATCTTCGACACCACCCTGCGCGACGGCGAGCAGGTGCCCGGTTGTAAACTAAACAGCGCGCAAAAGATTGAAATTGCCCTGGCCCTGGAAGAACTCGGCGTCGACGTCATCGAAGCCGGATTCCCGGTATCAAGCCCCGGCGATTTCCACGCCGTACAACAAGTCGCCCGCGCCGTGCGCCGCCCCATCGTTTGCGGGCTAAGCCGCGCGGTGGAAAACGACATCAAAACCGCCGCCGAAGCCCTTGCCGGCGCCACGCGGCCCCGTATCCACACCGGTATCGGCGTATCGGAAATGCACATCCGCTATAAATTGCGCACCACACCGGAAGATATCCTGTACCGCGCCGCGGCAGCCGTAAAATACGCCAAATCCTTCGTGGACGACGTAGAATTTTACGCCGAAGATGCCGGCCGCGCCGACAATGAATTCCTTGCCCGGGTGCTGGAAGTCGCTATTAAAGCCGGCGCCACTGTCCTCAACATTCCCGATACCACCGGCTATTGCCTGCCGGAGCAATACGGCGCAAAAATCCGCTACCTGGTGGAAAACGTGCGCGGTATCGAAAAAGCCATCCTCAGCACACACTGCCACAACGACCTTGGGCTGGCCACGGCCAACTCCATTTCCGGCGTCATCCAGGGCGCGCGCCAGATCGAGTGCACCATCAACGGCATCGGCGAACGCGCGGGCAATACCTCGCTGGAAGAATCGGTCATGATCCTGCGCCAACACCCCGACCTGGCGTTTTTTACCGGCGTCAATACCCGGTTGCTCAATCCGGTCAGTCAGTTGGTGTCGGAAAAAATGGGTATGCCCGTGCAGCCCAACAAAGCCATCGTCGGCGCCAACGCTTTCGCGCATTCTTCCGGCATTCACCAGGACGGCGTGATCAAAAAACGCGAAACCTACGAAATCATCGATCCGCTGGAAGTGGGCGTCGATCACTCCAAAATCGTGCTTACCGCCCGCAGCGGCCGCGCAGCATTAGCCTACCGGGCCAAAAATCTGGGTTGCGACCTCACCAAAGACGAACTGGACCGAATATATGCCGCCTTCCTCGAAATGGCCGACCGCAAGAAAGAGGTGGATGATGCGGATTTGGGGGTGTTGCTGGAGACTCATCTATCATCCGTTGCAGTTTAGTTTTTGACTATGTCAAATCAGATGTTTCGCTTCGCTCAACATGACAACTTACCGGGATTTAACTTTCCATCGGATTTCTCGCTGCGCTCGAAATATTCAAAGCCTTCCCGGTAAATTTCGAGCGCAGCGAGAAATCCGACGGAAAATTACGCTCGCGCGAGTTGTCATGTTGAGCGAAGCGAAACATCTGAAATGTTGAAAAAATAGAAAAGCAAAAACGGTTCAAAATAAATCAATGCAAAAAACACTCTTCGATAAAATCTGGGACGCACACGTCGTTACGACTGCCGAAGGCGGACAGGAGGTGCTGTACATCGACCGGCATTTCATCCACGAAGTGACCAGTCCGCAGGCTTTTGCAGGTTTGCGCGCCCGGAGTTTGCCCGTTTTCCGTCCGGCGCAAACCATCGCCACAGCCGACCACAATGTGCCGACGAAGAATCAGCACCTGCCCATTGAGGAACCTCTATCGCGTTCGCAGGTGGAAAAACTGACCGAAAACTGCACCGAATTCGGCGTGGAATTGTACGGACTGGGACATCCCTACCAGGGCATCGTACACGTGATCGGGCCGGAACTGGGCATCACCCAACCGGGGCAAACGATCGTTTGCGGCGACAGCCACACATCCACACACGGCGCTTTCGGCAATATCGCCTTTGGCATTGGCACCAGCCAGGTGGAGCAGGTACTGGCGACGCAATGCCTGCTGCTGAAAAAACCGAAACGAATGCGCATCACTGTGGATGGCCGATTGGCTCCCGGCGTGCTTTCAAAAGATATTATCCTGTACATCATCGCCCAACTCAGCGCCGCCGGCGGCACCGGGTATTTTGTCGAATACGCCGGTAGCGCCATACGCGCCCTGTCGATGGAAGCCCGTATGACGATCTGCAACATGAGCATCGAAATGGGCGCCCGCGGCGGATTGATTGCGCCCGATGAAACGACTTTTGATTACCTGCGCGGCCGTGCATTTGCCCCACAGGGCGCTGCCTTCGAGGCGGCTGTGGAGCAGTGGCGGGAGTTGTACAGCGACCCCGGCGCCTCATTCGACCAGGAATACCAGTTCCGCGCCGAAGACATTGCGCCGATGCTTACCTACGGCACTAATCCGGGCATGGGTATCCGGATCAGCGAGGTCATCCCAACCGCTCCGACGCCCGGCGACAGCGTGGCGTCGTTTTCCAAATCGCTTGAATATATGGGCTTCGACCCCGGCGAGTCGATGCTCGGCAAACCCGTGCGCTATGTATTCATCGGCAGCTGTACCAATTCGCGCATCGAAGACCTGCGCCTGGTGGCGCAGTTTGTACAAGGCAAACAGAAGGCCGCGGGCGTGTCGGCCATGATCGTGCCCGGGTCGCAGCAGGTAGCCAAACAGGCACAGGCAGAAGGCCTGGATAAAATTTTCGCTGCCGCCGGTTTCGATTTCCGCGAACCCGGCTGCTCGGCTTGCCTGGGCATGAACGAAGACAAGGTACCGGCCGGGGAATATTGTGTCAGCACCTCCAACCGGAATTTTGAAGGCCGGCAAGGTCCCGGCGCCCGCACCATCCTGGCCAGCCCGCTGACGGCTGCTGCTGCTGCGGTGGCGGGTGAGATAGTGGATGTGCGAAACTGGGGAATTGAGAATTAAAAAAACTTACGAAATGGAAAAATTCACCACCATACGATCCACCGCCGTTCCCCTGCCCAATGAAGACGTGGATACCGATCAAATCATCCCGGCGCGCTTCCTGAAGGCCACCACCCGGGACGGTTTCGGCGACAACCTGTTTCGCGACTGGCGCTATCACCCCGATGGCGCCACCAGAACGGATTTTGTGCTGAACAATCCGCTTTACACGGGCCAAATTTTAGTAGCAGGTAAAAATTTCGGTTGCGGCAGCAGCCGCGAGCACGCCGCCTGGGCTTTGGGCGATTTCGGTTTCCGGGTCGTGGTGTCGAGTTTTTTTGCCGATATCTTTAAAGGAAATGCCCTGAACAACGGGTTGTTGCCCGTGCAGGTTTCGCCAGATTTTTTACACGATATTTTTACCGCTATAGAGATTGATCCTAAAAGTGGATTTACAGTAAATCTTGAAAACCAAACCTTTACCATAAATGCTTCGGGTAAAACCGAAACATTTCCCATTGACCCGTTTCGTAAAACTTGCCTGATTAACGGCTATGACGACCTTGATTTTCTGCTCAGTTTGCGGGGAGAGATTGAGGCGTTTGAGCAGCGGGCATAGCATCATTTAAATCTTATGAGCACAACCAAACACATAGCCGTACTCCCCGGCGACGGCATCGGCCCGGAAGTAACTGCGCAGGCCATACAGGTGCTGCAAGCCGTGTGCGATCGTTTTGGCCACACCTTCACCTACCGATATGCCGATGTAGGCGCTATTGCGATCGAACGCCACGGTGATCCGCTGCCGGAGGCTACCCTCGATACCTGCCTCGGCGCCGACGCTATCCTGTTCGGCGCTATCGGGCACCCGCGCTTCGACAACGACCCTTCAGCGCCCGTCCGGCCCGAGCAGGGCCTGCTGCGGTTGCGCAAAAGCCTGGGTTTGTTCGCCAATATCCGCCCCGTGACCCTGTACCCCAGTCTGCTGCACCTCTCCCCCCTCAAGGAAGAAAAAGTGCGCGGTGTGGATTTCGTGATCTACCGCGAACTGACCGGCGGTATTTATTTTGGCGATAAAGGACAAACACCCAATGGCGCCTACGATCACTGCGTGTACACCGCTGCTGAAATCGACCGCATTTCGCGGCTTGCTTTCGAACATGCCCGCCGGCGCCGGAATAAAGTAACGCTGGTGGACAAAGCCAATGTACTGGAAACCAGTCGCCTGTGGCGCAAAGTAGTGACCGCGCTCGCCGCATCCGATTACCCCGATGTCACGCTCGACTGGATGTACGTGGATAACGCCGCCATGCAAATCATCCAGTTTCCCGCCGCTTTCGACGTGGTGCTCACCGAAAATATGTTCGGCGATATCCTCTCCGACGAGGCCAGCGTACTGGCGGGATCGCTGGGGATGTTGCCCTCTGCTTCCGTAGGAGAAAAAACGGCGCTGTTCGAACCCATTCACGGTTCCTACCCGCAGGCTGCGGGCCAGGATATTGCCAACCCCGTAGCTGCAATTCTTTCGGCAGCCATGATGTTGGAGCATTTCGGCCTGGCAGAAGAAGCCGCCACGGTACGCGAGGCCGTTCAGGCAACGCTGGAGGCAGGCATTGCTACGGCCGATTTGCAGACGGGCAAAGCCAGCCGCTGTTCGGAGGTGGGGCAGGCGGTGGCGGGAATGATATTAACACCAGTGGAAGTAATCGAAAATTAAACTTATGTACTTCAACGATCAAACTATCGCCTTCCTCGATGGCCGGTGGATAAAAGCAAAAGATGCCACCACCGGCTTGTATGCCCAAACCCTGCACTACGGGAATGGCGTATTTGAAGGTATTCGCGCATACGATACGCCTGCGGGTCCGCATATTTTTGAAGCCGGGGCGCATTTCAAACGGCTCCGGTATTCGGCAGATAAAATGCATATTCGTATGCATTACACCGAAGAAGAACTGACGGACCTTGCGTATCAGTTATTGGCCCAAAACGGCCTTACGGACGCTTATATCAGGCCTTTGGTTTTTACCGGTCCGAACATGTCGCTTACGCCGCCGGAAGCCAGCCACCTGTTTATGTGCGCCTGGCGTTGGGGAAAACTGTTGGGCGACAACCTGGTGCATGTTGCGACCTCGTCGTTTTGCCGCCCGCACCCCAAATCCTGCTTCATCGACGCAAAAGTGGTGGGGCATTACACCAATTCCATCCTGGCTACCACCGAGGCGAAACGCAACGGCTTCGATGAAGCCTTGTTGCTCGATGCGAACGGCTATGTATCCGAGGGGCCGGGCGCCAACTTTTTTGTGGAACGAAACGGTATCCTGTACACCCCGCCATTAGGCAACATTTTGCCAGGCATTACCCGCCGGAACGTGCTCGAAATCTGCCAACAGGTCGGTATTCAAGTGCGGCAGCAGCATTTTTTGCCGGAAGACGTGTACGGCGCCGATGGGGCTTTTTTCGTAGGTACCGCCGCCGAAGTCACCGGACTCGCTTCCCTCGACGGGAAAAAATTCCGCCGGGCCTGGAAGAACACTTTCGGCGCCGCTATTCAGGGCATGTACAAGGCCAGGGTTTTACAGGAAGAAACAAGAGAAGCATTTATCTGATTGACGATTTCGGATTGACGATTTACGATTGGAGCGTAAATCGCAAGTGGCAAATCGTAAATCGTAAATCATAATTCGTCAATGAAAAAATACAGTCACCTCGTCACACTCGACGACTCGCAACCCGCGAGCCAAGCTATGTTATACGGTGTGGGCCTTACCGACGAGGATATGCACAAACCTTTAGTCGGCATCGTCAGCAACTGGTACGACGGAAATACCTGCAACATGCACCTGCTTCAACTGGCCGCCGCGGTGAAACGCGGCGTCAACCGGGCCGGACTGGTTGGGCTGGAGTTTACGACCATCGGGATCAGCGACGGCATTACCAACGGCACCGAGGGCATGCGTTACTCCCTGGTTTCCCGCGAACTGATTGCCGACAGCATCGAGGCCGTGGTAGCCGCGCACTACTACGACGCCGTGATCACTATCCCCGGTTGCGATAAAAACATGCCCGGCTCCGTAATGGCCATGATCCGCCTGAACCGGCCCGCCCTGATGGTGTACGGCGGCACGATCGCTACCGGCGAATACAAGGGGAAAAAACTGAATATCGTCAGCGCCTTCGAGGCATTGGGCGAAAAATATGCCGGTACCATCACGCCCGAAGATTTTCGCGAAGTGATCCGCCATTCCTGTCCCGGCCCCGGTGCCTGTGGCGGGATGTACACCGCCAATACCATGTCGTCGGCCATCGAGGCCCTGGGTTTTTCGCTGCCGTACAGCGCGTCCAATCCAGCCGTGGGAAAGGCCAAACAACGCGAATGCGCCGCCGCCGGCAAAGCCCTGCGCCACCTGCTGGAACGCGACATCAAACCGATGGACATCCTTACCCGGGAATCGTTTGAAAATGCCTTGCGGATCGTTACCGTGCTCGGCGGCAGTACCAACGCCGTTTTGCACCTGCTGGCTATCGCCCAAACAGCGGGCATCCCGTTTACCCTGAATGATATTAAACAAATTTCCGCCAAAACGCCCGTGCTGGCCGACATGAAACCTTCCGGCAAATACCACATGGAAGACGTGCATGCCATCGGCGGCATTCCGGCGGTCATGAAATATCTCCTTTCGGAAAAATTGCTGCACGGCGACTGTCTTACGGTTACTGGAAAAACAATCCGCCAAAACCTGGCCCGTATTCCGGGCTTGCCGGAGGGGCAAACCATCATTGCCACCACCGACCGGCCGTTGCAGGCCGAAGGGCATTTGCGCATCTTGTACGGCAATCTTGCCGAACAGGGCAGCGTCGCCAAAATCAGCGGTAAGGAAGGCGAACTTTTTGAAGGCCCGGCCATCGTGTTCAACAACGAATTTGAATGTATCGAAGGCGTCCGCGCCGGACGTGTACAACCGGGGCAAGTAGTCGTCATTCGGTACGAAGGGCCCAAAGGCGCGCCGGGTATGCCGGAAATGCTCAAACCCACTTCGGCCATTATGGGTAAGGGTTTGGGGAATAGCGTGGCGCTCATCACCGACGGGCGTTTTTCCGGCGGCACCCACGGTTTCGTCGTCGGGCACATCACCCCGGAAGCCTTCGACGGCGGCCTCATCGCCCTGCTGCACGACGGCGACCGCATCACGATCGACGCCCATAACAATCGGATCACCGCCCATATCCATGACCATGAAATAGCCCGTCGCCGCAAAGCCTGGGTTGCACCCGATTTCAAAGTTAAAAAAGGTATCCTCTACAAATATGCAAAACAAGTTTCCTCAGCCAGCACCGGTTGCATCACTGACGGTTGACGGTGGACGGTCGACGGTCGACGGCTTACAGGCGGCTGTGCCGCCTGTGCTGCCTGCAACACAAGCCGGCCCGGATACCGAACCGTCCACGGTGGACGGTCGACGGCGGACGGTCGACGGCTTACAGGCGGCTGTGCCGCCTGTGCTGCCTGCAACGCAAGCCGGCCCGGATACCGAACCGTCCACTACCCCACCGTCTACCGTCCACCGTCCACCGTCCACCGTCCACCGTCTCCCGTCCACCGTCCACCGTCTACCGTCAACCGTCAACCGTCCACCGTCAACCGTTTCAGGTTCGGAAGCGGTGATGCACGCGCTGCTTGCCGAGGGCGTGGAAACCGTTTTCGGCTATCCCGGCGGCGCCATTATGCCGATCTATGATGCGTTGTACGATTATATGGACCGGCTGAATCACGTCCTGGTCCGGCATGAACAGGGCGCCATTCACGCTGCGCAGGGTTTTGCGCGGGTGTCCGGGCGCGTCGGTGTGGTGTTCGCTACCAGCGGCCCCGGCGCTACCAACCTGGTGACCGGCCTCGCCGATGCGCTGAGCGACAGCACGCCGGTGGTGTGCCTGACCGGACAGGTGTTCGCGCATTTGCTCGGAACGGATGCCTTTCAGGAAACAGACGTCATCAATATTACTACTCCGGTAACCAAGTGGAACTATCAGGTGACCGATGCCGCCGAAATCCCGGAGGTGCTGGCCAAAGCATTTTTTATCGCCCGCAGCGGCCGGCCGGGCCCGGTGGTGGTAGATATTACTAAAAACGCCCAGCTCCAGAAATTTGAGTATTCAGGCTACACGCCCTGCCACCATATTCGCAGTTACCGTCCCAAGCCGCTGATCCGGCAGGAGTATATCCGTGAAGCGGCCGATTTGATCAATGCTGCCGGGCGGCCTTTCGTATTGTTCGGTCAGGGTGTCATTTTGGGCAAAGCCGAGGCAGAATTCCGGCGGTTTATCGAAAAAAGCGGAATCCCGGCGGCCTGGACCATCCTCGGCCTGAGTGCCCTGCCCAGCGACCACCCGCTCAACGTGGGCATGTTGGGCATGCATGGCAATTACGGTCCGAACCTGCTCACTAATGAATGCGACGTACTCATCGCCGTCGGTATGCGTTTCGACGACCGCGTGACCGGCCGCTTAGATAAATATGCCAAACAGGCAAAAATCATTCACCTGGATATCGATCCGGCGGAAATTGACAAAAATATCAAAGCGACGGTGCCCGTGTGGGGCGATTGTAAAGAAACCCTGCCCTTGCTGACCGCCCTGGTTCAGGAGAAATCGCACGTCGAATGGCTGCAACGTTTCCGGGATTGCGACCGCCAGGAGCAGGAAATCGTTATCCAAAACGAGCTGCATCCCACCTGCGAAGCGCTGACCATGGGCGAAGTCATTCATTTGCTCAACGAATTGACCGCCGGTGAGGCCGTCATCGTCACCGATGTGGGCCAACATCAGATGGTCGCTTGCCGCTATGCAAAATTTAACCACAGTCGAAGCAAAATCACTTCCGGCGGGCTGGGCACCATGGGTTTTGCCCTGCCGGCAGCCATCGGCGCCAAATTCGGCGCACCCGGACGCACAGTCGTTGCTATTGCCGGCGACGGCGGTTTTCAGATGACGATCCAGGAATTGGGCGTCATCCAGCAAACCGGCCTTAACCTGAAGATCATTATTCTCAACAACCGGTTCCTCGGCATGGTGCGGCAATGGCAGGAACTGTTTCATGAGCGCCGCTATTCTTTCGTCGATATCGTCAGTCCCGATTTTTCCGCGGTAGCCGCCGGGTACGGCATTCCCGGCCACCGGGTTGACCAGCGCGACCAACTTGCCGGCGCCCTGCGGACCATGCTGGAGCGGGACGGGCCCTATTTACTCGAAATAATGGTCGGAAAAGAAAATAACGTGTTCCCGATGGTGCCGCAGGGATGCAGCGTTTCGGAGATCAGGTTAAGGTGAGTTTCAGTCTATTCACCGGGTGACTTGAAGTCACCCGGTGAATAATCACGGCATTAAATTTTAAAAAATGTCCAAACAGGAATATACCATCACCGTATACACGGAAAATCAGATCGGTCTGCTCAACCGCATCGCCATTCTGTTTTCCCGAAGGAAAATTAATGTGGACAGCCTGAATACTTCGCCCAGCGAGGTGGAGGGCATTCACCGGTTCACTATTGTGATCAACGAAACGGAAGATGCGGTACGCAAACTGGCCCGCCAAATGGAAAAGCAAGTAGACGTGCTCCGAGCGTTTTACAATTCCGGCGACGAGATCGTATGGCAGGAAATGGCGCTCTACAAGGTGCCGACCAGTGAAATTGCGGAAAAGGTAAAAGTGGAACGCCTGCTTCGCGAACACGGCGCCAGGGTAGTGGTGATCCGGACAGACTACACCGTATTTGAAACCACCGGCCAGCGGGAAGAAACCGACAAATTGCTCCGCGTGTTGGAGCCTTTTGGGTTGATCGAATTTGTACGCAGCGCCCGTATTGCAATTATCAAAGCCAGCGAAGGGTTTCATGCGCTGCTAAATGAGTTTGAAGTTCAAAGTTCGAAGTTTGAAGTTTTTGATTCCAAGTCAATGGACGAAACTGCTTATCCTTGATCACAAACTTCGAACTTCGAACTCCAAACTTCGAACTCCAAACTTCGAACTTCAAACTTTGAACTTCAAACTCATAAAAGAATGGCAAAAATCAATTTCGGCGGCACTTGGGAAGAGGTCGTCACCCGGGAAGAATTCCCGATGGAAAAAGCCCGGCAAGTGCTGGAAAACGAACTGATAGCCATCATCGGCTACGGGGTGCAGGGACCAGGTCAGGCATTGAACCTGCGCGACAACGGCATAAACGTGATCGTGGGTCAGCGCCCCGGCACCAGGAGTTGGGACAAAGCCGTTGCGGACGGCTGGGAACCCGGCGAAACGCTTTTTCCCATCGAAGAGGCAGCCCGCCAGGGTACCATCATTCAGTTTTTGTTGTCCGACGCCGGGCAAATCCAACTTTGGGATGCGTTGAAAAAACACCTGACACCCGGCAAGGCCCTCTATTTCTCGCACGGCTTCGGGGTGACGTTTAAAGAACAAACCGGCATTATTCCGCCGGCGGGCATCGACGTTATTTTGGCGGCGCCAAAAGGTTCGGGTACCACCGTGCGGCGTTTATTCCTGCGCGGCGAAGGCATCAACTCCAGTTATGCCGTGTACCAGGACGCCACCGGCCGAGCCAAAGAACGGGCCATCGCCCTGGGTATCGCCATAGGCTCGGGCTATCTGTTTCCCACCGATTTTAAAAAAGAAGTCTATTCCGATCTGGCCGGCGAACGCGGCACCCTCATGGGCGCTATTGCCGGTATTTTCGAGGCTCAATACGAGGTGCTGCGCGCCAACGGCCACTCGCCCTCCGAAGCATTCAACGAAACGGTGGAAGAACTTACCCAAAGCCTCATGCCACTTGTAGCGGAAAACGGTATGGACTGGATGTATGCCAACTGCTCCACCACCGCCCAACGCGGTGCGCTCGACTGGCGTAAAAAATTTAAGGAAGCCACCTTGCCGGTGTTTAAAGAACTGTACGCCAGCGTGGCCAGTGGCCAGGAATCGCAGCGCGTGATCGACACCTGCAGCCAACCCGATTACCGCGAAAAACTCGACGCAGAACTGACCGAAATGCGCGAAAGCGAACTCTGGCAGGCCGGGAAAGCCGTGCGGGCACTGCGGCCGGGACGCGTGAAGGAGCCGGTGGTGTAGTGTAAAAATTCAACACGGAGGCTTGGAGAATATCGAATATCGAACACGGAATATCGAATGTCGAAGTGGCGTAGAGCGCACCGCGTCACAGTACACACTACGATATTTCGATATTCGATATTCCGTGTTCAATATTCGAAATTCTCCGAGCTCCGTGTAAGTCTCATTGCTTATGCTTTTGACGATGTCAAATCCGCATGGACTCGAATATAGGGCGCAGGTATTCATCAATCTGCTTTAGTACGCCCTCAAGGTCAATGGATTGGTCAAGATTTGATTTTTTTAAAAAAGCCCCCCATTGCAGAGAACGTTTTGGGTCTGTGCCAAAATCGGAATGAAAAATCGGGTGATTGTCCATGTAACTTGTGCCACGCCGCTGAAAGGTATTAATGACCGCTTCTTTCAAGGTTTCCGGCGCGAAATTTTGGGACAACAGTAAGCGATGCATATCATAAAAGTCCTTCATCCGGCTATTAGAATCGGCCAGATCAATCATTGCCTCGAACTTTTCTGCTATAATGGTTTCTACAGAATACGCCTTTATTTGTGGCGCATCCATCGGCAAAAGTGTTGGATACACCATCCGGGCAGGGTCAGGGGTGGTCACGTCGCCAAAGCCGATATCTACCTGCATTTTCTGTCGAATGTTTCCCAATCGACCTTCAAACTCCAGGCGAACACCGGAATAGCGCCGATCTTTTCCTATTTCCGTCGCGGTGAGCGCATCGGACAGGAAGATTACGCCATCCGGTTCATATTGGATTTGGCAGATTTCCGTGAAGATATTTCTGAAATGCTCCCGATCATTGGGAAGTTGTAAGCCCAGGAGATCGATATCCATTGTCGGGCGGCTTTTTTCTCCCTCGAGTGCATATAAAAGCGCTCCGCCTTTAAGACAGAAATGGTTGCTGTGTGCTGAAATCGATACCCTGTAAATAAACCGCTCCTGAAAATAGCGGGTTAACAAAAGTTGATGCTTCCGACCGGCTTGTACGGCTAATTGGCGCAAGCGTCCCTGAATGGATGCTATGGGGTCTTTCATAGCAAAATGTCGAGGTAATTGGAAAGTACACCGGCTATGTTCATTTGCCGGGCATACTGATTTAAAAGATGGATTCTACGGTCTTTTCTGCGAACATAATTGTGCAACACCTCTTTTACTGTGTCCATTCCTATTTTATTGCGGAATTTAACCATGTCGCACACTGTTTTCTCTATGTTGTACATCCTGATCGTGCCACCCCATATTTCAACGGCTTCGATACCCAGATTATACGGAGCGTCCGCCCAATAATACAGTTGGATGGGTGGGTACGGCGGTAGCGTCACTCTGGATTTTTTGGGAATAGCCAGGTGATGAAAGCCCGAAACAAAAGATGTCAACTCGTAAAAGGAACAGGCAGAGTACAGGCAAAAAACGCCGTTTGGAACCATGCGGGCAACCTCTACCATCTCATCGGCGCTTTCTTCACCGCTTTCCAGCCTGTAAACGCCTTGTTTTACCCGGGAAACCAGCCCTTTTTCAAGCAGAGCGTTCAAACTGTAATATGTCATACCGGCCTCCTGAAGGGTTTGTATACGGGCTACACCGCCACTCTCTTTAAATATATCTTCATATTTTTTCATAAAAAAACGGCTATCGATATTAACCATTGCAAAAATATTAATTTTTTTACAAAAAAACAATGCGAAATAATATCGATAGCCGTCTTTTTTTAAAGAAATATAGGAATATTGATTTAAAATGATTTGGGGGATTGTGCGCGCATTCGCCGCACACCCATTTCCAGGCCCCGCAACTCCGCCAGGCCCCGCAACCGCCCAATTGCCGAATAGCCCGGATTAGTCGTTTTAGACAGGTCGTCCAGCATTTGATGCCCGTGATCGGGGCGCATGGGCAAGGCAGTATCTTCGCCGGTACGGAGCCGGCGTTCCTGTTCGTCTACCAATGCCGCAATAACGGCTACCATGTCGGAAGAGCCTTCCAGGTGGTTGGCTTCAAAAAAACTGCCGTCGGCCTCGCGCTGCACGTTGCGCAGGTGCAAAAAATGAATCCGGTTGCCCATGCGGCGGATGATGCCGGGAAGATCATTGTCGGGGCGCACGCCGAGCGAACCGGTACAGAAGCACATCCCGTTGGCGCGTTCCGGCACGGCGTCGAATAGTTGTTTATAGTCGGTTTCGGTGCTCACCACCCGGGGCAATCCGAAAATAGCCCGGGGCGGATCGTCGGGGTGCAGGGTGAGCGTCATGCCTTCCGCCTCCGCGACCGGCGCAATTTCTTTCAGGAAAAAGATCAGGTTTTCCCGCAATTGTTCCGGCGAAAGCCGGGCGTATGCGGACAGGGCCAGTTGAAAATCTTCGGGCGTCCAGGACTCCTCGGCGCCTGGCAGTCCGGCCAGGATGGTGCGGGTGAGCCGGTCGCATTGTTCAGGGGGCAGGGCGTCGAATTTATTTTCGGCATCGGCGAGGGTTTCCGGGGCGTAGTCCAGCGCGGCATTTTTTCTTTTTAGCAAAAAAACATCGAACAAGGCCAGGTCAATCATGTCGAACCGCAGGGCCAGGGAGCCGTCGGCAACGGGGAAAGCCAGGTCGGTGCGGGTCCAGTCGAGCACCGGCATAAAATTGTAACACACGGTGCGGATATCGCAGGCGGCGAGGTTGCGCAGGCTTTGCCGGTAATTGCTTATCCAGTTGCGATAGTCGCCCGTCCGGCGTTTGATTTCTTCGTGTACCGGCACACTTTCCACCACCGACCAACGCAGGCCGGCGGCTTCGATTTCGTTTTTGCGTTGCCGGATGTTTTCTACCTCCCATACCGCGCCGTTGGGCAGGTGGTGCAGGGCGGTGACGATGCCCGTGGCGCCGGTTTGGCGGATATTGGCTAAACTAATGAGATCGGAGGGGCCGAACCAGCGCCAGGTTTGTTCGAAGTGGAGGTTGGTCACGTTTTTTTGAGGTAAAAATAATAATTGCGAAAGGTCTCCGGACATTTACCCCCAACTTATCCACCCATCCGTGAAAAAAATACGCTTCGCCCTCCTGCTGATTTATTGTTTTTCCGGCTTTTTACAAGCCCAAAAGAAAAACGAACACTTTTTGTACCCCATCCGCTGCACCGATTCATCCATTATCGTCAACGGCGTGCTGGATGAAGAAACCTGGAAAGGGGCGGCGCTGGCCACCGATTTTTTTATGGTACTGCCGATGGACACCTCGCAGGCGAAGTTGAAAACGGAAGTCCGCATGGCCTTCGACGATCGTTTCCTGTATATCTCGGCCGTCAATTTTCAGTCGCACCCGGTGCGGGTGGAGTCGTTGCGGCGCGACTGGAATTTTGGGAAAAACGACAATTTTATTTTTTTCATGGACCCTTTCGACGACCAAACCAACGGTTTCACGTTTGGGGCCAATGCCGCGGGCGCCGAGTGGGACGGGCAGCAATACGACGGCGGCTCGGCCGACCTGTACTGGGAAAATCGCTGGTTTTCGGCAGTGAAGCGTTACCCCGACCGCTGGGTTTTCGAGGCGGCCATTCCGTTCAAAACCCTGCGGTATAAAAAAGACATCACGCGCTGGGGCATCAATTTCAGCCGTAACGACCTGACCATCGCCGAAAAATCATCCTGGGCGCCTGTACCCCGCCAGCTGCCCACGGCCTCGCTCGCCTACACGGGCGTGCTTGACTGGGGTGATGCCCCGCCGCCGCGCTCCGGGCGCAATATCTCGATCATTCCTTACCTGCTCGGCGGCGGCTCGAAACGGTACCGGCCTGATGCTCCTTTTGACGGTCGCGTCGATGCCGGGCTGGATGTGAAAGTGGCGGTCACGTCGTCCCTCAACCTGGACGCGACGATCAACCCCGATTTTTCCCAGGTGGAGGTGGACCGGCAGCAAACCAACCTGGATCGTTTCGAGTTGTTTTTTCCCGAGCGGCGGCAGTTTTTTCTGGAAAACAGCGACTTGTTCAATAACCTCGGTTTTACCAATATCCGCCCGTTCTTTTCCCGGCGCATCGGGCTTACCGCGCCCATTCGCGGCGGCGCGCGGCTGAGCGGACGCATCAACAAAGACTGGCGCATCGGCGTCATGGATATTCAAACCGGCGAGACGAACGAAAGCGCCGCTCCCGCTCAAAATTTCGGCGTGCTCACCCTGCAACGCCGGGTATTCAGCCGCTCCAATATAACAGGCTTTGTCATCAACAAACAGTCGTTCGACAGCGAACGATTCACGAATCAGGCGGCTTACAACCGCAACGCCGGGCTGGAGTACAACCTGGCTTCAAAAAACGATATATGGCGGGGGAAATTCCTGGTTTATAAATCCTTTGACCCTAACAGAAAAGGCGAGGACTATGCGACCGCGGGCACCATACGGTACAATAACCGCAAATTCAATTGGTCGTTGACCCAGGAATACGTCGGCGCGCAATACAACCCGGAAGTTGGCTACCTGCCGCGCCGGGACTACCATAAAACCACCTACAACGCAAGTTACCTTTTCTTCCCCAAAAACAAACGCCTGCTGACCCACGGCCCCAGTATCGGTGGATTCACGTACATGGGTAATTTTGGCAACAGCGTCGAAAACGAGAACTACCTCTCTTACAACTTCACCCTCCGCAACGCCGCTGTTTTTTCTGCCTGGACGGCCAATGATTACGTGAAACTCCTGCAGGAATTCGATCCGACCAATCTGACGGGTATCAAACTGCCCGCCGGGACGGAGCATATCTGGAATTCTTTTGGTACCGGGTTCACGTCAACGCCAAAAAAACTGTTTACCTACGGCTGGGAAACGCGTTACGGCGGATATTACGCCGACGGCACCCGCCTGCGACTGGCGGTAAACGCCGCGTACCGGGTACAGCCGTACGGCAGCCTGGCGCTGGCGGCGGAGTACAACGATATTCAATTTCCGGGAAATAATGTTTACGGCTTAAAAAACGCCTCTTTTTGGCTCATCGGCCCGCGGCTGGATGTGACGTTTACCAAAAAAATCTATTTCACCGCCTTTTTGCAATACAATGAGCAAACCGACAACGTCAACCTGAACACCCGCTTTCAGTGGCGATATGCGCCGGCTTCCGACCTGTATATCGTGTACACCGACAATTACCTGCCGGAAGGGTTTGCCGTGAAAAGTCGGGCGTTTGCAGTGAAGTTGACGTATTGGTGGGGTATTTGAACCTAATACTACTTTGACACGATAAGCGCATTCAGACTATTTTTTAAACCACAGAGTTCACAAAGTGCACATTAGTAGCATTAAATGAAGAAACTAATGTGCACTTTGTGTACTCTGTGGTTTAAAAATCAGACTAAAAAATCTCTAAAGTGACTTATCGTGGCAAAGTAGTATTAAGTTTATTATGCCGGCGAATCCCTGGCAACTTCCGGTTCGGCAGCCGGCTCCGGCGCCTGCTCCTCCGGCATTTCGCCTTCGGGTTTACGTTTGGCGCGGTCGCGGCGCGTGCGTTCTTCGGACTCGATTTTCTCGTAAGCCTTGATGATATCTTTTACCAGCCGGTGCCGCACCACGTCTTCGGTGGAGAGCGTAATGACCGAAATGCCTTCCACGCCGTCGAGAATATCCATGGCTTGCCGCAGGCCCGACTTCTGGTGGCCGGGCAGGTCGATCTGGCTCAGGTCGCCGGTGATGATACACTTGGCGCTCGGGCCGAGGCGGGTCAGGAACATCTTGAGTTGCAGGGGCGTCGCGTTTTGCGCTTCATCGAGAATGATATAGGCGTTGTCGAGGGTGCGGCCACGCATAAAAGCCAGCGGTGCGATTTCGATGACGCGATTGTCCATGAAAAACTGGAGTTTGTCCATGGGCAACATATCGTCGAGCGCATCGTAGAGCGGGCGCAGGTAGGGGTCCACTTTTTCCTTCAGGTCGCCGGGCAGGAAGCCGAGATTTTCGCCGGCTTCTACCGCCGGGCGGGTCAGCACGATTTTTTTAATGAGTTTGTTTTTCAGCGCCCGCACGGCGATCGCTACAGCCGTATAGGTTTTACCCGTACCGGCCGGCCCCACGGCAAACACGATATCGCTGGTTTCACAAATTTCTACCAAACGTTTCTGATTGCGGGTTTTGGCCTTGATAGGCCGGCCATCGCGACCGAACAGGAGGGTATTGCTTAAATCGCCGTTCACCGGGATGCGCACCTCGAAGGGGTTTTCGCCGCCGAGCAGGTCGGACACCGTTTGAGCCGGCAGTTCCTGGTGTTCACGCAGGTAACGCACCATTTGCTCAAACTTTGCTTTAGCTGTCTGGGTGAATTTTTTATCGCCGGTGATTTTCAGACTATTGCCGCGCGCCGTAATGACGACGTCGGGGAAGGCTTTGCGCAGCAGGTTTAACTTTGCGTTGTTTTCGCCGTACAATTCGACGGGATCTACGCCTTCTACCGTGAGAATGATTTCGCTCAAATTAAATTTAGTTTAGTGGCAGCGGGCGGGAACAGCAAACAACGGGTGAATGAACCGGGCTGCACCGCCATGCCTTGTCAGGCTTTTTATTTCGTATTCAGTACTTAATAGTCAAAAGTATCTGATAATCAATATGCATCGATTGCCGCTCACAGTCCACAAAACAGTGCCGGATTTTCGACTACAAAAGTAGGTATTCAGACAGGGTAATCAAACACAATTCTTTTAAAAGAAGTTCATCCGTAACCGGACTACCTGTTACCTTGGCAGCGTTGAATGAAAACGACAACCATGCAACTCGTCACCCTTACTACCGATTTTGGCGTCCAGGACTTTTATGCCGGCGCCTTAAAAGGCGCTTTGTTGCGCCGTAGCCCCGCTGTTCATCTGGTGGATATCTCACACGCCATCAGACCCTTCGACATTGTGCAAGGGGCTTTTGTTGTTCAAAACGCCTATCCCGAATTCCCGGAAGGCACCATCCATCTCATTGGTGTCAATTGCGTGTACGATGCGCATTATCGGTTTCTGGCGGTCCGCCGAGACGGGCATTTTTTCCTGGCGCCCGACAACGGTTTGTTAACCCTGCTTTTCGGGCAGTTGCCGGAGGCCGAAGTGCGGGAATTGCCCGCGCCGGTGCAGCAGCATTTTCCGGTCAAACAGGCTTTTGCCGACGCGGTCGGTCATATCGCCGCGGGCAAACCCTTCGAAGCGCTGGGCCTTCCGGCCGGGCCGATACTACAACGCATCAGTTTGCAGCCGGTCATCATGCCCGGGCGTATCCGCGGCACTATTATTCAAGTGGATAATTTTGAAAATGCCGTGGTGAACATTCGCCGCGAGGTGTTCGAAAAAAGCGCGAATGGGCGTGGCTTTTCTCTTTTTTTTAAACGAAACGACCCTATTACCCGTCTTTGCCAAAACTATTGCGATGCGCCGGTTGGCGAGCCTTTATGCCTGTTCAATAGCGCCGGACTGTTGGAAATAGCCGTCAACATGGGTCGGGCAGCCACTTTGCTCGGGCTCAAGGTGGAGGATGTGGTGGAGGTGGTTTTTGAGGGGTAAAGGGGTTTGGAGGTTTGGGGGTTTGGAGGTTTGGGGGTTTGGGGGTTTGGAGGTTTGGGGGTTTGGGGGTTTGGAGGTTTGGGGGTTTGGAGGTTTGGAGGTTTGGGGGTTTGGAGGTTTGGAGGTTTGGGGGTTTGGAGGTTTGGGTTA
>CAUJEY010000214.1 GCA_963169325.1 Bacteroidota bacterium
GCAGGAAAATATCACTTACTTTCGAGCAAGTGCTGGTACAGCCGTTGGCGTCTGTGACCGTTACGGAAACAGTATAGGTATTGAGGTAATTCCCGGCTGTGACAGTCACAGACGAGCCGTTGGTAGGACTGGTGATCGTTCCGCTGCCGCTGATACCCCAGCTGTAGGCGTCCATGCCGCCGGGGGCGGTGTACACGTTGCCCGTGGAGTTGCTGCAGACATCATCCGCGCCGGAGACGTTGCAGCTGGGCGGCGTAGCAGTCCCCACTATGACGGCCGTGGCCCCGCTGGTACAGCCGTTATTGTCTTTCACGACCACCTGGTAGGTATTGGCGGCCAGGCCGGCGAAGATGGCCCCGGACTGGTAGTTGGTCCCGTTATCTTTCGAGTACATATAAGGTCCAGTACCGCCTGTGATGCCGCTGACGGCAATCTGGCCGTTGGTGGATGCCGGGCAGGTGGGGGTGGGGGTGCCCGTAAAGGTGATGGTTGGGCAGAACGTAGCCGTCAGGGAAATATCATCCAGGCCGAACTCGTCCCGGCTCCCAGCTCCGCCCACATCGGCGCTGCTCCAACGAATATAGATAAAACTGTTTGGTGCAACCAGCAAGCCGGTAATGGTGGTACTCCGGGAAGGAGCGGAGCCTACAAGCACCCAACCCGAGGCATCTGCCGATGTCGGCGAGGTATAATTTAATCCGCCAACAGGGGTGTAGGTGGAGTTGTCAGTTGAGTGTGAAAAGTTGAAAGAATTGCTTCGTCCCTGGTCGTTTCGCACATAGATATTATAGGATACATCCAGTTTGGTAATCGGTGAGGTTCCCGTATTTTTAATCCGGAGGGTAAGGGTGCCGGGAGCAAAATCACTGCCACCTGGCTGAATCATGAGGCATGGGTTGGCCGCCGATTGCGGCGAACCTGTGTAGGCGTAAAAACCACCTGTGGTAACTGTTGCGCCTGTTGCACCGCGGGCATGGTCTCCCGATGTATTTGTCCCGCCGAAAGCCAGTGAGCCATCGGACCAGCCGGTGACGGCCCAGGCATTGGAATTTAAGCGGCCTGCCGTGGTCGGATCAGGAGAAAAGCCCGCCCCGGTAAAAGCCGAGGCCGGGTTGGTACCCACCGACGCAGGCGTCGTGTTGCTGAAATCAATGGTTGCCGAGCTGCTACCGTTCGACAAGTTCACCTG
Organism: Bacteroidota bacterium; assembly: GCA_963169325.1. Lineage (GTDB taxonomy): Bacteria > Bacteroidota > Bacteroidia > Chitinophagales > Saprospiraceae > M3007. The sequence continues at coordinate 1,190 of CAUJEY010000214.1, forward strand.
GCTCCAGCCCACTTGGGCCGAACCCAGCACAAGCAGGAGCAAAAAAAGGCGAAACACGAGGTTGCGGGAAAAGGCCGCGCGGTTTTTAAGGACGGGGGCACAGGACGGGCTTCCGGGAATCGGATTGCCCTGACCGATGAGCACACTACTGGCCAGGCGTACAGTTTTCTTCATAATGTTTTATTGTGTAACAAGCTGAAGGCAAGCAGCAACTTGCTTTTTGCCGCAACAAAAATAGGTTTAACTTTTGGCCCGCCAGGGTAGTTTGCTCAAAATTTAATATAAAAATACGCCCGAACCGGATTACCGCACCGCCACCATTTTTCGCACCACAACGCCCCACGGCGTGACCAACTCGGCATACAACACTCCGGAAATACCTTCCACCCGAATGGTTTCTTCGTTGTACCCTGCCGGGTAGGTGTTGTTAAAACGGCTGATTTCCCGGCCGTTCACGTCCAGCACGCGCAACTGCGCCTCGCCCGCCGCCGGCAGCACGAAGCCGATGGTAGTAACATTACTAAACGGATTGGGGCGGTTTTGCAACAGCCGGGGCCCGTTCAGCGCTACAGGATCGTTTACGCCGGTAGCGTTGAAAAACTGTAGTTCCACGCCCGTTTCTTGCAACCCTGTGTCGAATGCCATGCCGGGTAAAAGGCTGTCGTTCAGGGCCAAAACGTCGCTCAGCAAACCGCCCGGCTGCAATACGGTAAAATAAAAACGAAACGTTTCGTCGCCGGGACTCAGGTCGACGCTTTGGGCAGTGGACCAGGCCAGCCGGATTTCGCCCGAATCCACATTGATAAGACCGAAATCGGTAGGCGCCAACGGGATGGCCGTCAATATTTTAAGGCTGTCGAAACGCAGGCGCGCCGCATCGAATTGAAAGGCGCATTGCAGGCCTGCTAAATTGTCAAACGCGCCGGTCGTGAACAAGGCCGACAACGGCCCCGCGGCTTCCAGCACCTGTTCTTCCACTTTCCAGGAGAAAGGACCAATGCCGCTGCTACCGCCCCCGAAATTAGCCGGGTTGGCGTAGGTGGACACCAGGTCGCCGAGTTTGATGCCGATAAAATCCTTGTCCGTCTGGTTGCCGTTTACGCCGTTTAAATTGATTTGTTCAGGAAAACCCCAGGGCGGCAGCGGGAGCGCATAGGAGGCGGGCACAAAACGCCAGGAAGTATTGAAAATGGCGTTGGCCTGCGGACTGCCCAACAGCACCTGATTGATAAGGGTGGCGTCGAGCGTGGTAATGGAGTTACTCTTGTTTACGTCGGCCGAGATCAGTTTGTAGGGATCGGTAATCGGGTTATTCTGGGTAACATGTTGCTGAACGGCGATGGCGTCGGCCACGGTCAGGCCGTTTAGTTTGTTTAAATTTTTGACCGGTTTGAGGATATAGTTACCCACTGCGAGCGGAATGCTGATCAGGTAATCGCCGTTTATATCCGTCAGGTCGTTACCCGTGCCTGCGCCGGTGAGGTTGACGGTAGCGTTTCGTACGCCGCTCACGTCGTCGTGTTCCCAGATGATAGTGCCACTGAATTCGAGCGGGCAACTGCCGTCGGTCACGGTAACCATCGTGGCGGCGCTTTCACAGTTGTAGTCGTCTTTAACCCGCACGTTATACATGCCGGCTGCCAAGCCGGAAAAGGTAGCCGTACCAGAGTAGTTGACACCGTTGTTGATCGAATACTGGAACGGCGCCATACCGCCCGTCACGTTAGTAATGGCGATAGCACCGTTCATTGCGCCCGCGCAAGATTCCGGCGTGGGCGTGGCCGTGAACGTCACATTGCACACCGAACAGGCAATCGACGCCGGCGGACTGTAAAATCCGCTGCCGCAGGACTGACATTCCGAAGCGCCGGTGCCGGGATTGTAGGTATTGGCGGCACAAGCGGTACAGGAAGTGGAAGCCGTTGTATTGCTGAAATAGCCTGCCGCGCAGGACTGGCAAGTAGTGGAACCCGTTGTATTGTTGTACGTTCCTGCTGCGCAGGCCGTGCATGAAATTGCGCCCGTGGTATTACTGAAATAACCTGCTGCACAGGCTGTGCAACTGGTCTGACCCGACTGATCCTGGTACGAACCCGCCGCGCAACTCTGACATGCCGTCGCACCCGTTGCCGAACTGAAGGAGCCCGGTAAACAAGCCGTGCAACTCGTTTGACCTGGCTGGTCCTGGTACGAACCCGCCGCGCAGTTCAGGCACGCTGCCGAACCTTCCACATTGCTGAATTTGCCCGGCGGGCAGGCGGTGCAACTGGTTTGGCCCGACTGATCCTGGTAGGAACCTGCCGCGCAATTCTGGCATTCGGTGGCACCCGTCACATCGCTGTATTTGCCCGGCGGGCAGGCGGTGCAACTCGTTTGGCCCGACAGGTTCTGATACGATCCCGCCGCGCAGTTCAGGCATTCCACCGCGCCTTCGGTGCTACTGAATTTGCCGGGTGGGCACAGGGTACATTCGGTGGCGCCGGGTGCTGCGTTGTAGGAGCCGGCCGCACAATTCAGGCATTCTGTGGCGCCGGTCACGTTGCTGTATTTGCCCGGAGGGCATTGAATTGCAGCTACCCCATCCGGGCAATAGCTGCCGGCCGGGCAGGGTTGGCAACCGATGATCACCGTCTGGCTGTTGCGCATTTCGGTCACCGGGTAGTAGCCCGGTTCGCAGTTGCAGCTCATTGTATTGAAATTATCGATACCCTCCACGGCTAATGGACAATCGTCGCAGGCATCGCCGATGGCATCGATATCGGTATCGGTTTGGGTTTCATTGGTCTCGTCCGGGCAATTGTCGCAAGCGTCGGGGTAGGTATCGGCATCGCTGTTGGTATTGCCTGTGTTGGCGCTGCCTGGCGTGATACACGTCAATACAAAATCGCTGTTGTTTTGATCGGTATCGTTGCCGTCGGGAATGCGGGAGAGGCCTACGCCGGCGGTGGAATTGTTGTCGCCGGTACTTACACCGGCGCCTTCGGTGGCGCCGGTCACGGAACCCTCATAACTGATAGCGTCCACGGTGATGGAACTGTTGAGCACGAGGCGCACCGCATCGGGCGCTCCGTTTTGGATACGGTCGGTAAGCGCACCGGTGAAATTAAAATCGCAGTTGGGCACTGTCGAGCCATTGGCACAAATGACATAGTAGTCGCCTGCCGCGAGGTTTACGTTTGGCAAATTTACCGTTGCGTAAACGCTGTTGGCGCCGCCATCGACCAATTCGAGTGTATAATTATCCAGGTTGACAACGTCGGAACTCACGTTTTTTAGTTCGATAAACTCCATATTGTCGGTGCCGGCCTGGTCGTAGTCCACCTCGTTAATAACTATAGTAGCGGGGTAACACAGGTTGAAACTGTTGAAATACAGGTTGCGCTGACTGCCGGAGCCCGCGCTGAAATTGAAGCACCGGATGCGGTCGATTGTTTGCCCGCCGCCGGGATTTATCAGCGTACGAGTAAAGGTGGAGCTAGAGCCACCGACCGGCGTGACTTTTAATTGATACGTGCTGGTGGTCAGGAGGGTGATCTCGATCATCAGCCCTTCGTCGGTGAAACCAATGCCGGTGCTGGTGGTGCCCGCATCGTTGATCGTATAACTGCTGGCGCCTTCTGTAAAATAGAATTCCATCAGATTTTGGCCGCTGGAGTTTCGCAGGCTGAATCCGACCGTCCCAACGGCGCTGCCGTCGTCGAGCCAGCCGTTGTCCATTTTTAAAGAAAACGTGGCGCCCACGGTAAGCGGTACGGTGAACGGCCGGGTCGCTTCGGAAACGTTGCTGGTGTTGGCATAAAAACCCCAGGCACGGTTGTTCGGCGAGGCGCCGGTGTCAATGTCCTTATCCCCATTATTGTCGCCGTCGCCATTGCCTGTAGAGGACGCGACGAAACTGCCGGCAAAACCGTTGTTGGAAGCCGGGTTGAACGACGTCCAGGCGGAAAAGCCGGAGCCGTCGTTGTCGCCCGATTGTAAGCCGTCGCCATACGCAGTGGCGCTGGCGTTGGAGGCGGCGCAGAACGCCTGGCTGACGGCTACCTGGGTGTTAAAAGCGATGATGCGGGAAATTCCTTCGCAGGCGAAAAAACCTTCTCCCGTGGTTGTAACCGGGAACGTGGCGAAATTGCCGTTGCGGTTGGGCGAGTTCGGCCGTTCGGGCGCGAAGGTGAACACGGTGGATTCGGTGGCGTATTGCACCGTTCCAATCTCCACTTCACTATTTGCACTGGCGTCGTACACGAAAACGCGGAAAGCTTCACCGTTGGCCAAACCATTTGCCGAAGGCGCACCCAGCGCTTCGATGATCATATCATGTGTGCCGTCCCACTGGAAGCCCTGCCCTACCCTGCCGATGCCCACCACCTGGCCGGCGGCGTTTTTCACCGCCACCTCGTCGCCGATGGCTATCGGAGCGCCGTTCACGATCAGGTTGGCTACATCGGCCGCACATAAGGCGATAAAGTGCGGGCAGCCGCCCGGCGTGGCGTTCATGTTAAAATGACTGCCGGAAGTGCCGGCGGGTTTCGGGTACAAGCCGGTGACCGACCACCAGGAGTAGTCGCGTTTTTGGGCTTTAATGAGGGCTTGGTAACTACTGTTGGCTTGGGTCGTTTGGAAGAGATAGCCGTCGGAATAGTCTTTCAGGTATTTATTTTTAAACGGCGTGTACACCTTCACAGCGTGTTCTTTATCGTCGTCATCGTTGAGACCGAGTACCATTCCGTCGGATAGCGCGCCGCCGGCGGGGTCGCTGGTAAGGCCGTTGCGGCGCATGGCGAACATATTGCCGCCGTGGTTATCGCCGTCGTAGGGGGCGCCGGTTGGCCAATCGCCTCCCATGTTTTGAATATGATTGGACGTGCCGGTGGCCGTGGCTTCGCGCAAGGCAATTTGCCACTTGACGTCGTCGGCCATGCCGTACCAATACCAGTCTTTCCAAAATACCACGGGGCGGCCCTCAGCGGCCATCAGGAAAGGATAACCCATGTCTTCCTTATCGGAAAAGATCGGGTCGTGATCATTTTCGGTATGCAGTTCGAGGCAAGAAGCGCCGTACGGGATCGGGCAGCCTATGCCGGCGCCGATATAACCCTGTCGGTCGGTGTCGTGGCTTTCGAGCCAGGTGACGACATCGAAGCCGGACACCGGATCGGGTTGGGGGGGCATCCACCCGGCAGTCCCCCACACCAGGCCGGCATTGCCGAGGGTATTATAGAGGTCTTCCGTGCCTGAAGTATTGTTCAGCACCGATTTCAGAGAAGCGCGCAGCGGAAAATCGAACATGGAGATTTTGGCATTTTTCACGCCGCCGCTGTTGGCGGGGTCTTCCACGGCATTCAGGTAATTGACCAGGTTATTCAGCCCGTACTCGAAGGATTCGCCGACGGCGAAAGGTTGCTGTATTTCGTATTTAGATTCGATGAGGAATTTTTTGATAAACCAGGGGTCGATATGTTTCACCGCGTCGAGGCGGAGTTCGTTGTAACCCACGTCGTTTACCAGCCAGCGGCCCCACATGATGAGCGAGTCGCCCATGGAGCCCATTAGCGTGGGCGTACCGAACCACCACGCGCCGGCCGAACCGTCAAGTTCGGTGGGTGGGTCGTCGTCATCTTCGTTGAAGTAACAGAGGTCTTCGAAAAAGATGGCGTTGTGGTAGTCGGGGTTATTGTCGGGGTGAAAGGTGTTCGGATGCACGTGTGCCGGGCCGCTGGGGATACGCTGGCTGGGCGGCGTAAACACGTTGTAGCCGGTATTGCCGCCGAACTGGTACATGGCCTGCGCGTCGGCGCCGCCGCGGTGGTTGAGCACCACGTCAGCCATCACATTGATGCCGTTGGTGTTCAGTGCGTCGATCATGGCATCCAGTTCCGCGCGGCTGCCGTGGCGGGTGCGGGTGGTCCCTTTGCTGTTGAAATCGCCCAGGTCGAAATAATCATAGGTGCCGTAGCCCATGTCCCATATACCGGCAAAACCTTTGGTAGGCGGCGGGGTCCACACGGTTTGAAAACCGGCGGCGGCTAATTGTGGCGCTACCAGGGTCAGGGTATCCCACCAGATACCGCCGGTGGTGGTGTTGGTGACGTCGCCGGGGTGGGTGTTCCAATAGAAGCCCTGGAGGATGACATCCTGGCTGCGGAGGGTGGGGGTTGCCGTAAATAAAAGGAAAAATAACGGCAGCAGCGCCGGGAGACGGGTAGCGTGATTGTTCATCGTGACGACGATTGTGTGTTTTACAAAAATGGTGGGGATTAAAAGGGTGGACAAAATTAGTATATCGTCCAACATTCTTAACTTTGTTCAAAATTTATTTCTAATGACAGCCAGAGCAGTTCAGGAAAAAACATCAACGCCAAATGCGCCTGCCAGGCAAATTTCGTGGGTGGAATTTCAAAAAAAACACCCAAACCAGATGAACCTGGTACACAAGAAAATGCAGGATTACCGGAAAGCCAAAGTGGCGGTCGTGTGGCATATCTTTCCCTCATTAAATGAAATCCATGTATACCGAGGGCGAAAAATGGAGGTCTGTCTGGGCGATGACCTGTGCTCTGCGGAGCCGGTGATACCGGGATTTAAGATTTCGGTGGGGGAGGTTTTAAGGAAGTGAGCTTACTCTGTTATTCTCCCAATAACATCTCCCCTTCGACATTGATCATAAATTCATACGGATAAGGCGCCTGCATCACCCGCGCTTTGCCATTTTGAAACGGCGTAGTCGCGTCGAACCGGCAGGGAATCATCACTTTCCCGGTTTTATCCACCCAGCCCCATTTGCCGTTTTGGCGAACGCGAATCCAGCCATGCTCTTCCTCCACGTAACCGAATTGTTCGTATTTACAGGGCAAATGAACGCCGTAATCGGGGGCAAACAGGCCGTAGCGGCCGTTTTGTTCGGTAAGGCTGATACGGTAGGCGCTGGGAAACAGGCGGTCGTACTCGCAGGGCAGGGTGAGTACGCCGGTGGAATCGGCGAGGCCTGATTTGCCGTTTTTTCGAACTTCTATAAAGCCGTTACCGGACATCTGGTTAATTCCCTGGTAAATAAGCGGCAATATTTGCTTTCCCGCTTTATTGTAAATACCCACCGGCCCATTTTTATTCCTGCGTACGGCAAAAATATTTGGATTAATCCGATAAACTACATTTATATTAGAATCCGGTGGGATAATAAATCTGCCTTTTGAATCAATCATATCGTCTTCGGATACTATCGCCACGCCATGTACAAACTTGCCGGCGCTATGGAAAGAAAGTGGGATAACCATACTATCCCGTTCGTTGATATAACCCCAGGTTTGCCCGTTGACCGAAACGGGTATCAATCCTTCCGAGGGTTCGCCCACCCAGTAGTATTTTGGTCGAATCACTACCCGACCGTTTTTATCTTTAAAGCCGTATTTTCCTTTCTTATAAAAACTTTCGAGATTACCCCCAATATCGGCAGTCGATTGTAGCCGGCCATAATCCCGGTTTATACGGTTCAGCGTTTTTTTAGCCGGATATTTTATTGAATTTAACCACAAAGACAACTTTACCGGAAGTGGGTAATTGGCAATTTGTTTGTTTTTCGCCTCTACAATATTGTATTTGAATGAGAGAATCATTTTCCCTTCCTTGTCCAGCAGCCCCCACTTTTTTTCAAAAGCTACCCAATATGTACCATTTTCATTATCAATAACGTTGTCATATAGAAAGCCGGCAACCGCCTCGCCTTTTTTATTGACCAGGCCCGATTTGGCATTCGCTCTTGCAACAGCAGTTCCGTTTTTAAAGTCGTCCAATTGGGATACCAACTGGTAAACAAGCTCCCTTCCTTTACGGCTCACCGGGCCCCAATTTCCTTCTTTTTTTGCAAACGCGAATTCGCCCGACAGATCATTTAATTCGTCGTACACCGGGCTGCAAACGATATGCCCGTGTTTGTCCAGAAAACCCCATTTCGACCGTCGTTGGAACCGGGCCAGTCCTTCGGAAAACCCTGCCAGGTAGTCAATCCCAGGCAACATCCTGGTTTTGCCCTGCCGGTTCAACAAGCCGATGCCTTTCCGGTCGTAAACAACAGCCACACTATCGTTGAAGGAAGAGGCAAAATAAGTACTGCTCCGAGTGCGGATAATCTTTTTACCGGTATGATCGATATAATAAAATTTTTGCGCCTCACTTCGTTGATCCAATGCACGGACAAGAGCCAGTCCGTCCGAAAAAATACCGGCCCCCAAAACATCCGTATTTTTGGGGGCGGTAATGCCAACGATTTTTTTGCCGCTTCTATCCACATATCCTGTTCCTATACTGTCTGCCATATAAGCCAAGCCCTCGAAAAAGTGGTCTACAGTACGAAAACGGGGCGTAATGACAAATTTTCCGGTCGTATCTATAGCGCCCCATTTGCCTTCGAACTCGACGGGGGCCAACCCTTCGTTAAAGTAATTTGCCCATTGGAACTTCGGTTCTATAATCGTCTTATAAGTCTCTGCATCAATAAATCCATAAAGGCTATCCGTTTTAAACATCAGGAAGTTTTCCGGTTTTGGATTTCCTCGTTGGGATTCCCCGAACATACGGTAAGCTTCACCCGGAAGTCGTATTGCACAGATCGACTGTCCCAAACTATCCAGTAGAAAACTTATACCGTTTTTTCCGGCAAAATACCCTTTTCCATTGCTCAACCCGAAACGGTAATCATACCGCCCGGAAATCTCCTTCCCGTTATCGCCGACCAAAACATACTGATTGTCCGCCTTCGCCCAGGCACGCCCGCCGGCGAAAGGTTCGGGGGTTTCGTATTGAAAATCCGTCAGCGTATCGCCCGCGGCGTTGATCACGGCAAAGAAGCCACGCCAGTAGGCCCAGGCGGCTTTTTCACCATTGAATTCGTAATACTGCGACAGCCGTTCCGAGCGGGACAGGGCTGCATCCGTCTGTTTTTTAGCCACGGCGATGGAATCGGCGGCCCGTTTGCTGGCCTGCTCCGCCAAATCGGCGCGCAATTTTTCACTCCGCGCAATTTCAGCCTCCCGGTTAGCGCGCTGCACCGCAATATCCGCCTTCTGCCGCTGCAATTCCGCTTCTATCCGTTTCCCTTCTATCTCTGCGAATACTTCGTCAATGAACGCATTCACCTCCGCCTTTTTCGAAGCGTCGTAGTTTTCCGCTCCGCGCGCCAGATCGAGGGCCGATTTGTAGTTGCCGGCTTTGAAGGCCTTGCGCGCCAGTTCCATTTTGCAGGCGTAGTTGTTGCAGGGTTGTGCCTGTGCGAAAGCCTGAAAAGGAAGAAAAAACAAGAGTGCGAGCAATAAAACTTTTGGTAAGGGTAGTTGCATAGATAGGCGAAGATTTTATGGCAAAAGTTCAAAACGGAGGCCAATGTTAAACTCAAAACAATTGGGGTGCACGTAATGCGCCGCGATATATAGGGCCAACAGGATTATCCGCAGCAGAAGTAAACGGGCCCCGCATTCTAATAAAAACTTCAGCCACCGCCATTCTTCTCCCAACAACAACACCATATTGATCGTACATTTCTTTATATAAAGCCTTATCCTTTGTCGGAAATAGATTAAAATCCGTATTTATTCGAACACCAAAGTCTATTCCAAGTTTCGGCCCATATATTTTATTATTTCCACCAGGTGAAATTATACGATTTAGAGATGCTTCAACATTACCTCCGATTACCATATAGTTGAATGCTCTAAAAGGAAAATCGGTCAAAGCCTGAAAACTGGTTTGAATTGCACCGGGAATGACGACTGTGGTATCAGTATAAAAAACCGACAGCCCTCCCGAATAATATTCCTGTGCAAAAGCAACGCTAATACCGGCGCCCGCTGTAAAGGATGTTAACTTTCCCACATTGCAGGTCATCTTCGGAACAAATATAAGCCCAACCCGGCTGTGATTGCTTTTGTACTGTTTTTCTACATTAAACAATGTAGTTGAAAACCCATTATTATCATATTGATAATTTCCACGACTTAATGAAATCGTTTTGTGAAGCCTATATTCCATCTCAATATGGCTATTAAAGTACCAGCCTTTGTTTGATTTATAAGGAGAACCAAAAGCATTAAAACCACCTCTAATACTTAGACCATCGCTATACCGATACATTTTTGAGTCAGAAAAATAGGAAAAAGGGTATGCGATTTGCATAAGTACAGAAGGGCTTCGGCCCCCTGTCCGGCCAAATAATTTATATAAAACATTGCCTTTCGACATTATTTTATCGTAATATTGAGGGTAGTAAATCGGAATCGAAGTCCCTTCATAAGCGTCCAAGATCAGCCGCCTCCTTGAAAGACTTTCATTACTCAATTTCTGCATTAATAAATTCCTATTAATTGAATCATGTCGATACTCATATATTTCGAGTAATAAATATTCAAGTGCCAATCGATCTCTTTGTGCACAACAATTCGACTTTTCATTATTCAGACATTTTCTTATTGAATAGACGAGGGAATCCATAAGATTACCCCAATCCCTGTAGTCGCTTGAATCTATTTGAGCATAAATTTCGAATCTTTTGCCATATCCTTCAATCCCAATATCCTCTGTTAGTTCGTTCACAGATTCAATTTTTTTGTCTAACATTATTCTTTTTTGTTTATCCGCTGCTATGAAATCGTTACTTAACCTCAAATTTTCATAGACCTCTGATTTATTAACCGGAATCAATGGATTTTCGTCGGCAACTTTTAAAGCAAGGGTTAGAAGCGCAAAAGCAGAGTCCCATTGCTGTGCCTTAATCAATACATCCCCTTTTTCTTTAAAAAAATTAAATTTTAGCAGGGCTTCTTCTCTTCCACTGAATTTACCCAACGAATCGAGCAGTTTCTCAGCAATCTCTTTCTGCGTAAACGCTTCAATCCGGGCAATTTCAGATTTTTGCTGTTCCTGATCGGCTATTTTTCTGGATATTTCAGATTGCCGTTCTGCTGCTTCTGCCTTTTGTCGCTGTAGTTCCGCTTTTTTCCTTTGCTCCTCCGCCTCCACCCTTTTCCCTTCTATCGCCACAAACACCTGATCAATAAACGCATTCACGTCCGCCTTTTTCGAAGCGTCGTAGTTCTCTGCTCCGCGCGCCAGATCAAGCGCAGATTTGTACTTTCCGGCTTTTAGTGCCTTGCGTGCCAGTTCCATTTTGCAGGCGTAGTTGTTGCATGGCTGCGACTGGGTAAAAGCCTTTAATGAAGGAAAAAACAAGAGTGTGAGCAATAAAATTTTTGGTAAGGGTAGTTGCATGAATAAGAGAACTTTAAAGGCAAAAATGCAAAAAAAGGGGGATTGGTTATTGGGGAGCATTATACGTCATTTGGCGTCATTGGGCGTCATTGGGGGGCATTGGGCGTCATTGGGCGTCATTGGGCGTCATTGGGCGTCATTGGGGGTCATTGGGGGTCATTGGGCGTCATTGGGGGGAATTGGGCGTCATTGGGCGTCAATGGGGGGCGGGGGGGGGCGGGATGGGGG
>CAUJEY010000215.1 GCA_963169325.1 Bacteroidota bacterium
CAAGGTTTGCCGTACCTCCCGGTCGTTCAACAATTTTTCACCGCTCTCCAGCGGAACGATTTCCACGGAAGTATTATCCGCATAGCTGTTTTTTTTGCGCGACACCGCCGATACCAGGATCAGCGCCGTAATCAGCAAAAACAGCACCCAAATCATGCGGTCATATCGCATGCGGGGAAAGTGGAACGTGAGTAAATCGGATAACATAATTGTATATAGTTTCTGGTTTGAGGGTTATTGGTTTGAAGGTTACTGGTTTGAGGGTTTGAGGTTTGAGGGTTTCTGGTTTGATTATCAGGATTGAGAGTTCAGTATGGATTTTATCGGTTCTATCAAAGTATCAATATCGCCGGCGCCCATTGTCAGTAATATCTCCGGCCGGTTGTTTTGCAGTTCAGTCAATAGTTCGGCCTTTGAAACCAATTTTTTATGTAATAAATTCATTTTTTGCAAAATCATTTCCGCATTAACGCCTTCTATGGGCAATTCACGGGCCGGATAGATGGGCAATAACATACAATGATCCAACATATCCAGCGCCCTGGCAAAGTCGTCGGCAAAATCGCGGGTGCGGGTAAACAGGTGCGGTTGAAACACGCCGGTAATTTTATGCTCCGGAAACATCATCCGGGCCGCGGAAATAACCGCGCGCAGTTCCGTGGGGTGGTGTGCATAGTCGTCTACATAGACACAGTCGAGCCGGCGCACAATGAACTCAAAACGGCGTTTCACACCACTAAAAGCGGCCAGTGCGGCGGGCATCTCCGGGGTAAAGGCCCCGGCGCCCAGTGCAGCAGCCAGTGCGGCGACAGCGTTTTCCACGTTGTGCCGGCCAGGGTAGTTGAGGCGCAATTCGCTCCAATCGACTATGCCCGATTTTAATCCAAAAGCCATTTGGCCGTTTTCCACCCTGACATTGTACGCTTCATAATCACCTTCATCGATGCCGAACGTAAACACCTGCCGTCCGGAAGCGCGCAATTCTTCCGCCACGTCGTCCAGTGGCAGACCGTACCGGTAGATGAGTTTTCCGCCGGGTTTTATCTGGCGAATAAACTGTTTATAAGATTCCACCACGGCCTCCGGTGAGCCGTAAATATCTAAATGATCGGGATCGAGCGAGTTCAGTACGGCGATTTCGGGATGCAGTTGCAGGAAGGAGCGGTCGTATTCGTCGGCCTCCACCACCACCCAGTCGCTTTTCCCTTCCACAAAATTGCTGCCCAAATTGGCCGAAATACCGCCCAGGAACGCCGTGGCATCCACGCCACAGGCGCGGAGCAACCAGGCCGCCATGGTGCTGGTGGTGGTTTTTCCATGTGTGCCGGCCACGGCGACGCAACGTTTGCCCCGGCTGATAATGCCGAGCACTTCGGAGCGTTTTTTTACCGGATAGCCGCGTTCGATAAACCAGTTGAGTTCGCTGTGATCTTTCGGTACGGCGGGTGTCCATACCACCAGGTCTACGCCTTCCGGGATATGTCGCACATCGTCGTCGTAATGCACGTGCATGCCTTCGGCCGCCAACGCCCGGGTCAGGTCGGTTTCGGTACGATCGTAGCCATATACCCCGGCGCCATGCCCGTGAAAATACCGGGCCAGTGCCGACATGCCGATGCCGCCGATGCCGATGAAATATATCTTATGTATGTCGGTCAGGTTCATTGTATTTTTCTCAATTCGTAATTTGCCAGGGATAAAATCTCATCCGCTATCGCTTCCGCCGCTTTCGGCCGCCCCAATTGGTGTATACTTTCACCGAGGCTGAATGCCAGGGCCTCGCTCTTCAATACGAGCAGCGCTTCCGGCAACATTTTTTCAACAGCTTCCGCATCCCGAACCAGCCGTGCGGCGCCTTTTTCCACTAAGGCCAGGGCGTTTTTGGTTTGGTGGTCTTCCGCTACATTGGGGGAGGGTACCAGAATAACAGGCTTTCCGATCAGGCACAATTCACTGATACTGAGCGCGCCGGCACGGGAAACAATCACGTCGGCCGCGGCATAAAGTAAATCCATCCGATCAATAAAAGCGCGGAGTACAACGTTCGGCAGTTTGGCCGTGTCGCTGTTGTTATATTCGTTTTCATAAAAACGGCCACACTGCCAGAGCACCTGAACGCCATTATTTTCTGCGAGCAAAGCAGTACTTTCAGCCATGGCCCGGTTCAGGGTTCTGGCGCCCAAACTTCCGCCAACAACAACTATCGTTTTTTTATCCTTCGACAAGCCGTAATAGTCCAGCCCTTCGCCGTGTTTTTTATCTAATTTTAAAATATCCCGCCGCACCGGATTGCCGGTGAAAACTATTTTTTCTGCCGGAAAATATTGTTCCATCCCATCGTAAGCGACGCAGATGCGGGACGCTTTTTTGGCCAACAGGCGGTTAGTCACGCCTGCATAGGAATTTTGTTCCTGTATCAGGGTTGGAATGCCCAACTGTTGCGCCGCCCGCATTACCGGTCCCGATGCATACCCGCCGGTACCAATCACCACATCCGGCTGAAACTGCCGCACCAAACGTTTAGCTTTCAACGAACTGCTGAACAGTTTAAAGGGAAAACTGAGGTTGCGGCGGAGGCTCGTCCATGAAAATCCGCGTTGAAATCCTGCAATATTCAACCCTTCAATCGGGTACCCCGCTTGCGGCACACGTTCCATTTCCATCTTGCCGGTGGCCCCAACAAACTGAAACACCGTATCCGGCCGCAGACGTTTCACGGCATCGGCAATAGCAATGGCCGGAAAGACGTGTCCGCCTGTTCCGCCGCCGGTGATTAATATGCGCAATGGCCGTGTCATAATAAAAATACTGTTTAATTGTAACCTTGTTATTGTTTTAACAAACCGTCTACCGTCCAACCGTCTACCGTCCACCATCCACTAACTACTCTCAAAATTTTCTATAAACTTGCTCACACTGAGTATCATCCCCAGCGAAATAGAGGTAAAGACCAAACTGGTTCCGCCCATGGAAATCATGGGCAGAGTAAGCCCCGTAGACGGCACTAAATGCACCGATACCGCTATATTGGCCAGGGCCTGAATCGTCAACATCAAACTCAGACCTATGGCTAAAAAAGCACCGAACGCTTTGGGGCTTTTTGTAACCATTTTCACGGTCCGGAAAAACAGCATGACGTATAAGCCCAGGACTAACACTCCGCCAATCAGGCCATATTCTTCACAGATAATGGCATAAATAAAGTCGGCATGCGAATAGGGCAAAAAGTTCCGGGCGATAGAATTACCGGGGCCCGAGCCGAATATACCGCCCCGCGCAATAGCAATTTTTGCCTGTTGTACCTGGTACCCGCCATCGGGGTTGTGCAGGTAGTCCTGTACCCGCGACACCCAGGTGTCTACGCGCACCATATCGGGTGCAAAACGCCCGATGACAATGAGACCGGCAAACACCACAACCCCCAACAGCCCCAATAGAAAGATATATTTCATGCTCACCCGCCCGACAAACATCAGCGCAACACAAGTAACGAACAGTACCAGCGCAGTGGAGAGGTTAGCCGGCGCGATCAGTCCGCAAACAATCAGCACCGGCACAATAATGGGCAAAAAAGCATCCCGGAAACTCGTGATATACTCCTGTTTTTTGGTCATAGCCTTGGCGATATACACCACCAGGGCCAGTTTGGCAAAATCGGAGGGCTGAAAACTGAACGACAAAATGGGGATTTCGATCCAGCGGTTGGCCTGGTTAATGCTTTGTCCGAAGAACAGCGTCAGGGCCAGAAGCGGCACGGAAACCAGTAATAAAAAAGGCGCAATTTGCTGGTACCTCCGATAGTGTACCAGGTGGCACAGGTACACGAGGAACAAACCGAATCCCAACATGACGGCATGCCGCAACAAATAAGAAGTCGTATTTCCGCCACGTGCCGTCCAGGCCAGCGAACCGGTAGCCGAATATACGGACAGTACACTGACGATGCTGAGGACCGCGATGATCATCCAGATCGTGCGGTCTCCGCGGAGTTCTGCTGCTATTCGATTACCGAGTGACATTATTTGAGTTTTGAGTTTTGAGTTTTGAGTTTTGAGTTGGGTTTTGGGTCACGGCCTGCCGGAATTGTTCGCCGCGGTCTTCGTAGTTTTTAAACAAATCGAAACTGGCGCAGGCGGGGCTAAGCAATACCGTATCACCGGCAACGGCAAAACCGGCCGCAGTTTGTACAGCCTCTGCTGCACTGCGGGTTTCGACGATGGGTTTTTTCATATTTTTAAAAGCGTCAATAATTTTACTATTGTCGACGCCCATACACACTATCGCTTTTACTTTTTTTCGAACTAAGGGCATCAGCGGCGTGTAATCGTTCCCTTTATCCTGTCCGCCAACGATCCAGACGGTGGGTTGCTCCATTGCCTGAAGCGCATAAAAAACGGAGTCGACGTTGGTCGCCTTGCTGTCGTTGATCCAGGTAACACCGTTCACGGTAGCGACCAATTCGAGGCGGTGCGGCGGCGGAACAAAGGTGTTCAGGGCTTGCTGAATATATTCCGGCCCGACGCCAAGCAACAATGCCGTGCGAATGGCACAAACCGCGTTGAACATATTATGCGGTCCGCGAAGGTTCCCTTTGGTGAGGTCGAAGGCATATTTACGCCCAACCCGGATGTTGCCGTCTTTGTAAAATCCGCGACGAACGGCCAATTTTTTAGCCGCTGTAACGGACCGTTCGGCCATATACGCCTGCATGACCGGATCGAAGGCATTATAAATAAATACGTCGCCGCGTTTTTGATTTTTGGTAATGCGAAACTTGGATGCCGTATAGTTTTCTAATTTATAGTCATACCGGTCGAGGTGGTCCGGGGTAATATTGAGTAACAGGGCAATATTGGGGCGAAATTTTTCCGTATCGTCCAATTGAAAACTGCTGACTTCCAATACGTAGATACGTTCTTTCGTATCCGGCGTTTGCAAGTCGTCCAACACGAGTTGCGCAAAGGAGTTGCCCACATTACCGCCCATACGCACGTTCAAACCGGCTGCTTGCAGCAGGTGTGCGGTCAGGTTGGTGGTTGTGGTTTTACCATTACTACCGGTTATCGCTACGATCCGGCTGCCTTTGGGCCGGTGCCGCCAGCCGAACTCTATTTCGCCGGTTACCGGAATTCCTTTGGCGCGAATCGCCCGCATCACTTCCGTTTTTTCCGGGATACCGGGACTTTTGATCACTTCATCCGCGTTCAGGATTCTATCCAGGCTGTGTTGTCCTTCCTCAAAGGGTATCCCGTGGTGTTCCAGGGTAGTTTTAAATTCAGGTTTTACCGGGCTTTTATCGGAAACAAATACCGTATAGCCCAGCCGGTCGGCCAGCAGCGCGGCGCCTGTACCGGATTCGCCGGCGCCGAGAATGACTATACGTTTTGTTTGTTTCACGTTATCTGATTTTTAAAGTAATAATGGTCAATATGGCTAACAGAATTTGAACAATCCAAAACCGCACGGAAATGGTCACTTCATGGTAGCCTAATTTTTGGTAGTGGTGATGCAGGGGCGCCATTTTAAATATCCGCCGGCCTTCGCCGTATTTTTTCTTGGTATATTTAAAATACCACACCTGCATGATTACCGATACATTTTCAATCAAAAACACCCCGCATAAAATGGGTATCAAGAGTTCTTTTCGCAAAATAATAGCCAGTGCGGCAATAATTCCCCCCAACGTCAAACTGCCCGTATCCCCCATAAACACCCGCGCCGGAAACACATTATACCAGATAAAACCGATGCAACCACCCAACAAACACGCCGAAAAAATCACTAACTCGCCGGTATAAGGAATGTACAGAATATTCAGATAATCGGCCGCCACCGAGTTGCCGCTCAAAAAGGCCAGTACCCCCAGCGCCGCCACTACCACTGCCGATACGCCCGCCGCCAAACCATCCAGCCCGTCTGTCAGATTAGCGCCGTTGCTCACGGCGGTGATTACGAAAATGGTCATGATCAGGAATACGATCCACACCAAACCGGCAGCGTTATCACCGAGAAACCACAGCACGCGGGAATAATCCAATTCATTATCTTTAAAGAACGGCACATTGGTAATCGGGGCCTTTACGTGCACTAATTCCTTATACGTATTTTCTCCTTCCTTCACAAAAACGCTGTTCATCACTTCGTAGCCTTGTTCTGCGGCTACGGTCGGTTCCATACGCACCACCACTTCGTCGTTTACCAGCATCGTTATGCCGACGATCAAACCCAAACCGACCTGTCCCAATATTTTAAAAATACCCTTCAGCCCCTTTTTATCTTTTTTAAATACTTTTATATAATCGTCTATAAAACCGATTGTCGCCATCCAAACCGTGGCCACGATCATCAGAATGATGTACACATTGTCCAAACGCGCCAACAGCAGACAGGGAATCAGCGTCGCCGCGATGATAATGATCCCACCCATCGTCGGGGTTCCAACCTTGAGGTTTTCTCCTTGCAGGCCGAGATCACGTACGGTTTCACCGATCTGCAAACGCTGCAACCCTTTGATGATCCGCCGCCCGATAATGAGCGAAATGATCAGGGACAGAATCACTGCCGCGCCGGCCCGGAACGAACTGTATTGAAACAGCCCCGCACCGGGAATATGATAGGTTTCCTGAAGCCATTTGAACAGGTGGTAAAGCATAAATCAGTTGGTTGTATCGCTGTTGTTGGTTTACTGGTTATTGGTTATTGGTTATTGGAAAATAGTCAATGACTAATTGCGGTGTAGATTAAGTTACCTGGCATTTCGCTCCGCCCGTTTCAACCCCTCCCCCATCCCCTCCCCCGAAGGGGAGGGGGGCTTGATTTCGTGTTTTTTTAGGGTTTTTCGTACCCAGAATCAATAAGTGACGTGAGTGCAAGCCCCCCTCCCCTTCGGGGGAGGGGATGGGGGAGGGGTTGAAACAGACGGAGCAAAATGTCAAAGAACTTAAATTACAATGCGCTAATATTTATTTTTCAATTCTATATAAATCCTATAATCAAGGTAAAAAGCCGGGGGCGATTTTGCATCGCCCCCCGGCGGACTGTTCAAATAATAGTCCCTCCACTATTATATCTTTTCGGTCGGGGGTTGGATTATTACGTCATTCATCGTTATTACGTCATTACGTCATTCATCGTCATTTCGTCATTCATCGTCATTTCGTCATTCATCGTCATTTCGTCATTCATCGTCATTTCGTCATTGGGGTCATTGTGTGAAGTATTGTTTTATTATTGCTTTATCGTCGAAGGGATATTTTACCCCTTTTATTTCCTGGTATTTTTCGTGGCCTTTGCCGGCTACCAAAATCACATCGCCGGGGGCGGCAAACTGGCAGGCGGTTTTGATGGCCTGTTCGCGGTTTTCTATGGTCAGTGTTTTTTTCAGATCATCGGGTTCGAGGCCGGCCTCCATATCGCGGAGGATGGTATTGGGGTCTTCGGTTCGGGGGTTGTCGCTGGTCAAGATCAGTTGGTCGCTTAACCGGGCGGCCGTTTTGGCCATAACCGGGCGTTTGGTTTTATCCCGGTCGCCACCGCAGCCCACCACGGTAATAACTTTAGATTGGCGTTTTTTGAGTTTACCGATCGTTTCGAGCACCTGCTCCAGCGCATCGGGGGTGTGGGCGTAGTCCACAATCGCGATACACTCCGGTTTGGCAGGATGGGGAATGGCTTCAAACCTGCCTTCGGCGCCATGCAAGCCGCTCAGGGCCGTAAGGGATTCCATTTTTTCCGCACCGAGCAGACTGGCCGCGGCGTAAACTGCCGTCAGGTTGCTGGCATTGAACTCACCGATCAGGCGGGCATGAAAGGCTTCGCCGTCCAGTTGCAAATACAAACCGTTGAGATCGTTTTCAATAATTTTTGTTTTAAAATCCGCCGGTTTTTTCAGTCCGTAGGTGCGGATTTTAGCGGTGGTGTTTTGAACCATAAATTGCCCGTTCCGGTCGTCGATGTTGGTCAGGGCAAATGCCGTTTTGGGTAAATCGTCGAACAGGCGTTTTTTTGCGTCGCGGTAATTGGCAAAAGTGCCGTGGTAGTCCAGGTGGTCATGGGTCAGGTTGGTGAACACCGCGCCGGCAAATTCCACCCCGGCGATGCGCCGTTGGTGGATCGCGTGGCTGCTGGTTTCCATGAACACGAAGGCACAACCGGCGTCTGCCATCCGGCGCAGCAATTGCTGGAGGCTCACCGCGTCGGGGGTGGTGTGCGTACTGGGCGTTATGTCGGCGCCGATCCGGTTTTCTACGGTGCCGATCAGTCCGGCTTTATACCCCAAAGCCGTGTACAACTGGTGCAGCAGTGTTGTAATAGTCGTTTTCCCGTTTGTGCCGGTGATACCCACCACCTGCAATTCCCGGGAAGGATAGTCATAGAAAGCGGCCGCCATCAGACCGAGGGCTTCAGCGGAATCCTTGACGATTACGAATTCCGGATTCCGGATTCCGGATTCGTTCGAGACGTCGAAGAGGCCCGGCATTTCCTCGCACACAATCGCTGCTGCTCCGTTTTCTATCGCTTTGTCAATGAACTGGTGTCCGTCGGACGTTGCTCCCCGCACCGCCACGAAACAATCGCCGGCTTGCACCAGGCGGCTGTCGAAGCGGAGATTGTTGATTCCGATACCGGTGTCGCCGTGTATTTCACGGACGTCCGGGACGGAGTGCAAGAGTTCGGCGAGGGTCTTCAATTTCAGGTGTTTTCATGGCCGTGTCTTCGCACCGCCGCGGTGAAAAAATTAACTGCGGCGGCACGGAAGCACGGCGTTTATTTATTCGAGATGTAGTACAACTGTCGTATTTCCATTGGCCCTTGTACCCGGCGCCAGACTTTGCCGAACCACCTTCCCTACCCCATTCGCTTTCACCCGGCAGCCCCTGTTTTCGAGCAGGTAAACCGCATCTTTCAATCCCATACCTACCACGGAGGGCACGGTTTTTTCGGGTACGATACGAGGCAATATGAGCAGCGAATCGTTGCGCGACCGCAGCACAGCCCATTCGGGTCCTTTGCGGTCGCCGTACCAATCGAGTCCGAGCCAACGCAGGGTCGATTTAAGATCGTCTCTCTGGCCGGCGTCGATGCTGGGCATTTTGGCGGTGGTAAGTTTCGGTTTGCCGGCCGCGTTCACCGGGGTATGCAGTTCGGCCTTGAGTGCGAAGCATTTATCGGCAATTTCCCGGAAAACCGGGGCAGCCGCTTCGGCGCCGTGATACCCGTTTTTCGGTTCGCTGATGATGACGATGCAGGAGTAAATCGGATTGTCGGCCGGGAAAAATCCGCAAAAACCCGCCTGATAGCGGATCCCTGCGCGCGATTTGAACTTGTGATAATTCAATTGCGCCGTACCGGTTTTGCCGGCTATTTGATACAGGTCGGTGCGGATGTTCTTTGCCGTACCGAACTCCACCACACCGCCCAGCAGTTCTTTCGCTTTTTTTATCGTGTTTCGACTGGCGATGCTGCGATTGATCGTCACCGGTCGAAATTCTTTCAAAATTTCACCATGATGCTCCGTACGTTGCACCAAATAAGGTTTCATCATACGTCCATCGTTGGCCACGGCATTATAGAACGTGAGCAATTGCAAGGGTGTCACCAGTAACTCATAACCGATGCTCATCCACGGCAAAGTAGTACCCGACCACTCGCTTTTCGGGTCGTTCGGGTTTTTGATGGTGGGCGCTTCTTCGCCACCCACTTCAATTTCTGTCGGCCGGTCGAGCCCGAAATCGCGCAGGTGTTGGACGAAAGACGCCGCTTTGCGCGTATCGCCGTAGTATTGCTGAACCAGGGTAGCCGTACCTACGTTCGACGAATTCGCAAAAACCTCGCGAATACTCATCGAGTCGAGCCCGTGCTGCACGGCATCCACCAATGTTTCTTTGTAGAACTTTACTTTTCCTTGATAGACGGGGATTTTCAGGTCAAAATCATCCAGGTAGCCGTCCTCCATCATAGCCATAAATGAGGCTAATTTGAACATCGATCCGGGCTCCACACGCTCCCCGACGGCATAGTTGTAGGTTTCCCACCAGCCTTCCGGGGTTTTTCCGATATTGGCCATGGCACGGATGGCGCCGGTTTTTACTTCCATTACGATGACGCAACCGTGGTCGGCGTCGTGATCCCGACAGGCTTTCAGCAGGGTGCTTTCTGCCACATCCTGGATATTGATATCGAGCGTCGTTACGATGTCGTCGCCGGATTGTGGCTCAATCTCCGCCAGGTCGTTTACCGGAATATATACGTCGCCGGGTACACGCAACATGAGCTGCTTGCCCAGGGAGCCGCCCAAAACATTGTTGAAACTGCCCTCCAGGCCGACCGGCAGGGCGCCGTCGCGCACATAGCCGATGGTGCGTTGCGCCAGCATTTTGAACGGGCGTTCCCGTCTCGGATTTTGCTCCACGATCAGGCCGCCTTTAAAGCGACCCAGGCGAAAGAGTGGGAAATCCTTGAGCAACAGCATTTTTTGGTAAGGCAAATCTTTGGCGATGGGCACGTAACGAATTCCGCGCGTTTCGGGGTCAGCCGTGCGGAGTTGGATCAGCCAGTCGCGATACGCCCCTGGGGTGTATTGCTGGTCGATATAGGTAGACAACAGAAAAGCCAGACTATCGACGTTCTGGTAAAACATGTCGTCGGTCAGCCCCTCTGCTTTGGCGTCGAAGTGTACATCAAAAAACGGCAACGAAGTAGCCAGCAAACTCCCGTCGTCGGCCAGGATATTGCCCCGGTCGGCGTGTACGTCTACAAACTTCAGGAACAGACTGTCGGCCTTCGCTTCCCATTTGGGCGCCTGTACCACTGAAAGCTGGTACAACCGTCCCGTAATGACAAACGCCACGAACAGTACCGCTGCTGCGAGCAGATAGAGACGTACGAGGACTTCGTTTTTGATGTTGAGCATAAAAAAATGGTTTCTGGTTTGAGGGTTAGAAGGTTTCTGGTTTGAGGGTTAGAAGGTTTCTGGTTTGAGGGTTAGAAGGTTTCTGGTTTGAGGGTGGTTCCAACTTTCGAACCTTCTAACCAGAAACCTTCTAACCTTCACTTCACTTCAATCACTTTCGGACCTTTATTTGCCAGGTTCAACCCCACTGGTTCCAAACTGGCATCTATCTGGGATTGAATTGATTTATACATGGTTGCACTTTTTATAGAGGTGTATTCCCATTTTAACTCCTTTATTTTTTTTTGCAGGGACTGAATTTCACGCACCCCTTTTTCAGCAAAATGGGCATTGGCGATATACACCAGCGCCAAAAAACCCAAAAAAAGCAAAAAGGAAAAATTCCGGAATACCCACTCCGTAGAGTGATGGCTGATATTCAGTGTATTTAATAAACCTTTTGCCATTTTATAGTTTTGAGTTTTGAGTTTTGAGTTGGGGTTCTGAGTTATTTTTTGATACCGATTCTGAGTTTGGCGCTTCTGGCTCTCGGATTTTCTTTTGTTTCTGCCTCCGAGGGTTCAATCGGCTTTTTAGTAATAATATCAAACAGCCGTTCTATCTTCCCATAAAAATCCTGCACAACTTTTCCTTCTGCGTTGCCGGTTTTCAGAAAGTTTTTCACGATCCGGTCTTCAATGGAGTGATAGGCAATCACCACGATCCGGCCGCCCGGCGCCAGCATTTCCAGGGCATCGCGCAGAAAATCCTCCAGCGCGCCGGTTTCGTCGTTCACTTCCATGCGCAGGGCCTGAAACACTTGCGAGAGGTAGCGCCAGCGTTCGCCCATCATCACGGTATCACAAACACCGGTGAGGTCGGACGTGGTGCGAAAGCGACCTTTTTCGCGGAACTGCAAGCAGGCCTGCGCCAGCGTACGGGCATTGCGCACTTCGCCGAACTCACTGAAAACCCGCTGCAACTCATCCGCCGTGTATTCATTGAGCACATCGGCGGCGCTTTGCCCGGCAGAGGGGTCCATACGCATATCCAGCGCGGCGTCGAAGCGATAACTGAATCCGCGTTCGGGCGTATCCAATTGGTGACTGCTGACACCCAAATCGGCCAAAATACCATCCACGGAGCCGGTTCGAACGCCGAGCGCGCGTAACTGTCTTTTCAAAAACCGAAAATTCGCCGGTACAAAATGAAAGCCCGCATGACCGGCAAAAGGTTTGTTCATAGTATTTGCCCGGGCATCTTCATCCTGATCGAAAGCATACAGGCAACCTTTGTCGCCCAGCCGTTCTAATATTGCCGCCGCATGTCCGCCGCCGCCAAACGTCGCGTCTACATACACTCCGTCGGGGCGGAGTTGCAGCGCTTCAAGCGATTCGGTGAGTAGTGCGGGTGCGTGATACATTTTCGTTAGTTTGAAGTTTGAAGTTTGAAGTTTGAAGTTTGAACAACCTTGAGCGGCAACTTCAAACTTCGAACTTCAAACTTCAAACTATTCTTCAGTGTCCCCCACCCCATCGTCGCCGCCGCCCATGACATCGTTGGCCAGATCGGCAAAGTCGTTCGGGTCGATGCTGAGCATAGCCTCGTATTGCTCGGGCGACCAGATTTCGATGCGATCATCCATGGCGATGAGAATGGCTTCTGCGTTCAGGCCGGCGTAATCCATGAGCGGTTTTTGCAGCAGGATACGGTCGGCGCTATCCGTCCACACCGGCGCGGCGCCGAGATAGAAGGAACGGAAGAACATACGGTTGCGATCGTTGAAACGGTTGAGACGGTTGAGTTTGGCAGTAATGTCGTCCCACACGGGCTTCGGATAAAGGGTGAGGCATTTTTCGAAGCCGCGGTTCAGCACGAATTCATAACCCTCCGCGTCGGAGGGCTTTTCGCCAAGTTGACGTAACAATGCCGTGGGCAATCGCAAACGGCCTTTGTTGTCAATGGCTACCGGGAATTCGCCAATGAGTTTCACTATGAGAGGGACATTTAAACGGGTAAAGCTGCGTTGACAACTTTTTACCCATTATTAACGCCACAAATGTAAACCATTTTACCACATTTTACCACTCCTTGACACTGTTTTTGATTTTTTTGTAAAATTTTTTTTACAACAATTTTTAAAATCTTGATTTTCAACACTTTAAAAAATAGTAGTATTCGACGCCAAAATGCCGTTTGTGCATCTTCGTCAGTTATCCGACAAATCAAAAATTCAGAAAAAGGAGCGAAATCGGGAAAAACAGGTGGAATTCGGCCTGGAGGCAGGCGTTTTCAGGTAGCGCCGGCGTGGCTTGTGGTAGCGGGTGGGAAAAGATGTTGCAGAAAATGGGGCGGTGTGGGAGGATGTGGGAAGTGACTAAAATATTACTTGCCATCTTAAATCAGATGTCTCCTTTCAGTCGACATGACAGCTTGCGGGAGGTAATTTGCTGCCATGCGCGGGTCTTACGACCCCGCACTTGAATTTGCTGCCGTGCGCGGGTCTTACGACCCCGCACCTGACCCCGCACTATCATTCCCGTACCCACCTTCCATTGTCCAAAAATTGGTTAAAAATGGCCATTGGGCATCTCCAGTGGCATAAAAAGCGGCGGACGACCACTTGTATTCCTCTGGCGTGGCAGCCAAATTCCACTTTGCCGCGGTCGGGTTGTGGTGAACATAATTGATTTTTTGCAGCGCCACCTTGTCCGTGTAAATCGGAATAGAAAGCGGCCGGTCTTTGAAAAACTGGTACTGCCTGTCCTTTCGGTCTGTCCGAAAGCGTCCCAACACCTCGGGGTGGTGGTCGCGCAGGTCATAGCGTATGGTCTGAGCGATAAACTTGAGCATCCGTTGTTGTGTATAGGCCAGAATATCGGGATACCGCATACCCCATACGACATGAAAGTGGTTGGGCATGACCACGAAGGCATACACCCAGCAAGAGCCTTCTCGGGACAGGTAATCCAAACTTCCAGCAATCAGGTCTTTGTACTTATCTGGTTGGAACAGATGCTTCCAGTCTTTCACCGTGGCAGTGGTGAAGTACAGATCGTACAACATTTGCTGGGTGGATAAGTACATATTGTTCTCCTTTTAGCAGAGCGAAGATATGGTAAAGATGCCATGTACGGGGTAGTAGACCCGCGCACTTCATGTGCGGGGTCGTAAGACCCGCGCACGGCAAAAATCTATTAGCCCGGGTGTCTGTAAGCATAGGGTGTTTCAATCGCCAGGGGCGATATGCCTCCATTTTAAACGGAATCTTTCTTAATCCGGGTGTCATGCTGTAAGCATCTGCTTAAAATCGAGCTACAAGTTTAAGCAGATGCTTACAGCATGACACCCGGGTCAGGGTAGATTGCGGTTTTAAAGAAACCAAAAATCGAGGCACATTTACCCCCGCCTTTGAAATACCCTACCGCGAAAGAGTACGCGATAAAGTCAAGAAGACTTGATTATCACTCACCGCACCACCGTCACCTCCCCGCTCTTCCGCTCCAGCAGCCCATCCACCAGTTCCAGTTCGAGCGCCCACACGTACACGCCGGGCAACACGGCTTTGTCTTTGGTTTTACCGTCCCAGGCCCGGTTGTCGTCGTTGGGTGCGGCATCGAGGGCCTCGTACACCAGCGAGCCCCAGCGGTCGAAGACGCGCAGCGATTTGATGCGCTGCACCGAAGGCCCGAAACTCATGGTGAACCGCCCGTTGATGTCGGCACGGGCATCGGGGGCGAACACGTTGGGAATATAGGCCAGCAACTGCCGGTCCACGGTCAGGTACATGTCGTCGGTGGCGGAACAGCCGCTCGCATTGGTCACGATGAGCACATAACGGATGTCGCTCAAGGGTTTGGCGATGGGGTTCGGACAGTCGAGACAACTCAGGTAGGCCGGGTTTTCCCAGGCGTACTGCACCAGGTCGGCGTTGGGCAAGATGATGTTCAGTTGGATGGAATCGCCCAGCAGGACGGTCTGATCATCGGGCAGGCTCAGCACGACTTCCGGCGGTTGGGAAACGGCAATATCCTGCGTCTCGATGCAACCGTTGATATCCTGGGCAAAAACAGTGTATTGGCCCGCCGTAAGATTTGCGAACTGGTTATTTTGAGTATAGGTATTGCCGTCGAGGCTGTACGTCAGCGCGGGATCCGTTCCGGTGGCCGTGATGGCGCCGTTATTTTCACCAAAACATTGCACCGAATCAGCCATTATTGAAAACTGGATCGGCGGATAAGCCGGCACCTGCGCCGAAGCGGAGTTTGTGCAGTTACGGGTATCGGTTACCGTGAGGCTGTAATTCCCGGCAGCCAGGTTATTTACAGTAGCCTGTGTTTGACCCGGTATGCTCCACTGATAGGTATAACCGGGCGTTCCGCCGCCCACCGCGGCCGTCAGAATGCCCGCCGTTTCGTTGAGGCAGGTAGGCGTCGCGTCGATGGCGATCTGGATCGGCGGCAACACGGTTAGTTGCACGGTATGTGTGGAATCGCAGCCATTCCGGGCGGTAAAGGTTTGCCGGAACACGCCGGACGCCGTTTGGGGTTGCCCGAAAATAACCGCCGTTTCGCCCGAACAAATCACTAAATTTTCTGCCGTGGCAAAGGTATCCTTGGGCATTACCCGTACCAGCACCGTGGAATCGCAACCCGTGATGGCTGTGAGAAAAAAGGTCTTTTCTTCGCCGGGCTGCAACAGAAATCCGTTATAAGGCAACAAATCACCCAGACAAACCGACGTGTCCACCGTTATTTGATAGGTGCCGACGGTGGTACCCGTTACCCGCACCGTCACCGTGGAATCGCAGCCCTGAACGGTTTGCAGGTTGAAAGTCCGGCTGCTGTCGGGCGCAATACTTACCCCGTTCCAATCGACCGTCCGGCCGTAACAAACCGTGGTATCAATGATATAATTAAACGTATCGTACACGAGAAAATACACCGAATCGACGCTGAAACAGCCGTTGTCCAGACTGGCCGTAAGCACCACAAAACCCGTCGCGGAAGGCCCGGCTGCCACAGCGGGACAGTCGGCGCAATTGACCGCTGGAACAGGTTGCCACGCATAGGTATCAAACCCGCTTTGCCCCAGCGCCACGGTTTCGCCCTGGCAAATGATCTGATCATCCCCAAGCGACACCACCGTGCTGCTATCGATGCCGATGGTCCGCGTATCTGTTTGTGTGAGCCCGCAGATGTCCGTGACCGTGACGGCATAAGTGCCGGCATCGGGCGCCAAAAAGTTTGGCAGGCCGGAATTGTCCTGCCAAACCCAGGATACCAGGTCTGTGCCGGCAGCGTCGAGTAAAACGGTGGCATTATCACAAATCAGCGTATCGGGGCCGATGTCGAGCACGGCCGGATTGTAAGCAAAATAAACCGCCGCGATATTGTTGAGAAACGCACATTCGCCGATAGCCGTCACCGGAAAATCCTGTTCCAGACTGAACGGCGCCGGGCGCGAGTGATTGTCGTTGAGCACCAGAAACACCGAGTCGTTGGCTATACGCGGCAAACGCAGGGTCAGGTTGCGGCAACTATCCGGCGACAGGTCGAAACCCAGCGGCAATAATCCCAGCCAGATAGCCGCCGTCGTTTCCGGGTTGCCGCGATAGGCCGAAACGGGGGTTTGCAGCGGCAGTGTTTTGTCGCCGTAATTACAAACCGTAAAAGAAATATCGATCGAGTCACCGGCGCAAGTGATGGTCGGCGTGACCAGACCGCCGTCCGGGGCCGGGAAAGTGGGGTTGAAAAACTGGTTTAAAAAACTGTTGACCCGGAGGCTGTCGCCCACGATATGCGGGTTCTGCTGGATACGCGGCACACTCAGGTCTTCATTGATATTGACATTGAAATAAGCGTGCTGGTTCCACACCCGGCGGGAGGAAATACCCGGCAAGCCCACGGCTTCGTAGGCGACCACCGTGCCGAAGTCCGGCGTACCGTTCGTGCCGCATTCGATCACGATTTCCGTTTGGCCGTCGCCGTCCACATCGAGGACCAGCGGGTTTTCGATGTGCGTGGCCGACAGGCAGTTGTCCTGCCATTTCACCTGCCCGGTAGCGCCTTCGATCACCTGCAAAAAACTCACGCCCCGGTAGATGACGTCGGCTGAGCCGTCGCCGCAAAAGTCATAAACGCTGGAGCAGGTTATAGAAGAAGGGTCGATGGCATTCACCGACCACATCAGGGTAAAATCGTTGTTCAGGGCGTACAAGGCGGGAAATTCCACAAAACTGATCTCCAGTTCGCCGTCGCCGTCCAGGTCGGCAATATTGACGCGGGAAGCGCCGTCCTGCCAGTTGGTGGGCAATTGAAACTCCCGCAGGATGGCGCCGGTTTGAATATCCCAGCAATACACCGTGTTTTGCGTGCCCTTTTTTCCTTGAACAATGGCGTCAAGGTCCCCGTCGAGATCGAAGTCGGCGATGCTGGTGTACCCATCCGTAAACGATGCGGGGGCGGTCACTACAGGCGTCACGACACCGGTCACGAGATTGACGGACAACACCTGGTTGCCGGCCACGATTTCCAGACCGGCACAGTCGGGGCAAAAATTATCCGGCAAAGCATCGATGGCCACCGGCATGGCGAAGGAAAACCCTTTTGATTTACGTTCGGGATGTTCGCCGGCAGAAACCGCCGGTCCGCCCGAGGCCAGCAGGGCGCCGGTTTGACCATTGAACACCTGGTTGCCGATGTTAACCTCCGGCAAACCGTCGTGGTCGAAATCGGCAATATTGGGCACAGAATAGTTATAACTGCCGTCGTGACCCACCTGTATGGTGCTGGTGTATTGAATCGCGCCGGTATGGCTATAGCAGCGCAGGAGGCGGTCGTTGCCCACAATCACAAATTCGCCGAAGCCGTCATTGTCGAGGTCGGCCATAGCAGGGGTGGTACCGCCCGGCAGTGTGGTCGGACTGGCAATCTGGATTTTCGTTGCGCCCGTAGCGCCATCGATGATATAAATTTCGGTGCCTTCCACGCGACTCGTCACGATTTCGGGAATACCATCGCCGTCCATATCGCCGGCTACCAGGGTAGAATAGGTGCCGGTTTCCGCCTGGCCGACCCATTGGATTCCCAGGGCGATAGAATCGCAGGAAGGCAGGAAAAAGCAGTCGGCGTTGCAGGTAGTGTAGTAAAAGTCGTCGCATTGCCCGGTGCAGGTGCAGTCCTGGTCGTAGCAGTCGATGAGGCCGTCTCCGTCGTCGTCGATGCCGTTATCGCAAATTTCAGCGATGGTTTGGGCGGACAAAAAAACGGGTAAACTGCTGAAGAAAAGCGCCAGCGCGCAAAAAGAAAAGCATTGAGCGGCCTGACGGCGGAGCATGTAAAAACGTTTTGCCATGGGATGGGTTTAGCATTTGTTCTGGTCGGGCAGTAAACGGCCTTTGCCGGCGTTTCTTTTGCCCGGTAAAACGATTAACGTATTATTTGAAACCAGAGATTGCGGCGGGGAAATACGAGGGAAAGGAAGGATTAGCAGGAAAATTGGCAGGGCAAACGTATGGCAAAAATTTGAAATTTTTGGGAAAGAACGCCAGCAATTCTCGGTTTGTACGATCTACCTGGTTTTGAGGTGTAGTCTGCGAGGCACGAGCAGGCAACATCTCGAAAAACAGTTGAAACGACACCTTTTTTCAACCGCTTTATCACCGGGTGCCGGCTGTGCGTAATCCGCGCCCCCCCTTTTCTTTCCCCCCGCGCGCTTGTCTTCCCGAAGGGAACTGTCCACTCTACGCTTTTGCTTTATACCTCGCGCCGCCAAGTTTTTAGCATGAATAAGAGGCCCAAAAGTCAACTCAAGAATATTTCACGCAAAGGCGCAAAGACGCAAAGTAAGAGGGGCTAAACCTTTTTATTTTACGTAAAATACACAAGCCTTGTTCCTCTCTTACTTTGCGTCTTTGCGCCTTTGCGTGAAATAAATTTTGTCAAGAAGGGGCTAAAGCGACTTGTAAGCCCCCCATTGCCCGGTCTGATGCTGAAAATTTGGCGGCGCGAGGTATAAATCTTAAAACAAATGTAGTGTAAACACAGCGCCTAATGTGATAAGCAAAGGCGTAGAGCAGACGGTTCCCTTGGGGGGCCGAAAGATTTCTTCGAAAAACTGACGGAAGGCTTTTAAAGCAAAGGCGTAGCGTAAACACA
Source organism: Bacteroidota bacterium (assembly GCA_963169325.1). GTDB lineage: Bacteria > Bacteroidota > Bacteroidia > Chitinophagales > Saprospiraceae > M3007. The sequence goes on from CAUJEY010000215.1 coordinate 19,051, forward strand.
GCACCTAATGTGAGAATGAAAGGCGTAGAGTGGACGGTTCCCTGCGGGATGACAAGCGCGTGGGGGAAAGAAAAGGGGAGACTGGGTAGATTCGCGGATTATGCACAGCCGGTATTCAGTGGTATTGCTATTAGTGCGCACTTGTGCGCTAACTTTAGCGCGAAAAGCCGACTGAAAGGCATTCACGGGCGAGCGGTACCAACCGAATACTATTTATAATAAATCGAATAATCAAACATCCGGGCCAAATAATCAAAGACTGGCGGGCCATCCGAATAACGCCGAATATTTGCGTCGTATTTAACCCATTCGCATTATGCCCTTACGTATTCTTCCCGTTTTATTGGCTCTGCTTTTTGCCCACTCCGTCTGTGCGCAAAGGCGGAATACCCTGCCCCAACTGATCCCCTTTCGCGACGGCAATTTCTGGGGGTATGCCCGCCGGGGCGGCAATCTGGTTATCGCGGCTCAATTTACGGAAGCCGGGTTGTTCGGTCATCGCCTGCCTGCCGAAATCTATCTAAGACTCCTGAATACTGATGAGTATACCCGAGTGTACCCTACTTTTGACCACCCTGTCGCCATGGTACGGAAAGACGGCTTGTATGGGCTGATTGACCAAACCGGGCGGTTTATCGTTAAACCTTCCAGCACCCGCCCGCTTTCATTTTTCCCGGTCGATACCAACTTAGTTTGGGTAGGCATAGAGAAAGAAAGAAAATATGACCAGGAACACTGCGAACATTTGATATTAGCCTTGTTACACCGGTCCGGCCGTTTGATCACCGGGTTCGATTATAACCAGA